>NZ_JAKRFG010000017.1:0-75642 GCF_022348135.1 Halomonas sp. McD50-4 | reverse complement strand
AAGGGTCAAACGAATTCATTCATTAGGCCGAAGCCTGTTTGACGAGTCGCTTGCCTTGATAATAGGTGATTTATCACCCTCATCGGCAAGCGCCCACATGAATTACCTGATCAAATTGTTAAAGAGCAACTTTCTTAATATCGCTGCGGCGGGCTCGATGACCTGACCCGTGTTGCCTCAGCGAGGAAGGCGTATTATACGCATTCCGTGGTGTTTGTCAACCGCTGTTTTCAGCGGGCGAAGCGAGCGATCTGACCAACCTACCACAGAACTCTAACTTCCTGACAAACAAGAGGTTTTCCAACCTCATCACCGCTGGTAACGCTGGGCGTCCCCGGCAGCGGATGCGTACTTTACGGATTCGATGCCGGGTTGGCAAGGGCTAATGTGAAAAAGTTTTCAAAAAGTTCAAGCAAGCGTCACACGGGCGTAACGTTTCTTGCCTGCCTGGATGACGTACACCTTACAGGTGGCCAGCATGGTGTCCTGAGCAACGACCTCGCCATCGACCTTGACGCTGCCATTTTTCAGCATGTCCTTGGCCTGGGCACTGTTCTTTGTCAGGCCGGAGCGATTCAGAACAGCGGCGATGGGCGCTTGCTCGCTGCCTTCGAAGTCTACCTTCACTTCCGGCAGATCTTCCGGCAGCTCACCGTCGGCCAGCTGGTTACCCGCCGACTTGTGCGCATTGGCCGCTGCCTCGTCGCCGTGATAGCGGGCGATCAGCTCGCGGGCCAGTTCCATTTTCACATCGCGCGGGTTGGCGCCCTGCTCGACACTTTGCTTTAGCGCGTCGAGCTCTTCGTTCGATTTGAGCGAGAGCAGTTCGAAGTAACGCCACATCAAGCTGTCGGGCATGGAGACCAGTTTATTGAACATGGAGCCCGGTGCTTCATCCACGCCGACGTAGTTGCGAAGCGACTTTGACATTTTCTGCACGCCGTCCAAACCTTCCAGCAGCGGCATGGTAATGACCACCTGGGGCTCTTGCCCGAAGTGCTTCTGAATCTCGCGCCCCATGAGCAGATTGAATTTCTGGTCGGTACCGCCCAACTCCACGTCGGCCTCCAGTGCGACCGAGTCGTAACCCTGTACGAGCGGATAGAGGAATTCATGAATGGCGATGGATTGGTTGGCTTTATAGCGCTTTTCAAAGTCGTCGCGCTCCAGCATCCGGGCGACGGTGCTTTGCGCGGCCAGCTCGATCATCTTGGCGGCACTTAGCTCGCCAAACCATTCGGCGTTGAAGCGCACCTCGGTCTTTTCCGGATCGAGGATCTTGAACACCTGCTCTTTGTAGGTTTCCGCGTTCGCTTTGACATCCGCTTCCGTCAATGGCTTACGAGTGACGTTTTTACCGGTCGGATCGCCAATGCGGCCAGTGAAGTCACCAATCAAAAAGATGACGGTGTGGCCAAGCTCTTGGAACTGGCGCATTTTGGTCAGCAGTACGCTGTGCCCCAGGTGCAGATCAGGTGCCGTCGGATCGAACCCTGCCTTGATACGCAGTTTACGACCGGACGCGAGCTTTTTGCGCAGCTCGTCTTCTACCAGGATTTCATGCGTCCCCCGCGACAGCAGCGCTAACGCCTGATCCACCTCACTCATTGCCTCTCTCCATGTACTATGTGCCGTTAAAGGCGTTTAAATGATCGATAGTGGGCGATGTTATCACGCTCCACCGCCTTGGTTGAGCCTTCCTCCCGTTTTGGACGACACGCATGATGAAAACCTCTACCGCCACATCGACGGCCTACTATATCGGGCTCATGTCAGGCACAAGCTTGGACGGCATCGATGCCGCCTTGGTGTCACTCACTCCCGGCACGCCGCCCATACTCATAGCCACGGCCGCCGTTGCCATGCCCGATAGGCTGCATACGCAGCTCTTGCACCTATGCCACACACCCTCCGCGAGCTTTGCCGAGCTGGCCGCCGCCGAGGATGCTTTTTGCCGCCTCCAGGCCCAGGCCGTCACGGCACTATTAACGAACCAAGGGCTCGCCGCGGCTCAGATTACGGCGATTGGCAGCCACGGTCAGACGATAGAGCACGTGCCCCAAGGCCATCAGGGCGGCCCGGCCTATACGCTGCAGCTGGATAACCCAAGCCTGCTAGCCGAATTGACGGGATGCACGGTCGTCGCCGACTTTCGCCGACGGGATCTCGCCGCTGGTGGACAAGCAGCGCCTTTAGCACCCGCTTTCCACCAAGCGCTATTTGGGCAGCGGCCAGGCGAAAAGCTCGTGCTCAACCTGGGCGGCTTTGCCAATCTCACCTGGCTCCCCCAGGATCAAGAGCGCGCCGTGGTGGGCTTCGATACTGGACCGGCTAACGTGCTGCTCGATGCCTGGTTTGCCAAGCATCACACTGGACGATTCGATGAGAACGGCACGTGGGCGGCCAGCGGTCAGGTCGACCAATCGCTGCTCGCCCGCCTGCTTAAAGAACCCTTTTTTCACCAGCCGCCGCCACGCAGTACTGGACGCGAGCTATTTCACTTAGCGTGGTTGAACGACCACCTCACCGGCAACGAAGCTCCAAGCGACGTCCAGGCAACGCTGGCCGAACTGACGGCGGTGAGCGTTGCGCAAGGGGTGGCCCAACTGCCGCTAAGCCAGTCCAGCGCCACGCTGCTGGTGGGTGGCGGCGGTGCTCATAATGCCTATTTGATGGAAAGGTTAGCAGCGCATCTACCCAAGGTGACGCTGCTCTCCCCCGCCACGCTGGGCTGGCCGGAAGATTGGATCGAAGCAGGAGCCTTTGCCTGGCTCGCCCATCAGCGGCTTCACGGGTTACCCGGCAATTTGCCTTCCGTGACTGGCGCTAGCGGCCCGAGGGTGCTCGGCGGCATTTACGCTCCCTAGCGGCGCCTACACATTTATCGGTGCACCGCTGGGTAGCTCACCCATCGCACTACCCTCCCGCTGCGGTTACTCGTCTTTTAACGTCAGCGTGCCTTTTGCGCGTGCCTGGGCGTCGTCCATACTCACCACGCCCTCCTTGACCAACTTGGCGAGCGACGCATTGAGTGTCTGCATCCCCAGGGCGCCGCCAGTCTGAATGGCCGAGTAGATCTGTGCCACTTTATCTTCACGGATCAGATTACGAACCGCCGACGTGGCGATCAGGATCTCGTGGGCTGCCACGCGTCCGCCACCCTGGCGTTTCAGCAACGTTTGCGAAACGACCGCCTGGAGCGATTCGGAGAGCATCGAGCGCACCATGGATTTCTCATCGCCGGGAAACACATCGATGATCCTGTCAATGGTTTTCGCCGCAGAGGTGGTGTGCAGCGTCCCAAATACCAAGTGTCCCGTTTCAGCCGCGGTCAGCGCCAGGCGGATCGTTTCGAGATCACGAAGCTCGCCGACCAAAATCACGTCCGGATCTTCGCGCAGCGCGCTACGTAACGCCCCCGAAAAGCTATGGGTATCGCGATGAACCTCCCGCTGGTTGATCAGGCAGCGCTTGCTGGTGTGCACAAACTCCACCGGGTCTTCGATGGTCAGGATATGCTCGAAGCGGTGATCGTTGATGTAGTCGATCATTGCCGCCAGGGTCGTGCTTTTGCCCGACCCCGTCGGCCCGGTCACTAGCACCAAGCCCCTGGGCAGCATCGACAGG
Source organism: Halomonas sp. McD50-4 (assembly GCF_022348135.1). Taxonomy (NCBI): domain Bacteria; kingdom Pseudomonadati; phylum Pseudomonadota; class Gammaproteobacteria; order Oceanospirillales; family Halomonadaceae; genus Halomonas; species Halomonas sp. McD50-4. The sequence goes on along the minus strand of NZ_JAKRFG010000017.1, from coordinate 72,015 downwards.
CGTTGGAACACCTCTCCCATGCCCAAGGCGTCCATGGAAAGCACCTTGTTGGGAATGGTACGAAAGACGGCCCCTGCCCCGCGTGCCTGGTTGAAGGCATTGACCCTAAAGCGCGCCACGCCCGGCACTTCGAAGGAAAAGTCCGCTTCTAGGTGCTCTTCGTAGTCACGGCGCTGCCGATCGTTCATGATGTCGTAGATCAGCCGCCGCACGTCGTCGTTCTCCATGGCGGGCACATTAAGCCGACGAATATCGCCATCAACACGTATCATGGGCGGCAATCCCGCCGAAAGGTGCAGGTCGGACGCATTCTGCTTTGCCGAGAATGCCAGCAGTTCGGTAATATCCATCTCTCTTTCCCAGCTGCGGTAAGGTGCTTGAGTATGACAGACAACGCGCTCTCCGAGTCACTGGCCTCTGCGCGTGAACGCCTGCGACGAGCGCTTGAAGAAGCAGGGCGCTCGCCCACCAGCGCTACTCTTTTAGCGGTGAGCAAGACCAAGCCCGCCGACATGCTGCGCGAAGCGTGGCAGCACGGCCAGCGCGAGTTTGGTGAAAACTACCTGCAAGAAGCGCTGGATAAACAGGCGGCGCTCAAGGATCTTGACGGCATTGTGTGGCACTTCATCGGCCCGCTGCAATCGAACAAGACCCGTGCCGTGGCCGAGCAGTTTGCCTGGGTACACAGCGTAGATCGTTTGAAAATTGCCAAACGTTTGAGCGAACAGCGCCCAGCAGCGCTACCGCCGCTGAACGTCTGCCTGCAGGTCAACATTAGCCGCGAGGCCACGAAGTCCGGCGTGCTGCCGGAAGATGCCTTGGCTTTGGCTCGAGACATTGCCGCGCTACCCGGCTTAGCCCTGCGCGGGCTGATGGCGATTCCCGCCCCAGCGGCGACGCTAGAGGCACAGCGCCAGCCGCTGGCAGCGCTGCGCCAGCTATTGGATGAGCTCAAAGCGGCACTGCCCGACGCACCGCTGGATACGCTATCGATGGGCATGAGTGACGATTTGGAAGCGGCTGTTTTAGAGGGCGCCACGCTGGTACGTTTAGGCACCGCCATTTTTGGCGCACGGGGCTAACGGCGGCTCGAACAACACACGGCTTATTACACACGCTGCACGACGCAGCCATTTGCGAAAAAGGATACCCCCATGGCGAGCAAGATCACCTTCATTGGCGCGGGCAACATGGCCAGCGCCATTATCGGCGGCCTGATCGAAAGCGGTGTCTCACCCAGCGACATCACCGCCACGGCCCCCAACGACAGCGAACTGGCTCCGCTGAAAGCGCGCCTGGGTATTCATACCCACACCGACAATAGCGCCGCCGTCAGCGGGGCGGACGTGGTCGTTCTAGCGGTCAAACCGCAGATCATGCGCGGCGTTTGCGAAGCGCTACGCGACAGCGTTCAACAGCAGGCGCCGCTGGTGATCTCCATTGCCGCCGGCTTGGATGCCGACACCATCGATCAGTGGCTGGGGGGCGGCAACGCCCTGGTGCGCTGCATGCCCAATACCCCTTCGCTAGTCGGCATTGGTGCTAGCGGCCTGTACGCCAACGCGGCGGTCAGCGACGCCCAGCGCACGCTGGCCACGCAGCTGATGGAAGCCGTTGGCATCGTCGAATGGGTCGACGAAGAGCGCTTGCTGGACGCCGTGACCGCCGTGTCCGGCAGCGCACCGGCTTACTTCTTTTTGATGTTCGAAGCCATGGAAGAGGCCGCCGTGAAGCTCGGCCTGCCTGCCGATACCGCTCGCCGCTTGGCCATTCAAACCGCCTTGGGCGCCTCCACCATGGCCCAGCGCAGTGACAAAGACCCGGCCACGCTGAAACAGAACGTCATGTCACCGGGCGGCACCACCGAGCGCGCCATTCATCATATGGAAGAGGCGCATCTGCGCACGATCATCGCCGACGCTATGAACGCCTGCGCCGAGCGCGCCGACGCCATGTCCAAAGAGCTAAGCGGTAACGCCTGAGTCGCACGCCGCCAATAGGCCGTGAACGATGCCAAACGCTATTTTCGAGGAGAAGCCGCAATGGGAAGTCAATTAGGCAGCGCCGGGTTAATGCTGGTGAACTCGCTGATCAATATTTATCTGTTTCTGTTGATGCTGCGCTTTTTGCTGCAGGCATCGCGGGCGGATTACTACAACCCGCTCAGCCAGTCGGTGGTCAAAATCACCCAGCCTGTCGTGGGGCTGTTTCAAGGCTTTTTAGGGCCGGTCGCCGGTCGCTTTGACCTAGCCACCCTGGCGGCCGGTTTCGTGCTGAAAGTCTTCAGTATGATCGCCATCTTCATGGTGATCGGCGTAGGCATGCCGCCCATTGCAGGGCTGCTGATTGCGGGTGTCGCCGCGCTGGCCAACGCCATTTTGAAGATCTACTTCTTTGCCATGATCGTGATGATCATCCTAAGCTGGGTCGCCCCGAATGCGAGCCACCCCGGCGCGCTGCTGGTGATGCAACTGGTCGAGCCGATCATGGCACCGGTGAGGAAGGTAATTCCGCCGCTGGGCATGATCGACCTCTCGCCGATCGTCGTCTTCATCGCCATCAACCTGGTGGACGGCATCGTCGTGGGTTCACTGATTCGCGCAGCAGGCATCTCGGGTGCCCTCGTAGGGCTATAACGGCCCTATCGACTCGACTAACGGCCCGAGCTCACTTTTGGCAGTGACCTATTTTTGCAGGACTAGTGCTTTCGATGCCTGATTCAGACACTCTTGCTTATGACGACCGGCCAGCGGACTCCGTTGGCCTCGTAACGCCCCAGGTGGTGAAATTCGATACGCCGCTGCCGCTTGCCTGCGGCAAGACGCTATCGGAGTACGAACTGATCTATGAGACCTACGGCACGCTGAACGCCGAACGCTCGAATGCGGTGCTGATTTGCCACGCGCTATCGGGGCACCACCACGCGGCAGGCTACCACACCGCCGAAGACCGCAAACCCGGCTGGTGGGATGCCCATATCGGTCCAGGCAAATCCATCGACACCAACCGCTTTTTCGTGGTGTCGCTGAACAACCTGGGCGGCTGCCACGGCAGTACCGGCCCGGTAAGCCATAACCCGGATACCGGCCGTCAGTGGGGACCCGACTTCCCCGTAGTGACGGTGAGTGACTGGGTCACTAGCCAAGCACGACTCGCCGACCACTTGGGCATCGAGCGCTGGGCCGCGGCCGTGGGGGGCAGTTTGGGCGGTATGCAGGTGCTGCAGTGGACGATCACTTACCCCGAACGCGTTGCCAATGCCGTCGTCATCGCCGCCACACCCCGCCTGTCGGCGCAAAACATCGCCTTCAACGAGGTCGCCCGGCAGGCGATTCGCTCGGATCCCGAGTTCTTCGACGGCTGGTACGCCGAGCACGACACCGTGCCCAAGCGAGGACTGAAACTGGCCCGCATGGTAGGTCATATCACCTATCTTTCCGAAGACGCCATGGGCAGCAAGTTTGGCCGTGACCTGCGCAGCGACGACTTGAACTTTGGCTTCGACGTCGAGTTTCAGGTGGAGTCGTACTTGCGCTACCAGGGCGACACTTTCTCGACCGCCTTCGATGCCAACACCTACCTGCTGATGACTAAAGCGCTGGACTACTTCGACCCGGCGGCCAGCTGCGACGGCGATCTCGCCTGCGCCCTGGCTCCGGCGCAGTGTCCTTTTTTGATCGTCAGCTTTACCACCGATTGGCGCTTCCCGCCGTCGCGCTCTCGAGAGCTAGTGGACGCCCTTACCCGCGCGGGTAAATCAGTCAGCTACGCCAATATCGAGTCGCCCCACGGGCACGATGCCTTCTTACTGCCCGAGCCGCGCTATCAAGCGCTGTTCAGTGCCTTCATGGGCCGCGTCGCTCGAGAGCAGCACCTCGATGCCGCCGACGCGGAGGAAACACGCTAATGCGCACAGATCTCGAACTGATTTACGACTGGGTTCCCCAAGACGCACACGTCCTTGACCTCGCCTGCGGCGACGGCGTCCTGCTAGAGCGGTTGGCTAAAGAGAAAGGCGTGACGGGTTACGGGTTGGAGATCGACCCGGACGGCATTACCCAGTGCGTGGCGCGCGGCGTCAACGTCATCGAGCACAACCTGGACGACGGCCTGGGTAGCTTCTGCGACAATAGCTACGATCAGGTGATCATGACCCAGGCGCTGCAGGCGCTGCGCCGCCCGGATAAGATGCTCGATGAAATGCTGCGGGTCGCCGAGGAGGGGATCATCACCTTCCCCAACTTCGCCTACTGGCGTCACCGCATTCACCTGGGGCTGCGCGGCTATATGCCGGTATCGAAATCGCTGCCCCACGCGTGGTACGACACCCCTAACATTCACCTCTCGACGTTCAACGACTTCGAGCACCTATGTAAAGAGAAAGGGTTGGTGATCGTCGACCGTGCCGTAGGAGTGGGCGACCACAAGGGGCACTGGACCTCGAAGTGGTGGCCTAACCTGTTTGGTGAAATCGCCATTTTCCGGGTACGCCGACGCGCCTAAGACGGCCTTTACCTCACCCATGAGAGGAGACACGCTATGGCTATCGCAACACTGCGACGCTTTCCACTGTTGATGGTGCTACTTGGCACGCTGCTCAGCGCCACCCAGGCAGCGGCAGAGCAAATGGTGCAAGTGGGCGACTACGAGATCCATTACAACGCCATCGAAACGCGCTTTCTAACGCCAGAAGTGGCGCAGGCGAACAGCATCCAGCGCAGTATCGGGCACGGCCTGGTCAACGTCAGCGTGCGCGAGCGCCAGCCGGATGGCACCACGCGACCGGTGAATGCCAGCGTGGGCGGCTATGTGAGCGACTTGACCGACACCCGCGAACCGCTCAGTTTTCGCACCGTGCACGATGGCGATGCCACCTACCACCTTGCCACGTTTACACTGCGCCACGACGAGCCAATGCGCTTCCATCTCGACGTGCGCTACGACCGCAATGAAAATTCCGAGCCGGTGAGCTTCATTCAGCGTTTCTATATCGAGCGCTAAACCCGTACCGGTAGTGCCCGCGTCAGGCGGGCCGCTATCGGTACGCTTTGCTGCCACGTCATCGTCACGCCATACGCCAGTACTTCGACCCCCGCTTGCACCGCATCACTGAGCGCCGCCGCGTAGGTGGCGTCGATATGCGCCGCCGGTGCCACGTCCGCAATCCCCTCGTGCGCCACGCAGAATAGCAGCACCGCCCGCTCGCCCTGCTGGGCAAGCGCCGCCAGCGTGGCTAAATGTTTGGTGCCCCGTGCGCTCACGGAGTCGGGAAAGTAGCCGTGCCCATCCGCCTCTTTCAGCGTGACCTGTTTGACCTCCACGTAGGCGGCGCCCTTCTCAGGGTCATCCAAACGAAAATCGAGCCGCGCTTCGCCGACCTTCACTTCACGCTTTAACGTTCGATAGTCCGCCAGCGGCGGGATATCCCCCGCCGTGATGGCACTTTCAACCCAGCGGTTTGCGCGCCCCGTATGCACCGATGCCAGCGCCGTCCCCCCCTCAGGCTGAGGCAGTGCAATCCACTCCCAGGTCCAGGCCAGCTTGCGTTTGGGGTTGTCGCTAGGCGAGAGCCATACCCGGCAGCCGGGTACGTTGACCGCCTTCATCGAGCCCGTATTCGGGCAGTGGGCCACCACGTCCTCCCCGCTGTCCAGGCGTACATCGGCTAGAAAGCGCTTGTAGCGCCGCAGCAGCGTGCCGGACACCAGTGAGGGATAGGTCATCATAAGCGGCTCACGAAGCGCGCAATGCGCACTACGGCCTCCTGCAGCCGTGCCACGTCGTTAGTGAAGGCGATGCGCACATGATGCTCGCCGCCCTGTACGGCAAAATCGATCCCCGGGGTGATGGCGACATTCTCCTCCACGAGCAGGCGCTCGCAGAAGGCTTGGCTGTCACGGCTGTAGCGGGAGATATCCAGCCAGAGATAGAACGCCCCCTGAGGCGGCAAATCCGGCGCTAACCCTAGCTCGGCCAAGCCATCCAGTAGTACTTGGCGACGCTGTTTGAGAGTAGCGCGACGGGTTTCCAGAATATCCCGGCACTCGGGAGTAAACGCCGCCAGCGCCGCGTGCTGGGAGGGCGTCGGTGCGGCGAGAAAGACGTTTTGCGCCAGCCGGGTCAGCGGCTCGACGGCCTGCTCTGGCGCCACCAGCCAACCCAAGCGCCAGCCGGTCATGCCGAAGTACTTGGAGAAGCTGTTCACCACAAAAGCGTCATCTGACAATGACGTGGCCGACAGCGGCGCGTCATCGTAATTCAGCCCCTGGTAGATCTCGTCGACGATGACGTCGCCACCCTTGGCAGCCACGGTGTCGATCACCTTGGCGAGCGCCGGGGCATCCAGCGTATGCCCGGTCGGGTTGGAGGGGCTTGCCAGCATGGCTATACGCGTCTTGGCCTGCCAGTGCTGCTCGATCAGCGGTGCGGTGAGCTGCCAGCCGCTATCACGCCCTACCGACACGGCGTCGACCTCGGCCCCTGCCAGCGCCATGAAGTGGCGGTTACACGGATAGTTTGGGTCAGCCATTAGCACTCGATCACCATTTTCGACAAGCAGCTGGCTGGCCAGCAGCAGTGCGCCAGACGCACCGGGGGTGACCAGAATACGGGCGGGGTCAACCGTGGCGTTGAAGTGCTCGGCGTAGTGCCCGGCAATGGCCTCGCGCAGCGACGCTAAACCGGCGGCGGGGGTGTAGCGTGTTCTGCCGCTGGCCAGCGCCTGCTGCCCGGCGGCGACGATCGGGGCGGGCGTTGCGAAATCCGGTTCGCCCACTTCCAGGTGAATCACGTCATGGCCTGCCGCTTCACGCGCCTGAGCCATTTCCAATAAGTGCATTACGCGAAAAGGCGCAACGTGATCGACACGCGAATTCCAGGCCATAACGGCTCCTTCACCTAGCAGTAGTTAAACCATGACGCAGGTCGTACAAGATGTGGGACCATGGTCGAAAGCGCACTATTATGCTTGCATCGCGCGCAATTTTCAGCTAAACAAGCATCCCTTTGGCGTGAGATCGTGGCACACGCTCATGGTCGATCAGCAGTCACATACGTAAGGGGCACTCCCATGCCAGTAGCGGAAAAGAAACCGGAAGCGTCCAAGTCCTTCACACCGTATGAGCCGGCACCGGGTGAAGAGTATATGAACGAGAAGCAGCTCGCGCACTTCCGCCAGCTGCTTCTGGACTGGAAACAGGACCTCATGGAAGAGGTGGATCGTACCGTACGCCACCTGCAGGAAGATGCTAACAACTATGCCGACCCCGCTGACCGCGCCACGCAGGAAGAGGGCTTTAGCCTGGAACTGCGTACCCGGGACCGCGAGCGCAAGCTGCTGAAGAAAATCAACGAAACCATCGAAAAGATCGATGATGACGACTACGGTTTTTGCGAAGCCTGCGGCGTGGAAATCGGTATTCGCCGCCTGGAAGCACGGCCCACGGCCACACTGTGCGTCGACTGCAAAACCTTGGCCGAGCTAAAAGAGAAACAGCTGGGCGGTTGAGCACCCTGCCATCCTGCTAAGATGGTCGACAGCGGGCACCCTTGAGGTGCCCGTTTTTGTTTGTCATCTTGTTCTCTACTTACTGCTTTACCGTTTTCACGCACGGATTGCCATGACCGCCACCGCTCACTACCGAGGACGCTTCGCCCCTACCCCCTCCGGGCCCCTGCATCTTGGCTCGCTGGTGGCCGCGCTCGGCAGCTATTTGGATGCCCGCGCTGCGGGGGGCCAGTGGCTGGTACGTATCGAAGACATCGACCCGCCGCGCTGCCCCGAGGGCGCGGACAGCACCATTTTGCGCCAGCTGGAGGCTTTTGGCCTGACATGGGATGAGGACGTCATGTGGCAACGCCAGCGTCATGACGCCTATCAACACGCGCTTGAGCAGCTCATCGATCGGGGGCTGGCGTACCCCTGCAGCTGCTCACGCAAGCAGTGGCAGGCCTTCGACATCTACCCCGGCTGGTGCCGAGACGGCGTGTGCGATGCCAGCCAGCCAGTCGCCTGGCGGTTGCGAAGCGACCTCGCCCAACGCCCCGTCGGTTGGAACGACCGACTGTTCGGCGAGCAGCACTTCGACCCCGCCGACCTGGGCGATGTCGTGTTGAAGCGCAAAGATCAATTATGGGCCTATCAGCTCGCGGTGGTCGTGGACGACGCCCATCAGGGCATCACCGACATCGTACGGGGAGTCGACTTGCTGGATAACACGCCTTGGCAGCAGCAGTTACAAGCAGCGCTACAGGTGCCTACGCCGCGCTATCTGCATCTGCCGCTGGTGGTCACGGCGGGCGGCCAAAAGCTCTCCAAGCAAAACCTCGCCCCTGCCTTGGCCGAGGAGAGCCGCGGGATTCGTCGCCAGCTGTTTCAAGCGCTGCAGCTGCTCGATCAGGCGCCACCGCCAGCGCTCGTCGAGGAGCCCCCCGAGGTCCAGTTACGATGGGCCATCAATCACTGGTCAGTGGCACATTTGGCACCGCAGCCCCACCGCTCTGCCCCACCGGAGCCGTAAGATGTACGTCTACCGCATCATGCTATTTCTCGTCTTTGGCGGGTATCTGCTTTCCCCGCTGTTCATGGATGGCTGGGCTGACCCGAGCGTTGCCTGGTACCGCCCGTTTGCCATCTGGGGAGTGTTGATAGCTCTGACGCTCTGGCTCGAGCAGAAAAGGAAACTGGATGAACGCTGAGTTAATAAGCGTCGTATTACTGGGGCTTGGCTATCTCGGGCTGCTGTTTGGCTGCGGTTTGGCCGTCGAGCGGGGCTGGGTACCGGTGCGCATTACTCGCCACCCGATGGTGTACACCTTGGCGCTTGGCGTATACGCCAGTGCCTGGGCCATCTACGGCAGCATCGAATTAGCCGCGAATGCTGGATTCGGCTACCTCGCTTACTACCTGGGGCCAGCGGGGGCCTTTTTGCTCGCCCCCGTGCTGCTGGTACCGATTCAGCGCATCACCCGCACCTACCAACTCTCCTCGCTGGCAGATCTGTTCGCCTTTCGCTACCGCTCCCGCTGGGCAGGCACGCTGGTGACGCTATTGAGTCTGCTTGCCGTACTGCCGCTGCTGGGCATACAGGTGCAAACCTTGAGCGATGCCGTGCAGCTGCTCACCGGCAGCCGCTATAGCGCCGCCGTCGCGCTGCTGTTTTGTGGGGTCATTGCAGGCTGCGCCGTGCTGTTTGGCGCGCGCCATCACCATCGGCACCGCCACGACACGCTGCTCAGCGTGATCGCCTTCGAATCGGTGGTCAAACTGCTGGCCATGCTCGGGCTCGGTGCCATTGCACTCTGGTGGGTGTTTGATGGACCACAGGATTTACAGCGCTGGCTGGAAGGCCCCGGTGCGGCGCTCCAAGCGGCTACGCCTCAGCTCGAAGCCCCCCAGTGGCGCACGTTTCTGCTGCTGTTTTTCGCGGCGGCCTTCATGATGCCGCACCTCTTCCAAATCACCTTTGCCGAAAGCCTCTCTCGCCACACCTTACTGCAGGCGAGCTGGACCTTGCCGCTCTTTTTGCTACTGATGGCGCTACCGGTGCCGCTCATTTTATGGGCCGCGCAGTCGGCCAACGAGAGCGTGCCGCTTGCCGCCTATGCGGCGTACCTAATGACCGAGCATTGGTGGGTCGGCGCGCTGGCGTTCATAGGGGGCCTGGCGGCCGCCAGCGGCACGATGATGATGATTGCGCTCGCGCTCTCTGGCATGGTGTTGAATCACATCGTACTGGTCGCCCGTCCGCCAGAGGCGCGTAGTGACCTCTACGGCTGGCTGCTGTGGCTACGCCGGGCACTGGTCGGGGCCGTCATTGTCGGTGGCTGGCTGTTTGCCGAAAGCGTCGGGCGCTATCACTCGCTCACGAACCTAGGGTTGGCCGCATTCGTGGGCATGGCCCAGTGTTTGCCGGGCCTGCTGGCGCTGCTCTATTGGCCAGGAGCCAATCGCAAAGGCATGATTGCCGGTCTCATCGGAGGCATCGGCGTCTGGCTATGGGGGCTGTGGCTGCCACTGCTGTTCGATATCGCCCTCCCCGCGCTGCCATTCAGCCTTCTGATGCCCGCCGATGCCCCCGTATGGTACAACGCCACCCTCATCTCGCTAGCGGTGAATATCGTGCTGCTGATCGTGGTGTCGCTATTTACGCGCATTTCGGAGGGCGAGCGCTCGGCGGCGGAAGCCTGCTCGGTGGATGCGGTCATCCGCTCCAAACGCCTGCCGCTGGAAGCCGCCACGGCAGGGGATTTTTCCGCCCACTTGGCCCAAGCGCTGGGCGACGAAGCCGCCAGCCGAGAAGTGGACCGCGCGTTGAAAGCGCTCAACCTGACCCCGCAAGAGCGACGCCCCTATGCCCTGCGCCGTTTACGCGACCGCATTCAGGCCAACCTGTCGGGCCTGATGGGCCCCTCGGTGGCGCGGGACATCGTCGACCGCTATCTGCCCTACCGTCACGATGACGCCCCTGTGACCGACGACATCCATTTCGTCGAAAGCCGCTTGGAAGCCTACCGTTCGCGACTGACCGGGCTTGCCCGCGAACTGGATGGCCTTCGCCGCCACCACCGCCAGACCCTGGCCTACCTGCCGGTGGGGCTGTGCGTGCTGGGCGACGACGACGAGCTTCTGATGTGGAACCAAGCGCTCTCGCAGCTCTCGGGTATCAGCGGCGATAGCGTCATCGGCTCTCGGCGAGACAGCCTGCCGCCGCCCTGGCCCACGCTGCTGGGCAGCGTGCTGACTGCCAGCCAAACGCCGCTGTACAAACAGGCGGTCACGCTGCACGGTAAAGACTACTTTTTGACGCTGCACAAAGCGGTGCTTAGCGGCCACGACAGTCGCGGCGGCAGCGTCATTCTGGTGGAGGATCACACCGAGATGAAGTGGCTGGAGGAGGAGCTGGTGCACGCCGCGCGACTCGCCTCCATTGGCCAGCTTGCCGCCGGGGTCGCCCACGAGATTGGCAACCCGATCACCGGCATTTCATCGCTGGCGCAAAATCTGCGCTACGACACCGACGACCCGGCGCTTTTGGAAACCGCCGACCAGATCCAGCAGCTCACTCAGCGGGTGACTAAAATCGTCAATTCCCTCGTCGGTTTTGCCCATGGCGGACGACCGGAGCGACCGCTTCCCGCCGCCCGGGTGTCGCTCACCGCGGTCAGCGACGACGCCCTGCACTTGATCCATTTAGCCCGCTCAGGGGAGGATGTCACCTTTACCAACCGCTGCCCAAATGACATTGTGGTGCGCGGCGATGCTCAGCGCCTTACGCAAGTCATGGTAAATTTACTGAGCAATGCCAAAGATGCTTGCTCTCCCGAGGGAACGGTGCACATAGAGGCAGGCACCCAGGCCAGCCACGCCTGGTGGCGAGTCGTCGATGATGGCCATGGAATTGATCCCAGCGTCAAACACCGCCTGTTCGAACCGTTCACCACCACTAAACCCGCGGGTGAAGGTACTGGACTTGGGCTATCGTTGGCGTATCAAATCATCAATGAGCACCACGGCAAAATAGAGGTGGCGTCGCCCCCTCCCGGAAAGCCTCGCGGCACGGCCATCACGCTTTGGCTACCGCTTTACCAACAGGATGATCACTTGCCCCATGCCCAGGATACTGATTGTTGAAGATGAAGCGATTATTCGCAGCGCGCTAAAGCGCCTACTGGAGCGCCATGACTATCACGTCAGCGAAGCGGCCAGCGCCGAAGAGGCCCGCGCTCAGCCGCTCAGCGACTTTGATCTCATCATCAGCGACCTGCGCCTGCCTGGAGAGCCGGGTACAACGCTCATCGAACTCGCCGCCCCCGCTCCCGTTTTGATCATGACGAGCTACGCCAGCATGCGTTCGGCGGTCGATGCCCTCAAGCAGGGCGCGGTCGACTATGTCGCCAAGCCCTTCGACCACACTGAGCTTCTGGAAACCGTCGAGCGAATTTTGCACAAGCAGTCGATGCAGCAGGGTACGCCGCCAGATGTCACCGATGAGGGCGGAGGCCGCCAAACCATGATCGGTGACTGCACTGCCATGCAAGAGGTGTATACGCGTATTCGTAAAACCGCCCCTGCAGACGTCACCGTGCTGATTCAAGGCGAGTCTGGCACCGGCAAAGAGCTAGTCGCGCGCGCCATTCACCAACAGAGCAAGCGTGCCAAAGCGCCGCTGATTTGCGTCAACTGCGCGGCGATCCCCGAAACGCTGATCGAATCCGAGTTGTTTGGTCACGAAAAAGGCGCCTTTACCGGTGCCAGCGCTGCACGCACCGGCTTGGTCGAAGCTGCCGACGGCGGTACGCTCTTTCTCGATGAAATTGGCGAGCTGCCCCTGGATGCCCAAGCGAGGCTGCTACGCGTACTGCAAGAGGGCGAGATCCGCAAAATTGGCTCCGTGGAAACCCGCCATGTGGACGTTCGCTTGATTGCCGCCACTCACCGTGATCTGCGCGCGCTTTCCAAAAGCGGCGAGTTCCGGCTTGATTTGTACTATCGATTGAACGTGATGCAGATTGCCCTGCCACCGCTGCGCGAGCGCGAAGACGACGTACTCAAAATCGCCGATATCCTGCTAGAGAAGGCTTGCAAGCGCCACGAACGCCCAGGGCTACGGCTCTCCAGAGCGGCCCGCCAAGACCTACGCGACTATCCCTGGCCCGGTAACGTGCGCGAGCTGGAAAATGCGCTGGAGCGCGGCGTAATTCTTGCCGAAGGCCACCTGATTCACCCTGATGATTTGGGACTTGGTCCAGTTACCCACCGCTCCCAGCCACCTGCCACCAGCTCCTCGCCTAGCGAGGCAGTTGCCCCCGTCGATGAGGAGGACCTGTCGTTGGAAGACTATTTTCAGCACTTCGTGTTGGAACATCAGGATCAAATGAGCGAAACCGAACTGGCGCAAAAACTCGGCATTAGCCGCAAGAACTTATGGGAACGACGCCAAAGACTGGGGATCCCTCGGAAAAAGACCGCACGCCGTTAGACGTTTGGCGTAATACCAACGTCCAATAGATTGATTTGATTAAGAAATATCCGGAATTCGTTACCCGAGCACTGTTACCTTCCCACACAACGCTGCGCAAAATTGCCGCCAAAACGGGTAACACTTTCCCTTCCCAATAGTTCCCTGACCCACTCGAAAATCGCCAAACTACTGAAATTCATAAAGTATTAAATGAGTGGCACGGCGAGTGCAATATTACTAGGCAAGAAGAACAAACTGGGCAGCGCGGTTAGTCACTAATAAAAACAACATGACACCGCCCCGACCTGAGCCAAAACAAAAACAACAAGGCCAGGTAGAGATAACGGCACGAACAAGAACAACAGGCTTGAGTCTCATGACTTGCACGCGCAGCACAGGGTTACCTAGCGGAGCCAAGCAAACGCGCAGCAAACAATAACAATACACAGCAAGTGCCCAAATAAGGACGCGACGTACACAAGGTCTGCACCCGAACAACAACAATAGCAGCATAGGTGTACACCCCCGGAGCCAATAACAACTCGCCGGGAGAGAAAAGTTCGCGGTTGGATTATTGTTTTGAATACGAGGCGGTCGGAATCAGAGTGGTTCTTTACGCCTGCCGACTGCGGTGCGTATTCAGGGCGATGTGCCATCATGAATAAAAACAGCAGCATGGATGCTGATTGTCTGCTTTATAGGGGAGGCTCACGTAGCCTCCCCTTTCCGCTTTTACGGGTGACATTGACGTCAGGTTCGACGGCTCATTGCAAACCGCTCTTTGCAAGCCCCAGGGGGTCGGATACACTCAACCCTTTACCGTCCTCCATACGGTCACGTTTTTCGAAACCGTTTTCGATACACTGCGAGTCGACATCGCCGCATGTTTAAAGGATTTACCCGTTTATTACACAGTCCGGGAGAGCACTTGAAATCCCTGCTCGATTCCCCTGAGAGCGCCTCAGATGCGCCCAGCCCTCGTATCATTCCGCGCTCCGAGCACCCCGTTTCTCGCAAGCAAATCAGTGAAGCCGCGCTCAAGGTGCTTTATCGTCTCAACGGCGCCGGGTTCGATGCCTATCTCGTGGGTGGCTGCATTCGCGACGCGCTGCTGGGCAAAATGCCGAAAGACTTCGATGTGGCCACCAACGCTACACCCGAGCAGGTGCGCGATCTATTTCGCAACTCACGCCTGATTGGCCGCCGCTTTCGCATCGTGCATGTACGCTTTGGCCGCGAAGTCATCGAGGTAACGACATTCCGCGGCAAACCTCAGGACGAGCACGGCGACCATATCGCTCACCAATCGGACGATGGCTTGCTGCTGCGGGACAACGTATGGGGCAATATCGAAGAGGACGCACTGCGCCGCGACTTCACCGTCAATGCGCTCTACTACAATATTGCCGACTTCACGATCCACGACTTTGCCAACGGAGCGCGAGATATCGAATCGCGCACGCTGCGCCTGATCGGCGACCCCGCCACCCGCTACCGTGAAGATCCGGTACGGATGCTGCGCGCGGTGCGCTTTGCGGCCAAGCTCGACTTCACTATCGAGCCCGCCACCGAAGCGCCCATGTACGATCTTGCGCCTCTGCTGCTGCAAATTCCGCCGGCTCGCCTGTTCGATGAGGTGCTCAAACTCTTCATGTCGGGCCACGGGCTGATCACTTTCCGCCTGTTGAGCCACTACAACCTGTTTGGCATGCTCTTCCCGGAAGCCGAAGAGGCCATGGCCGACGCCGCTTGGGCAGAGGAGCTCATTGAGCAGGCACTCGCCAATACCGACAAGCGTATCGCCGAAGACCGCCCCGTCACGCCCGCGTTTTTGCTGGCAGCGTTTCTATGGGCGCCGGTCGTTCACCGCCAGGCCGAGCTCGAGCGTGAGGGCATGCCTGCCGTGCCCGCCCTGCAAACCGCGGCTCAGCAGGTCGTATCGCGCCAGCTCCAGCACACCTCCATTCCCAAGCGTTTTGGGATTCCCATGCGCGAAATTTGGGAGCTTCAGGCACGGCTGCCAATGCGACGGGGCAAGCGCGCGTTCCAAACCCGAGAGCATCCGCGCTTTCGCGCTGCCTTCGATCTACTGATGCTACGCGAGCAGGCGGGCGAAATTCCCCGCGGCTTGGGTGACTGGTGGGAGTCGTTCCAGAAAGGCGACGATCACGAGCAGCGCCGACTCCTGCAGAAGGTCGGCAGCGATCCGGCCAGCCAAGGCGACCGCCGTCGTAAAAAACGCCGCAAATCGCGGAGGGCCAACAGTGAATAGCGCCGTGCGTTGCTATATCGGCCTCGGCAGCAATTTAGAGACCCCCATCGAGCAGGTGGAGCGGGCGCTCCAGGAATTGGACACCTTGCCACTATCGCGACGAGTGGCCAAGTCATCGCTCTACGCCACGGCGCCCATCGGCCCACAAGATCAGCCGGACTTCATCAATGCCGTCGCCTGCCTAGAGACCCACCTGTCGCCGCTGGCGCTCCTCGACCAGCTACAGGCGCTGGAGCAGCGCCATCGGCGTCGGCGGCTACGCCACTGGGGGCCACGCACGCTAGACCTAGATGTGCTGCTTTACGGAAAACATACCCTGCAGCACCCCCGCTTGACCGTACCTCATGAGCAGATGCACGCCCGCGCTTTCGTACTCGTACCGCTGGCAGAGGTCTCCACGGCGCTTCAGCAGCCCATCACGCTGCACCAGCAACCGCTCGAAACGTGGCTATCGCGCCTCAATACGAGCGATATTCGGCACTTAAGTGCTACCGATGTCACCGCCACTGCTACCATCTGACACAAATCTCGACACCACGCCCCCAATCAGGTAACAATTGCCGGTTACGCCACATCGCGCAGGCAGGGACGCTGCGATAATAATGGCCGAGCAGAGCGCAGGCGCCTCGAGCGCACTCGCCGCATCGGCCCCATCACGTTTGAATGAGAGCACGCCATGAAAACCGTCACCCTGAGCACCCTGCAGGCGTATAAACGCGCCGGTGAAACGTTCAGCTGCCTGACTGCTTACGATGCCTCCTTTGCCCATGCTGCTAGCGCGGCGGGTATCGATGTCCTGCTGGTAGGCGACTCCCTTGGGATGGTGTTACAGGGGCACAGCAGCACCTTGCCCGTGACCATCGATGACATTTGTTACCACACCCGCTGTGCTGCACGCGGCAAAGGCCACAGCCTGCTGATGGTCGACCTACCGTTCATGAGCAATGCCACCACGGAGCGCCTCTTGGAAGATGGCGCAGCGCTGATGCGAGCAGGTGCGGAATTGGTCAAGGTAGAGGGCGAAGCATGGATGGCCGATGGCATTCGCGAACTGACTCGCCGCGGCGTGCCGGTGTGTGCCCACCTGGGTCTGACGCCGCAAACCGTCTATCAACTGGGCGGCTATAAGGTACAAGGCCGCGAAGCGGCGCAAGCCGAGCAAATCATTCACGATGCCAAAGTGCTAGTGGACGCCGGCGCCTCGGTGATTTTGCTGGAGTGCGTGCCCGCTAGTTTGGGCAAAGCGGTGACCGAAGCGCTAGACGTACCGGTCATTGGGATCGGCGCAGGCCCAGACACCGACGGACAGATTCTCGTCATGCACGACGTGCTGGGGGTCACGCACGGCCGTACGCCGCGCTTCGTGAAAAACTTCATGGCGGAGGCCAGCTCCATCCAGGGCGCCTTCGAGCAGTACCATGACGCCGTCAAGCGCCGCGCCTTCCCCGCCCCAGAGCACTGTTTTTAAGTAACCGTTTTTCAGTGAGCGACAGCGACTTCTCTATGCGCACTTTGCGAGATATATCCGAGCTTCGCGCCACGCTGCGTGACGCTCGCCAAAAGGGCCAGCGTATTGCGCTGGTGCCGACCATGGGCAATCTTCACGCGGGCCATCTAGCGCTGGTCGCCACCGCCCGCCAGCACGCCGACGTGGTCGTCGCTAGCCTGTTCGTCAACCCGATGCAGTTCGGCCCCGGCGAAGATCTGGACGCTTATCCACGGACGTTCGACGCCGACCAGCACCACCTCACCGAAGCAGGGTGTGACCTGCTGTTTGCGCCTACGGTGAGCGCCCTTTATCCCAACGGCTTGGAGGCCCAGACCCGCGTTCACGTGCCCGTGGTCGGCGAAGGGCTCTGCGGCGGCTCACGCCCCGGCCACTTTGACGGCGTCTCCACCGTGGTCAGCATGTTGTTCAACCTAGTGCAGCCGGACATTGCCTGCTTTGGTGAAAAGGATTATCAGCAGCTTGCGGTAATTCGTAAGCTGGTGGCTGATCTGCACATGCCCATCGAGATCATCGGCGTGCCGATCGTACGCGCCGATGATGGATTGGCGCTCTCGTCGCGCAACGGCTATCTCAGCGCCCAGGAGCGCGCCACGGCGCCAACGCTCTACAAAACGCTGTGCGAACTGCGCAACGCACTGGCGCAAGGTGAATCCATCGAAAAGGTACTACAACGGGGCAAAGCGGCGCTGTATGATGCCGGCTTTACGCCAGATTACCTCGAACTACGGGATGCCGCCCTCGGCCCTGTCACCGATACCACGCGCCACGCCGTGCTACTGGCCGCTGCCAAGCTTGGCCCTGCGCGTCTCATCGACAATCTCAGCGTGCAGCTACCCAGCGCTGCTCGTCGCTAGCCTGCAAGGCTTGCTCGTTACTCAGGAGTTCCCATGCACACCATCATGCTCAAAGCCAAGCTGCACATGGCCCGCGTTACCCACGCCGTTCTCAATTACGAAGGCTCGTGCGCCATCGACGGCGACCTGCTGGACATGGCCGGTATCCGCGAAAACGAACAGATCCAGATTTACAATGTCGAGAACGGCGAGCGCTTCACTACCTACGCCATTCGTGGCGAAGAGGGCTCGCGCTTGATTTCGATCAACGGCGCCGCGGCCCACCTGGCCGCGCCGGGACATCGCATCATCATCTGCAGCTACGCCCATTACTCAGAGGCCGAGCTCGACAACCACCAGCCCGCGCTGGTGTATCTACAGGAAGGTAACCACGTCAGCCATACCAGTAACGCCATTCCGGTACAGCTGGCGTAAGCCAACTGACGCGCTAAGAACGGGCCGTTGATCGGCCCGTTTTTTTATTGGCGCTAAAAGCGTATTGCCGCAATGCACAACCTTCCCCTATGCTGATAGCCAAGCCTGACACGACACAAAGTCACACCACTAACAACTATGGATAGGCGGCACGCCTATCTGCCATAGGCACAATGCGACACTCACTCAAGGAGTCATTGTATGCAAGACGTGGTCATTGTGGCGGCTCGCCGCACCGCTGTAGGTAGTTTCGGGGGATCACTCGCAGGGATTCCCGCCAGCGATTTGGGTGCGCTGGTCATCAAAGACATTATCGCTTCCACCGGCGTCGCGCCCGAGCAGATCGACGAAGTGCTGCTGGGTCAGGTGCTGACCGCAGGCGTTGGCCAAAACCCGGCGCGCCAAGCAGCCATCAAGGCAGGCCTGCCAGACACCGTACCGGCCATGACGATCAACAAAGTATGTGGCTCTGGCCTCAAAGCGCTGCACTTGGCGACTCAAGCCATCCGCTGCGGCGATGCCGAGATCGTGCTGGCCGGTGGTCAGGAGAACATGTCCACCTCTCCCCATATTCTGCCGAACTCGCGCAACGGCCAGCGCATGGGCGACTGGAAGGCTATCGACTCCATGGTGCATGATGGCTTGTGGGATGCGTTCAATAACTACCACATGGGCATTACGGCCGAGAACCTGGCAGAGAAATATGGCATCACGCGAGAAGCCATGGACGAATTTGCCGCCGCTTCCCAGCAAAAAGCTGCCGCCGCCATCAAAGAGGGCAAATTCAAAAGCCAGATTGTCCCGGTCGAGGTGCCGCAGCGTAAAGGCGACCCGGTGGTCTTCGATACCGACGAAAACCCTCGTGAAGTCACGGCAGACAAGCTGGCCGGGATGCGTCCTGCCTTCAAGAAAGAGGGCACCGTGACGGCGGGTAACGCCTCGTCGCTGAACGACGGCGCGGCCGTGGTTATGCTCTGCTCGGCGGAAAAAGCCAAAGAGCTTGGCCTGGAGCCCCTAGCCCGCATTGCCGCCTACTCCAACGCAGGCGTCGACCCGGCCATCATGGGGATCGGACCGGCCCCCGCCACCCGTCGCTGCCTGGAAAAAGCGGGCTGGAGCCTGGATGACCTGGACCTCGTCGAAGCCAACGAAGCCTTCGCTGCTCAAGCGCTGTCGGTCAATAAAGAGCTGGGCTGGGACACGTCGAAGGTGAACGTCAACGGCGGCGCCATCGCGCTAGGTCACCCCATTGGTGCGTCGGGCTGCCGCGTGCTGGTGACACTGCTCCACGAAATGATCGCCCGCGATGCCAAAAAAGGCTTGGCGACGCTATGTATTGGCGGTGGCCAAGGGGTTGCACTGGCCATCGAGCGTCCATAACGCCCGCTGTGCCCCGCTAAAGCGTGCCCCCGCCGTGGCGGGGGCTTTTACCCATCGTGTATTAGCGGCGCTTTTCACCAACGATGCGCGACGGCGTGCGCCATACCAACAGTACGCCCATGAGGAACAGCCCCGAGGCGACCCACATCGCCACCGGCAGGCTGGTGCCATCGACCACTTGCCCCCCGACCATGGCCCCCAGGCCAATCGACATGTTGAAGACGAACGCCATTAACGCCGTGGCGGCTTCCGTATTGGGCGCCGTGCGTAGAATCCATGTCTGAATACTCACTGATACGCTGCCAAATACAGCACCCCACAGCATTAACAGCAGCACGCCACTGGTCGGCTCTACGCCTACCACCGGGAAGATCGCCACGACCACCAGCAGTACGCTAGGAATCGCGAGCACCGCACGGTACGGGTGACGGCCAGCAAACATCCCTGCAACGATATTGCCCAAAATCCCCGACGCACCGTACAGCAGCAGCAGGCTTCCGACATGGCGCTGCGCGACCCCGCTGATCTCTTGCAAAATGGGACTAATGAAGGTGTAGGCCGCAAAGTGACCCACCACAACAAACCCCGTGGTCAACACGGCTACCCGCACGCCACGGTTCTTTAGCTGTTGCGCCAGCACCCGAAGCCGCACCGGCTCTCGGGGCGGCAGTGGCGGTAGCCAGCGCCAAAGCGCCAACGCCGTGAGCAAACTCAAGCCCCCCAAGGCACCAAAGGCCACGCGCCAGTTACTGATATCACCCAGCAGCGTGCCCAACGGTACGCCAAGCACCGAGGCCGCCGCCACGCCGCCAAAAATGATGGTCATGGCCCGCGATACCTGATCGCTAGGCACCAGACGTGGCGCAATACTGCCCGCAATGGCCCAAAAACCGCCGATACTGATACCCACCAACACTCGCGCCGCCAACAGTAGGGCAAAGTTGCTGGCCATGGCGGAGAGCACGCTGCCCAGCACCATCACTGCCATCATCAGCGTCAGCATGATACGGCGATCGAGACGCCCTACCGCCACCGGCAGCAGCGGCGCTGAAAACGCCGCCACGACGCCGGGCACCGTCACCATCAACCCTGCCATACCTGGGGTCACGCCCATCGATTCTGCCACCTGAGAGAGCAAACCGATAGGTAGTTGCTCTGCGGTCACCAACAAAAAAATGCCGATCATCACGGCCACCACCGCCCACCAACGCGGCGATTCCTGCTGCTCCATGATATGTCCTCACATTCCTGACCTATCAAAACGACACCGCCCCCACAGCCAAGGGCTGCGGGGGCGGTAAATCCTACGCTGAGCGCTCGTTAGCTAGCGACGTCCGCCTCGGCAGCTTCAAACGCTGCTTTCTCTTCTTCGGTGATCTCTTTGATCGAGAGCTTCACGCGGTTGCGGTTGTCGATATCCAACACCTTCACGATGACATCGTCGCCTTCGTTCAGGAAGTCGCGCACGTTATTGACGCGCTCCTGGACGATTTGCGAGATGTGCACCAGGCCATCGGTTCCCGGCATGATGTTCACGAACGCACCAAAGTCGGCGATACGTACGACCTTGCCTTTGTACAGCTTGCCGATTTCCGCTTCGGCGGTGATCGCCAGTACGGTATCGATCGCTTTCTTGGCAGCGGCTTTGTCTTCGGCGTAGATGCGAACGGTGCCATCGTCATCAAGATCGATCGATGCACCGGTGTCTTCGCAAATCTTGCGAATGGTGGCGCCGCCCTTGCCGATGACGTCGCGAATCTTGTCCGGATCGATTTTGATCGTCGCCATGGAGGGGGCGTTTTCCGACACCTCGTTACGGCTTTGGCTGATCACGGCGTTCATCTGCGCCAGGATACCGATGCGCGCATCGTGGGCCTGTTGCAGCGCAGTCTCCATGATCTCTTCGTTGATGCCCTCGATCTTGATGTCCATCTGCAGGGCAGTGACGCCCTCTTCAGAACCGGCCACTTTGAAGTCCATGTCACCCAGGTGGTCTTCGTCACCCAGGATATCGGTCAGCACCGCGTAGCCGTCTTCGTCTTTGACGAGGCCCATGGCAATACCCGCCACCGGGGCTTTCAGCGGAACGCCCGCATCCATCAACGCCAGCGAGGAGCCGCACACGGACGCCATGGAGCTAGAGCCATTGGATTCGGTGATTTCCGACACCACACGGATGGTGTAGGGGAACTCTTCTTCAGACGGCAGCATCGCTTGGACACCGCGACGCGCCAAACGGCCGTGGCCGATTTCACGGCGCTTTGGGCCACCCATGAAGCCAGCTTCACCCACCGAGTAGGGAGGGAAGTTGTAGTGCAGCATGAAGCGGTCTTTACGCTCGCCTTCCAGCGACTCGATGAGCTGCGAATCACGCAGCGTGCCGAGTGTTGCGACCGCAATGGCCTGGGTCTCACCACGGGTGAAGATGGCCGAGCCGTGAGTTTTCGGCAGCACGCCGACGTCGATGTTCAGCGGACGCACGGTAACGTTGTCGCGGCCATCGATGCGCGGCTCGCCCTTGACCACGCGGGAGCGCACCACACGCTTCTCAAGCGCTGCGAACGCGCCTTTCACGTCATCCTTGCTGAACTTGCCTTCCGCTTCCTCTTCGCCTTCCGCGGCCGCTAACTGTTCGACGGCCGCGTCTTTCAGCGCTGCGAGTGCATCTTGGCGCTGCATTTTATCGGTGATGCGGTACGCCTCACCCACTTTGGCTTCAAAGGCGTCGGCCATGGCCGTTTTCAAGGCAACGTTTTCTGCCGGCGCCTGCCACTCCCAGCGCGGCTTACCGGCTTCAGCGGTCAGCTCTTTGATGGCGTCGATCGCGACCTGCATCTCCTGGTGGCCAAACAGTACGGCACCCAGCATTTCGTCTTCGAGCAGTTCTTGCGCTTCGGACTCCACCATCAGCACGGCGTTTTCGGTACCGGCCACCACCATGTCCAGCTCGGAGGTGGTCAGCTCTTCGACGGTGGGATTCAGGAAGTAGCCTTGCTCTTCGTTGAAGCCAACACGGGCGGCACCAATCGGGCCATTGAACGGAACGCCTGAGATGCTCAGCGCCGCCGAGGTGCCGAGCATGGCCGCGATGTCCGGATCGTGATTACGGTCGGTGGATAGAACGGTACAGATCACCTGCACTTCGTTCATGAAGCCTTTCGGAAACAGCGGGCGAATCGGGCGGTCGATCAAACGCGACGTGAGGGTCTCTTTCTCCGTCGGGCGGCCTTCACGCTTGAAGAAGCCACCGGGGATTTTACCCACGGCGTAGGTTTTCTCTTGGTAGTGTACCGAGAGCGGAAAGAAGGGCTGGCCTGGGTTGACGTCTTTCTTCGCCACCACCGTACATAGGACGACGGTGTCGTCCATGGTGACCATCACGGCACCAGTGGCTTGGCGAGCGATACGCCCAGTTTCGAGGGTGACGGTGCTGCGACCGTATTGGAACGTTTTTTTGACCGGATTCACGGCTACTTCCTTTAACATTAATAGCTACTTGTCTTTTCGCTTGGGTCGTTTGACTCGCCACCATTCTAGGCGTTGAGGCGCCGTACGGCTACCAGAAACAAAAAAACGGGCAGCTCACAAGGAGCTGCCCGTTTCGAATCATGGCCGTTAAAAACTTAGCGGCGCAGACCCAGACGCTGAATCAGAGACTGATAGCGTTCGAAATCTTTACGCTTCAGGTAGTCCAGCAGCTTACGACGCTGGTTTACCATGCGGATCAGACCACGACGAGAGTGGTGATCCTGCTTGTTGGTCTTGAAGTGATCCTGCAGGCCGTTGATGTTGGCGCTCAGCAGTGCAACCTGAACTTCAGGGGAACCGGTATCGTTATCGCCGCGGCCGTATTCGTTGACGATCTCGGCCTTTTTCTCAGCGGTTAATGCCATCTGTCTCTCCAGTAAGCAATATGCCTAAAAATGAATGGGTGAGACCACGCATATTTGCAGTCTCAGGCGACCATTTTCGCGCAAATCGCCACATCCTTGCAACGTTTTACCGCGATATTACGAACGAGCGACCGTGCTTAACAGCCGCCTGGGGGCCACTTCCTGCGGCCCTTTTACAACGCCAAGGCCGATAAACGTCTCGGCGTGATAAAGTCGTGCCAACGCATCGGGTGCCAATTCATCGACGGTGAGCTCGGCTGACTGTCCGTGGGCCAGTCGGCCAAACGAGGTGTCATCGACGTTCAGCGATGGCAGATGATCGACCAGCACATCCACGGGCATGAGTTCGGCTTCGCGGTCGGCTTGGCTAGCCAGTGCTTCCAACGCCTCGAGTGTCCACATCGCGTCGCCATCGAACGGTCCGGTTTTGAGCCGCCGTAGCTGACTGATGTGGGCACCACAGCCCAGGGCGTGACCGATGTCTTCGGCCAAGGTACGGATATACGTGCCTTTGCTACAGCTGACTTCCAGCTCGAACGCCGTGCCCTCGAACGCCAGCAGGCGCGCATCATACACGCTAACCCGCCGCGCTGCACGTTCAACCTGCTTGCCCTCACGCGCCAGCTCGTAGAGCTTTTTGCCCTGGTGCTTCAACGCCGAATACATGGGCGGTACCTGTTCGATCTCGCCACGAAAGCGGACCAGCACGGCCTCCACCTCCTCGCCGGTGAGGCTTGGCACCTCACGCCGCTCGATGACGTTACCCTCGGCATCGCCGGTGTCGGTGATCACCCCCAACTCTACCCGGGTGCGATACATCTTGTCGGCTTCCAGTAGGTGCGCGGAAAACTTGGTGGCCTCCCCCAGGCAGATAGGCAGAAGCCCTGTTGCCATGGGGTCCAGCGTGCCGGTATGTCCGGCTTTTTGCGCCTCGAACAGACGACGCACGCGCTGCAACGCGTGGTTGCTGGAGAGGCCTTTCGGCTTATCCAGCAGCACCACGCCATTGACCGGTAATCCGCGACGGCGACGGGCCATTAGCGCGTCTCCTCGCCCGCATCCGGAGTGTCGTCATCGGCTTGACGTGCGCGGTCAGAAGAGACCGCTTCGTCGATTAGCGACGAGAGGTGCTGGCCGCGCACCACGCTTTCATCGAAGTGAAAACGCAGCTCCGGCACGTGCCGGAGTTGAATACGCTTGGCGATTTGGCTTCTCAGAAACCCCGAGGCGCGCTTGAGCACCTGCAGGTTCTCCTTGATACGCTCGGGATCTTGCTCCCCCAGCAGCGTCACGTAGATATCGGCGTAGCCAAGGTCACGACTAACGGTGGCCCCGCTCACCGTGACCATGCCCAAGCGCGGATCTTTCACTTCGCGTTGGATCAGTACCGCCAGCTCCTTTTGGAGCTGGTCGGCTACTCGGTCGGTACGCTTGAATTCGCGCATGATTGCTCCTCGCGCGGCCTTACAGGCTGCGCTCGACCTTCACTTGGTCAAAGACTTCGATCTTGTCGCCGACCTGGACATCGTTGTAGTTCTTCACGCCGATGCCACACTCCATGCCGTTACGCACTTCTTGCACGTCGTCTTTGAAGCGGCGCAGCGATTCGAGCTCGCCTTCGTAGATGACCACGTTGTCACGCAGAACGCGGATGCGCTTGCTGCGCGAAACGGTGCCTTCGACGACCATACAGCCAGCCACCGCACCGATCTTCGGCGCGCGGAACACGTCGCGTACTTCGGCCACACCCACGATTTCTTCTTTCCACTCGGGGGCAAGCATACCGCTCATGGCCTGTTTGACTTCGTCGATCAGGTGGTAGATGACGCTGTAGTAGCGCAGATCCAAACCTTCACGCTCGATGATCTCACGGGCTGCGGCATCAGCACGGACGTTGAAGCCGACCACGATGGCTTCCGAGGCCAGCGCCAAGTTGGCGTCGGTACCGGTGATACCACCCACACCGGAGGAGACCACGGCCACCTGTACTTCTTCGGTGGAGAGCTCTTCCAAGGCGCCTTTGATCGCTTCCAGCGAGCCCTGTACGTCGGCTTTGAGGACGATGTTGACCTTGGCCACTTCGTCTTGGCCCATCTGGCTGAACATGTTCTCCAGCTTGGCCTTCTGCTGACGCGCCAGGCGTACTTCGCGGTATTTACCCTGACGGAAGTTGGCCACTTCGCGGGCTTTCTTCTCGTCGGCCACGACCATGAAGTCGTCACCAGCATCTGGTGTGCCGTCGAGACCTTGGATCTCTACCGGCATGGCGGGGCCAGCGGTATCGACCTGCTTGCCTAGCTCGTTGGTCAGCGCGCGAACGCGACCGTAGTGCAGGCCCGCCAGGACGATGTCGCCCTTCTTGAGCGTACCGTTTTGTACCAGCACGGTCGCCACGGGACCGCGGCCTTTGTCCAAGCGTGACTCGACGACGACCCCTTTACCTGGCGCAGACGGTACGGCTTTGAGTTCGAGAACCTCGGACACGAGCTGAATCGCTTCCAGCAGGTCTTCGATGCCTTCACCACTTTTCGCCGAGACGTGAACGAACTGCGTATCGCCCCCCCACTCTTCCGAGATCACGCCGTGCTGAGAAAGCTCGTTCTTGACACGATCAGGATCGGCCTGGGGCTTATCGATCTTGTTCACGGCTACGACCATCGGTACGCCAGCGGCTTTCGAGTGCTCGACGGCCTCGATGGTTTGCGGCATGACGCCATCGTCGGCCGCCACCACCAGGATGACCACGTCGGTGGCTTTCGCACCGCGAGCACGCATGGCGGTAAACGCCGCGTGACCGGGGGTATCCAGGAAGGTCACGCCGCCGTGGTCATCTTCCACATGGTAGGCACCGATGTGCTGGGTAATACCGCCAGCTTCGCCAGTGGCGACTTTCGCACGACGGATGTAGTCCAGCAGTGAGGTCTTACCGTGGTCGACGTGACCCATGACGGTGACGACCGGTGAGCGGGTGATCTCTTCACCTTCGTAAGAGATGCCTTCCAGCATTTCCGTTTCCAGTGCGTCATCCTTCACCAGTTTGACCTTGTGGCCCATCTCTTCCACCACGATCGCCGCCGTATCTTGATCGATGGTCTGGTTGATGGTCACAGCTGCGCCCATGGTGAACATGGCCTTGATCACTTCGTTGGCCTTGATCGACATCTTGTCGGCCAGCTCAGCAACGCTGATCGACTCAGGGATCGAGACTTCACGGACGATCGGCTGCGTCGGCTTCTGGAAGCCGTGCTTGCCGTTGCCATTTTGGCTCGCCCCACCGCGACGTCCGCCACGGCGCTCGGCACGCTTCACTTTTTTGCCGCCGCCACGCTTGCGCTCTTCGCGATCACCGCGATCATCGTCGTCGTCACGACCTTTCTTCTTCGCTGCAGCCTTTTTCGGCGGTGCAGTACGACGGTCGGTACGACCCTCCTTAGGCGGCGCAGGCGGTAGATCGTCACCTGTCGACGTGTCTTCGATGTCTAGCTCAGGCACCTCGATGTCCGGCACATCAGTGGCTTTGGCCTTGGCTTGCTCTTCCGCCTCTTTACGAGCGGCATCTTCGGCTGCCTGGGCTTTCGCCGCAGCGGCTTTCTCTTCTGCAGCGCGAGCATCACGCGCTTTGCGCTCGGCTTCCGCTTCGGCCATGTCACCGACTAACTGACGCGGCCCCGAGTGCTTGGGTTCGGGCGCCTTCGGCTTCTCTTCTTCCTCACGCTTGACGTACGTTTTCTTCTTACGCACCTGCACTTCGATCGTTTTACCACGCTCGCCGGTCTTGATACGGCTACGGGTTTTACGGGTCAGCGTGATGCGATTCTTGCTCGGCTCGCTGTCACCACCGCCGTGGCTTTTCTTCAAAAAGCTCAGCAGCGTCTGTTTGTCGTCTTCAGAGACGGCGTCACTTTCCGAGCGGTGTTTCAAACCGGCTTCTTTCATCTGTTCCAAGAGGCGGGGCACATCGCGGCCCACCTTTACTGCAAAATCTTTAACTGTCATATCTGACATAGTGACCCTCCTCAGCCCGTGACCTGTTTACTGTGTGTTTGAGTCCGATGCGTCATCGACTTCAAACCAGGGCGCACGGGCAGTCATGATCAGTGCCGCTGCGCGCGCTTCGTCCAACTCCTCGATATCGACCAGATCGTCGACAGACTGCTCGGCGAGATCTTCCATTGTGACAATGCCGCGACTGGCCAGAATGAAGGCCAAATGACGCTCCATGCCGTCCATTTCCAGCAGATCGTCCGCTGGTTGAGCACCGTCTAGCGCTTCTTCCGAGGCAATGGCCATCGTCAGCAGCTCGTCTTTCGCACGTGCCCGCAGCTCTTCGACCAACTCTTCGTCGAATTCTTCGATGTCGAGCATCTCTTCGAGCGGCACGTAGGCGACTTCTTCCAGGGTGGTGAACCCTTCCTCCACCAGCAGGCGAGCGACCTCATCATCGACCCCCAGATGATGAACGAAGGAATCCACCAGGCTGTCGATCTCCTGCTCGCGCTTCGACTCGGCTTCGTCTTCGGTCATGACGTTGATCCGCCAGCCGGTCAATTCAGACGCCAAACGCACGTTCTGGCCGCTACGGCCAATGGCCTGTGCCAGGTTGTCCTGGGCCACGGCGACGTCCATAGCGTGCGCATCCTCGTCCACCAAGATCGAGGCCACGTCGGCCGGCGCCATGGCGTTGATCACCAGTTGAGCCGGGTTGTCGTCCCACAGAACGATATCCACACGCTCGTTTTGCAGCTCAGACGACACCGCCTGAACGCGGGAACCGCGCATACCCACACACGCACCCACCGGATCGATGCGGCGATCGTTGGTTTTGACGGCAATCTTGGCCCGCGAGCCGGGGTCGCGAGCGGCCCCCTTGATCTCGATCAGCTGCTCGGCGATTTCCGGCACCTCGATCTTGAACAGCTCGATGATGAACTCAGGACAGGTGCGCGAAAGCTGCAGTTGCGCGCCGCGAGCCTCCGGGTCGACCTTGACCAGCAGCGCACGTACGCGCTCGTTCATCCGGTAGCGCTCGCCCTGGATCATCTCGTTGCGCGGCAAAAACGCTTCGGCGTTCTCACCCAGATCGATGATCAGACCATCACGGGTAGTCTTCTTAACGATACCCGCGACGAGTTCGCCTTCACGGTCAGCGTACTGACGCACGACTTCGGCACGCTCGGCTTCGCGCACTTTCTGCACGATGACCTGCTTGGCAGTTTGCGCGGCGATACGCCCGAACACGGCGTTTTCGATCTTTTGCTCGACCACATCGCCCAGTTTCAGCGGCGGGTCGCGCTGCTCGGCAATGCTCTCTTTGATTTCATAGTCTGGCGTTTCGAATTCGTCGTCTTCGACCACGGTCCAGTAGCGGAACGTATCGTAGTCGCCCGTGCGGCGATCGATATGCACGCGCACGTTCGCTTCTTCATGCTCGAAACGCTTACGAGACGCGCTTGCCAGTGCGGCTTCGACCGCCTCGAAGATAACATCGCGGGGGACGCCTTTTTCATTGGAGATCGCGTCCACGACCATTAAGATTTCTTTACTCATGCGTTTGCCTCGCCAGAAAACCTGTCCTTTTGTGCATCATCCCGGCGCCTGCCGGAAGCCGCGACCCGTATTATTCGTCGAACTGCGGGACAACGTGCGCAGAATCGATGCTTTCGATAGGAAAGCAGTACTCTTCGCCTTCCAGTTGCAGTAGCACTTCATCGCCCTCGACACCTGCGAGGAGCCCTTGGTATTTGCGCCGCCCATCGAACGCGACGCGTAGCTTCAGAGCGACATGGTGGCCCTGATAGCGGATAAAGTGATCCAGGGAGTAAAGAGGACGTGCCATGCCGGGCGACGAGACTTCCAAGCGGTATTCGCCGGGAATTGGGTCTTCCACATCCATCACGGCACTGACTTGGCGGCTAATATCAGCGCAGTCTTCCACGCTGACACCGCTCTCGCGCTCGATGTAAATCACCAGCCGCGAATGCTTGCCCTGGGAAATATGGTCGATACCCCATAGCTCGAAGCCCATGGCGGCAACGACAGGTTCGATCAGCGCGTGAAGCGCAGCGTGTTTTGTGGCCACAGACAAAGCTCCTATAGCCGTTGCATCAGGCACCTGGCCAGGAGTCGTAAGAAAAGCTAGGTGGCTGATTGGCATTACCTGGGAATGTGTCTCTGGCTACTCGAACAGCATCCGCTCTTGAGACACGCTTGGCTCGCAAAAAGCTCTTCATAAAAGCTGTTTACAAAAAACCAGTTACAAAAAGCTACTAACAAAAAGCCCCTTCACAGGAAGGGGCTTTTCAAAAGAAACCTGTAGTACCATTTTAGCAACATGTCGCGAATTTTTCGCAGATCAAAAGCACCTTAATACATGCTATTGAGCCTAAACCATGCTACTAAATAAATGGTAGCGGGGACCGGATTTGAACCGATGACCTTCGGGTTATGAGCCCGACGAGCTACCAGACTGCTCCACCCCGCATCAATCTAGGTCGACGATAATAGACACTTGAAGGACTTACGTCAAGAACTCATTCAATAGTTCGCTTCACGTGCATCTTACGTCTCAGGTGCCAATCCTGATAGTCTGGGAAGCTGAATAATCAGCGAATCAGATGGTGCCGAAGGCGGGACTTGAACCCGCACGACCGTAAGGTCACTACCCCCTCAAGATAGCGTGTCTACCAATTCCACCACTTCGGCATCAGGGGAGGCTAAAGAAAGCGACATCAAGAAGTTACTCGCTGCTTTCCTCTAGCACTGGCGCGGTATTATCCATACTTGCAGGGGAGTCGTCAAGCGTTGGAATGTTTTGCTGCTGTTCGATCATCCGCGCATCAGGAATACCGGCTTCCGGCGCTTGGCCTGCCTGAGTGGCAAAGTATGCTAGAGCCATCGAGGTCACAAAAAAGCCAGCGGCTAAAACACCGGTGGTACGCGACAGGAAGTTACCGCTGCCCCGCGAGCCGAAAACCGTTTGCGACGCACCGCCACCAAAGGCTGCGCCTGCTTCGGCACCTTTTCCCTGCTGGAGCAGGATGAGTACAACCAAGGCGACCGCAATCACCACGTGAACCATAAGAATTGCAACTTGCATGGCGTTATCCTGCTGACTGACAAATGGCGTAGAAATCGTCGGTTTTGAGTGAAGCACCCCCCACCAAACCGCCGTCGATGTCCGGCTGAGCCAGTAGCTCAGCCGCGTTACTTGCGTTCATGCTACCGCCGTAAAGCAGTTTCAACTGCTCGGCAAGCGACGCATCAAACCCTGCCTGATAGGCGCGAATGCCTGCCATGACCTCTTGGGCCTGCTCTGGCGTGGCCGTCCGGCCCGTACCGATCGCCCAAACGGGTTCATAAGCAATGACAACCTGTGAGCGCTGCTCGGGGGCTAAGCGGGCCATGATATAGCCAACTTGGCGCAGAACGACGTCCATCGTGCGTCCCCCATCACGCTCTTCCAGCGTTTCCCCCACACATAGAATCGGCGTTAGCCCTGCATCCACCGCTGCCAACAACCGATCGAACACCTGCTCGTCGCTCTCGCGGTAGAGCTGGCGACGCTCAGAGTGCCCCACTAACACGTAGGTCACGCCCAACTCTTTGAGCATGCTACCGCTCACTTCTCCAGTATGCGCCCCGGAGTGATGAGGATTGAGCGTTTGAGCACCCAACTGCAGCGGCGTATCGTTGAACGCTTGGCGTGCAGCGTCTAGGTAGGGAAACGGCGGAATCACGACCACGTCAATGGACGTGGGCAGCGAAGCTGACGCGAAAGCTTGGCCGAACGCGTCGATCAACGCCTTGGAACCGTTCATTTTCCAGTTGCCGGCAATCAATGGCGTACGCATGAAGAATCCTCACTCAAGGTGGAGCGAAATGGTATAGGAGCCGCCTTGTCAAGACAACCGCTGTTGCACGGGCAATCGCAGGCACGGCGCGCTTTTCGGGTAAAAGCGACTCTCACTTTTAGAAGCCACTAACCGAGCAGCGCCTCGACTTGGGTTGCCAGCTTATTGGCCAAACGGTCGACATCCAAATGGGCACGCCCTTCGACCATGACACGAATCAATGGCTCGGTACCCGACGGCCGCAACAGCACTCGGCCCTGATCACCCAGCTCTGTTTCCAGGGCAGCCACGGCGTCCATAAGGGGCTGGGCTGCCATCACTTCTTTGGCATTCGTCCCGGCGGGCAAGCGCACGTTGACCAGCGACTGCGGCACTTTTTCGAGCCCTTTCAGCAGTGCGGGCAAGGGTTTCTGCTCTCGCACCATCAGCGCCAGCACCTGCAACGCCGATACGACGCCGTCTCCCGTGCTCTGTACGTGCCCGCAAACGATGTGTCCGGACGCCTCACCTCCCAACTCCCAACCGTTGGCCGCCATCATCTCCATGACGAAGCGATCACCAACCTTAGCGCGTTGAAAAGGAATGCCGAGCCGGTCCAGCGCCATGGCAAGCCCGAAATTACTCATCAGCGTGCCCACCACGCCACCTTCCAACAAACCACGCTCGTGACGGTCGCGGGCTATTAGATAGAGAATATCGTCGCCATCGACTTCTCGACCATCGGCATCGACAAGCAGCACGCGATCACCATCACCATCGAAGGCCACTCCAAGGTCGGCCCCTTGCTGAATGACCGCTGCGCGCAGCGCGGCCGGGTGTGTCGAGCCAACCTGATGGTTGATATTCAAGCCATCCGGTGCGGCACCGATCACGCTTACGTCCGCGCCCAGCTCACGGAACACGCTGGGGGCGATATGGTAAGTGGCTCCATGGGCGCAATCCAATACCACTTTCAGGCCGTGCAAGCTCAGCCGGTCGGGCAATGTCGATTTGCAGAATTCGATATAGCGGCCCGCCGCGTCATCGATGCGCGTCGCCTTGCCCAACTGCGCCGCATCGACGGTGGTCAACGGCGCCTCCAGCATCGCTTCGATACGGTCTTCCACCGCGTCGGGTAACTTCTTACCTTCAGCAGAGAAGAACTTGATGCCGTTATCGTCGAACGGATTATGAGACGCCGAGATCACGATCCCGGCGTCGGCGCGGAAGGTTCGCGTGAGATAGGCGATTCCCGGCGTCGGCATCGGCCCAAGCAGCGACACGTCGACCCCTGCGGCCGATAGACCGGCCTCCAACGCCGACTCGAACATATAGCCCGAGATTCGTGTATCTTTTCCGATCAATACTCGAGTGCGCCCTTTTTCACGGCGTAATACCTGCCCGGCGGCCCAGCCCAGCTTGAGCATGAAGTCGGCCGTGATAGGCGCTTGCCCCACGGTACCGCGAATGCCGTCGGTACCAAAATAGCGTCTTGTCATACTCAAAGCTCCTTATCCACGGGTGGCTCACACCCCTCCTGCAACACCACCCACGCCATGTTAACGGCATCCACCGTGGGCCCGACATCATGCACCCTCAGGATGCTCGCGCCTCGCTCCACCGCCATGGCCGACAGCGCCAGTCCACCGGCTAACCGCTCTTCCACAGGACGTCCCAGCACTTTCCCGATCATACTTTTCCGCGACATACCCACTAGCATAGGCAGCTCCAGCGAATGTAGCGTGTCCATGTACTTCAATAGCCGCAGGTTATGCTCGACGGTTTTGCCAAAGCCAAACCCAGGGTCGATGAGCAAGCGCTGACGGCGCAACCCAACTGCTTCACAAGCGGCGATGCGCTCGGCGAGATAGGTAGCCACTTCTTGCTCGATGGGATCTCGATAGCTAGGCGCGTGCTGCATGCTCTGCGGCTCACCTTGGCGGTGCATCAAACAGACAGGCAAGCCGCTGCTGGCGGCGGCGGCCAAAGCGCCCTCACGCTCGAGCGCCCGCACATCGTTGATCATGCCTGCGCCCAAGGCGCTCGCTTCACGAATGACCATGGCGCTACTGGTATCCACCGAGACCAGCGCATCGAGCTCGCGCACCAAGGCTTCGACCACGGGTGCGACACGATCCAACTCCTGCTGTTCCGAGACCGGCGTGGCCCCGGGACGCGTGGACTCCCCCCCCACGTCGATCATCGCGGCGCCTTCCGCCAGCATACGTTCGGCGTGGCGAAGTGCATCGTCTAGGGCAACATGCTGACCGCCATCGGAGAACGAATCTGGCGTGACGTTCAAAATCCCCATGACGCGCGGGAACGAAAGATCGAGCGTATGGCGCCCGCAGCGCAGCTGCAAAGCACTCTTTGTCGAGCGCAAAGGCGATGAAGGGTCAACGTTGGAAGTCATGCTGCCGCCTAAATCAAAAGAAACATAAATACGATTGCCCAACAGCATAACAAAAAAGGCGCCCCCATAGGGGACGCCTCTGCGACTCATGGCTTTGGCTGGCTCAAGGGCCTGCAGGGCCGCCCAGCGGGTCGGAGGGACGGCGGCGCGGCTCGTCGTCGTCCTCTTCGCCATCGTCGCTCGATGCGTTCGACGCTTGATCCTCTGACTTGGTGTCAGGCTTGTCATCGTTCACGCGCATACCACCACCCGATGAGTCACCGTCGCTCCAGCCCTCCGGTGGACGCGGGTCACGGCCTTCCATGATGTCTTTGAGCTGGTTGGCGTCAATGGTTTCGAACTTCATCAGCGCTTCTGCCATGGCATCCAGCTTATCGCGGTTGTCATGCAGGATTTGGCGCGCCTGCTCGTAGCACTCGTCGATGATCTTGCGCACTTCTTTATCGAGTCGCGTGGTGGTTTCGCCCGACTTCAACTTGCCACCACCTTGTCCCGGGCCGCCGAGAAACTGGTGAGACTCGTCCTCGTCGTACATGATCGGGCCCATCTCATCCGAGAGCCCCCACTTGGCGACCATGTTATGGGCCAATTCCGTCGCCCGCTTGATATCGTTGGAGGCACCGGTCGTGACACCGTTGACACCCAATGTCATCTCTTCAGCGATGCGACCACCAAACAACGAGCAGATCTGACTAATGATTTGCTGACGTGACAGGCTGTAGCGATCCTCCTCGGGTAGGAACATCGTCACACCGAGCGCGCGGCCACGCGGGATGATGGTCACCTTGTAGACCGGGTCGTGTTCGGGCATGACCAAACCGATAATTGCGTGGCCCGCTTCGTGGTAGGCCGTATTGAGCTTCTCTTTGTCGGTCATGACCATGGATTTGCGCTCTGCGCCCATCATGATCTTGTCTTTGGCAAGCTCAAGCTCGTCCATCCCCACCAAGCGCTTGTTACGACGTGCGGCAAACAGGGCGGCTTCGTTCACTAGGTTTGCGAGGTCGGCACCCGAGAAGCCCGGTGTACCGCGCGCGATGAGCTGCGGTTTGACGTCGTCCGCTAGCGGAACCTTACGCAGGTGAACGCCCAGAATGTGCTCACGGCCTCGAATGTCTGGCAAGCCAACGGTGACCTGGCGATCGAAACGGCCGGGGCGCAGCAGCGCGGGGTCAAGTACGTCAGGGCGGTTAGTCGCGGCGATGACGATGATGCCTTCGTTCGCCTCAAAACCGTCCATTTCTACCAGTAGCTGGTTCAGCGTTTGCTCACGCTCGTCGTTACCACCACCCATCCCCGTGCCGCGAGAGCGGCCTACGGCATCGATCTCATCGATGAAGATGATGCAGGGCGCCTGCTTCTTGGCCTGCTCGAACATATCGCGAACGCGCGAAGCACCCACCCCCACGAACATCTCGACGAAGTCGGAACCCGAGATGGAGAAGAACGGCACCTTGGCTTCGCCGGCGATGGACTTGGCCAGTAGCGTCTTACCGGTACCGGGCGGGCCCACCATCAGCACGCCGCGGGGAATGGTGCCGCCCAGGCGCTGAAACTTGGTCGGGTCGCGCAGGAAGTCGACCAGCTCTTCGACCTCTTCCTTCGCTTCGTCACAGCCTGCCACGTCGGCAAAGGTGGTTTTGATCTGGTCCTGAGAGAGCAGCTTCGCTTTGGACTTGCCAAAACTCATTGGGCCGCCTTTACCGCCCCCAGCGCCGCCCTGCATTTGGCGCATGAAGAACATGAAGATAGCCAGAATCAGCAGGATCGGAAAGCTGGCGATCAGTAGACGCGTCCAGATGCTCTGCTGCTCTGGCTCCTTACCGACCACGGTGACGTTATTGCTGAGCAGATCGTCCATCAGCTTGGGATCTTCCGCTGCTGGACGAATGGTCTGGAACTGCGAACCATCCGTGCGCTCACCGGTGATGGTGTAGCCATCGATGGTGACGCTACGTACCTGTTGATTTTGCACCTGCTGCACGAACTGAGAGTAGTTCGTGGTCTGAGGTGCGCTTTCCGTACTGAAATTATTGAACACTGTCAGTAGAACGGCCGCGATGACCAACCACAGAATCAGGTTCTTCGCCATATCGTTCAAGGGGCTACCCTCATTACAAGAATCCGTCAGTTAACCGCTAATACTCTGACCTTACACCAGAGCTTAACGTTCAACCATTGCCAAAGCCCGTTGGGCGTTGGGCCATCTGTGTCACGCTCGTCCAGTGTGCATAATGTGACACATCTTGCGCCTGCCTGTCTGGCAATCGCGATGATAAATCTTGGCTATTGCGCCAGCGGCATGTCCGCGCCGGTCACCCGCGAAAGCCCTCCGCTAAAAAGTAGACTTCCCGCGAGCGCGCTCGTGAGGCGTCCGGTTTGCGGGTCACCACTCGGTCAAAACTGCCGCGCAGTTCTTTAAGGTACGCATCAAAACCCTCTCCTTGAAAGACTTTCACCAAAAAGCGGCCTTTTGGAGAGAGCGTTTCTCGAGCCAGCTCCAACGCCAGCTCGGCTAAATACATGGCCTGCGGCTGATCGATGGCCGCCATACCACTCATATTGGGGGCCATGTCGGACATAACAAGGTCTACCGGGCGATTTCCCAACCGGTCGAGAATCGCATCGAGCACGCTCTCCTCGGTAAAGTCACCCTGAATGAAATCGACACCTGCCAGCGCATCCATCTCCAGGATATCGGAAGCGATGACCACCCCTTCCGGCCCGACTTTTTCGGCGGCGATCTGGCTCCACCCGCCAGGGGCAGCCCCCAGGTCGATGACCGTCATGCCATTGCGAAACAGCTTATCCTTCTCGTCCAGCTCTAGCAGCTTGTAACTCGCCCGTGAGCGATAGCCATCCTGCCAGCTCTGCTTCACATACTGGTCGTCGAAGTGCTCTTTCTTCCAGTTGTTGCTGGTTTTGCTCACTGAATGTTTTCGGCTTGGAGGCTTTTGCTGCATGTGGGAATCTGACGCTTGGATAAGGGATGGGCGCGTTCACGCGATTGCTTTCACTCAGCGGCATTTCACCGTAAGATGGAACGTTAAGCGCTAACCGGGATACCGCAAGATACCATGAGCTTGTCACAGGCACAAAAGAAAGCATTTCGCAGCATTGGCCACCATTTGAACCCGGTGGTCACCGTTTCTGAGAACGGCGTCTCCGACAATTTGCTCGCAGAACTCAACCGCGCGCTCAACGATCACGAGCTGATCAAAGTCAAGCTCGCCCTGCCAGAGCGGGACGACCGTGCCGCGATGATCAACGAGCTGCTGGCTGACAGCAACGCCGAGCTGGTGCAAACCATCGGCAAGATGGCACTGCTGTATCGCCGCAATCCAAAGGCGAATCCCAAGCTGTCGAACGTCACTCGCTTCGAGAATCACCACGGTCGACACTAACGCGTACAGGGCGTTCAGGCTCGATGTCACGCACCTGACCACCAAAAGGCCCGATGCAGTCTCCTGCACCGGGCCTTTTTTTGCGCTAGCGGTACGTGGTTAGAGGTGCTCGACGCTCTCGATCTCGTACTCCACGTCGCCGCCTGGGGTTTTCACCACCACGACATCGCCCTCTTCCTTACCGATCAGCGCACGCGCAATGGGTGAAGTGACCGAGATTCTGCCCGCTTTGATGTCGGCTTCGTCTTCGCCCACGATGCGATAGGTCACGCTGGCATCGCTATCCAGGTTCAGCAGCGATACGGTTACCCCGAAAATCACCTTACCGGTCTTCGGCAGCTTGGTGACATCGATCACCTGCGCACCAGAAAGCTTGCTTTCGATTTCCTGGATACGGCCTTCGATGAATCCCTGCTGCTCGCGCGCCGCGTGATACTCGGCGTTCTCCTTGAGGTCGCCATGTTCACGCGCTTCGGCGATGGCGGCAATCACCCGAGGGCGCTCTTCGCCCTTCAAGTGATTGAGCTCCTCGCGAAGGCTTTTTTCTCCCGCTACCGTCATCGGGACCTTGTTCATTGACTTGCTCCTGCATGCAGATCCTGAAGGCGCCGCACCGTAATCTCCCTACCGTACTCTAGCGCCATGCAAACGGCATTAGCGCCCGCCAAGGTGGTCGCATAGGGCACCTTGCGCGCGAGAGCAGTACGGCGAATGATCGAAGAGTCGTTGATTGCCTGACGACCTTCGGTAGTGTTCACGATGTAGGCGATTTCGTCGTTCTTCAGCAGATCGACGATATGGGGACGGCCTTCGTAGACTTTATTGACGTGCTCCACGGGCAAACCGGCGGCTTCGATAGCCACTGCCGTACCACGCGTTGCACAAAGCGTGAAGCCTAATGTTAGCAGAGAACGAGCCACTTCGATAATCCCCTGCTTGTCGGGTTCACGTACCGACAGGAAGGCTTTACGATCGCCCTCCAGCGCCGGAATTGCTTCTCCCGCGCCCAGTTGCGCCTTGAAGAACGCTTCTGCGAAGGTATCGCCCGAGCCCATGACTTCGCCGGTGGACTTCATTTCCGGCGAGAGAATCGGGTCGACGCCCTGGAACTTGTTGAACGGGAAGACCGCTTCTTTGACGCTGTAGAAGTGCGGCACGATCTCACGCTCGAAGCCCTGTTCGGCCAGAGGCTTACCGGCCATGCAGCGGGCCGCCACCTGCGCCAGCGAGGTACCGATGCACTTGGACACGAACGGCACGGTACGCGAGGCGCGTGGGTTGACCTCGATGACATAGATCTCGCCATCCTGCCACGCCAGCTGCACGTTCATCAGGCCTTTGACGCCCAGCTCGACGGCCATTTTCTTGACCTGATCGCGCATCTCGTCCTGCACGTCGGCCGGCAGCGAGTAGGGCGGCAGCGCACAGGCGGAGTCGCCGGAGTGAACGCCCGCTTGCTCGACGTGCTGCATGATACCGCCAATCACGACCTGCTGACCGTCGGAGACCGCATCGATGTCGACTTCCACCGCGGCACTCAGGAAATGATCCAGCAGTACCGGCGAGTCGTTGGAGACTTTCACTGCGTTGGTCATGTAGTTTTCAAGCTCGGAGGCGTCGTAGACGATCTCCATCGCCCGGCCGCCCAGGACGTAGCTGGGGCGCACGACCAAGGGATAGCCAATTTTTTCGGCTTTGGCGAAGGCATCTTCGAAGCTGCGGGCCGTGGCGTTGGGCGGCTGTTTCAGACCGAGCTTGTCGATCATCACCTGGAAGCGCTCGCGGTCTTCCGCGCGGTCGATGGCGTCCGGCGTGGTGCCAATGATCGGCACGCCAGCGGCTTCTAGTTCTCGGGCAAGCTTCAGCGGCGTTTGTCCACCGAACTGGACGATGACGCCCACCGGCTTCTCTTTATCGGCAATTTCCAGCACGTCTTCCAGCGTGACCGGCTCGAAGTAGAGACGATCCGAGGTGTCGTAGTCGGTGGAGACGGTTTCCGGGTTGCAGTTGACCATGATGGTTTCGTAGCCGTCGTCGCGCATGGCGAAGGCGGCATGAACGCAGCAGTAGTCGAACTCGATACCCTGGCCGATACGGTTCGGGCCACCGCCCAGCACCATGATTTTCTGGCGATCCGAGACGTCTGCTTCGCACTCCTCCTCGTAGGTGGAGTACATGTAGGCCGTGTCCGAGGCAAATTCGGCCGCGCAGGTATCCACGCGCTTGTAGACCGGGCGGATGTTGGCGGCTTGACGCGTCTTGCGGAACTCTTTTTCGGACACGCCCAACAGCTTCGCTAAACGAGCATCCGAGAAGCCCTTGCGCTTGAGCTGGAACAACTCGCGGGCGGAGAGGTCCGCCAGCGCACGCTTGGAAACCGCCGCTTCGGTCAGAATCAGGTCTTCGAGCTGGACCAGGAACCAACGGTCGATGTTGGTCAGCGCGAACACGTCGTCCACGCTCATGCCCGCGCGCATGGCGTCGGCGACGAAGAAGATGCGCTCGGCACCCGCTGCCTGTAGCTCGCCCTTGATTTGGGCCATCGCGTCATCGGTAAACTCGGTAATGATCGGGTCGAGGCCGTCGTTACCGGTTTCCATGCCGCGCAGCGCTTTTTGCAGCGACTCTTGGAACGTACGGCCAATCGCCATCACCTCGCCCACCGACTTCATCTGGGTGGTCAGGCGGTCGTTCGCCTGGGGGAACTTCTCGAAGGTGAAGCGCGGGATTTTGGTCACGACATAGTCGATGGACGGCTCGAAGGACGCCGGAGTTTGGCCGCCGGTAATGTCGTTTTGCAGCTCGTCCAGGGTGTAACCCACCGCCAGCTTCGCGGCGATCTTGGCAATCGGGAAACCAGTGGCTTTGGAGGCCAGCGCCGACGAGCGAGAGACACGGGGATTCATCTCGATCACCACCATGCGGCCGGTCTTCGGGTCCATACCGAACTGCACGTTCGAGCCGCCGGTTTCTACGCCAATCTCGCGCAGCACCGCGAGGCTGGCGTCGCGCATGATCTGGTACTCTTTATCGGTCAGCGTCTGGGCCGGGGCTACGGTGATGGAGTCGCCGGTGTGCACGCCCATGGGGTCGAAGTTTTCGATCGCGCAGACGATGATGCAGTTATCGTTCTTATCGCGCACCACCTCCATTTCGTACTCTTTCCAACCCAGCAGCGACTCGTCGATGAGCAGCTCGTGGTTGTTGGACAGCTCGAAACCGCGGGTACAGATCTCTTCGAACTCTTCCTTGTTGTACGCCACGCCGCCGCCGGAGCCGCCCATGGTGTAAGAAGGACGAATGATCGTCGGAAAGCCCAGCTCCGCCTGAATCTCCCACGCCTCGTCCATGGTGTGAGCCACTTTGGCCTTGGGGCACTCCAGGCCGATGTTCTTCATCGCCTTGTCGAACAGATCGCGGTCTTCGGCCTTGTTGATGGCATCGGCATTGGCACCGATCATCTCGACACCGTATTTGGCCAGCACGCCGTGCTTGTCCAGGTCCAGCGCGCAGTTCAGCGCCGTCTGACCGCCCATGGTGGGCAGAATCACATCCGGGCGCTCGGCTTCGATGATTTTCTCGACGGCTTGCCAAGTGATCGGCTCGATGTAGGTGGCATCGGCCATGGCGGGATCGGTCATGATGGTGGCCGGGTTGGAGTTGACCAGAATGACCCGGTAGCCCTCCTCGCGCAGCGCTTTACAGGCCTGGGCGCCGGAGTAGTCGAATTCGCAGGCCTGACCGATGACGATCGGACCAGCGCCAATGATGAGAATGCTATTGATATCGGTACG
Source organism: Halomonas sp. McD50-4 (assembly GCF_022348135.1). Classification (NCBI taxonomy): domain Bacteria; kingdom Pseudomonadati; phylum Pseudomonadota; class Gammaproteobacteria; order Oceanospirillales; family Halomonadaceae; genus Halomonas; species Halomonas sp. McD50-4. The sequence goes on along the minus strand of NZ_JAKRFG010000017.1, from coordinate 31,290 downwards.
CTTAGGCATAACGGTTCCCGCAAAAAGTGGTGACGATGAGCATCAAAACGGCGTAACTAGGCACTGAGAGGCAGCGCGGCGAACCTAGCGGCGCGCCTGCATCATGGCGATGAAACGATCGAACAGCGGCGCTACGTCGCGCGGACCTGGGCTCGCTTCCGGGTGGCCCTGGAAGCTAAACGCCGGACGATCGGTACGCTCGATGCCCTGCAGAGTGCCGTCGAACAGCGAGCGGTGCGTGGCGCGTACGTTGCTGGGTAGCGTTGCTTCATCGGCCGCGAAGCCGTGGTTCTGACTGGTGATCATCACCGTGCCGGTATCCAGGTCTTGTACCGGATGGTTGGCCCCGTGGTGACCGTGACCCATCTTGACGGTTTTGGCACCGGAGGCCAGCGCCAGCAGCTGGTGGCCCAAGCAAATGCCGAACACCGGCGTGTCGGTTTCCAGCACTTCCTGGATCGCTTTGATGGCGTAATCACAGGGCTCGGGGTCGCCGGGGCCGTTGGCCAGGAACACGCCGTCCGGGTTCATCGCCAGCACCTCTGCCGCCGGCGTTTGCGCCGGCACCACGGTCAAGCGGCAGCCCCGCGCCGCCAGCATGCGCAGGATGTTGAACTTCACGCCGTAATCGAACGCCACCACGTGGTAGGGGCGCTCGCCCTGACTCGCATCCGCGTAGCCTTCGCCCAAGGCCCACTCGCCTTCCGACCACTCGTAAGCCTCTTTGCAGGAGACTTCCTTGGCCAAATCCATGCCCTTCAAGCCCGGAAATGCCTTCGCCGCGGCCAGCGCCCGCTCGACGGCATCGTCACCCTCTGCCTCGGCACCTGCCAGAATCGCGCCGTTTTGAGCCCCTTTGTCACGCAAAATACGCGTCAGGCGGCGGGTGTCGATATCGGCAATGCCCAGTACGTTTTGGCTTTTCAGATAATCAGAGAGGGTTTGTTCGGAACGAAAGCTGCTGGCCAACAGGGGAAGATCGCGAATCACCAGGCCTGCTGCCGCAATGGAAGCGGATTCCACATCTTCGCTGTTGATGCCGGTATTGCCGATGTGGGGATAGGTCAGGGTAACGATTTGGCGGGTATAAGAGGGGTCGGTGAGGATTTCCTGGTAGCCGGTCATGGCTGTATTGAACACCACCTCACCGCTTGTGATTCCCTCCGCGCCAATGGCCGTGCCATGAAACACACTGCCATCTTCCAGGGCCAATATCGCGGGTTTGCTCAATGCGGGGTTATTCAAAACACGTTCTCCCATGCTGGTGGGAGCCTGTGGGCGCAGGCTCGGCGATCCGGTTGTCGGCGTTTGCGTGCAAACGTCGGGTCGTAAAAAAGCGGGACGAAGCCGACAATAAAAACATCGGTTTCATCCCGCTTGTTGTTCTCATCCATGCCACCGTAACGGTCGTGCCATGGCGCAGCAGTTCGCTGACTTTTTTCTCACACCTAACGGCCAGTGCAACAAGCGTGGTGCACTTTCCACTGACATTCTTTCCACTAACTGCCACAGGCATTCGCTGCAGGCGTTTTTTCAGCGCCTCGACAGCCACTCGGCCAAAATTTTTGGAATGTTACAGGATTTACCGACCGCAGGCTAGCCCTTTATTTTCAGCGTGGCGTTACGTTCGTTTTGCCGATCAGTGAAGCGCCAAGACATCCTGCATGTCGTAGCGGCCGTGAGGCTGGCTGGCGACCCAGCGTGCGGCGCGCACGGCGCCTTTGGCAAAGGTCATCCGGCTTGAGGCCTTGTGGGTGATTTCGATCCGCTCGCCTTCGGTGGCGAACATCACGGTATGCTCTCCGACGATATCGCCTGCACGCACGGTCGCAAAGCCGATCTCTTTATCGGTACGCGGGCCGCACTGCCCTACCCGCTCGAACACGCCGTGCTCTTTTAAGGTGCGGCCGAGACTGTCGGCAACCACTTCCCCCATTTTGATGGCCGTTCCGGACGGCGCATCGACCTTGTGGCGGTGGTGAGACTCGATCACTTCGATATCGTACCCTTCATCGCCCAGGGCTTTCGCCGCCGTTTCCAGCAACTTTAGCGTCAAGTTCACGCCCACGCTCATATTGGGGGCGAACACCATGGCGACTTTATCGCGGTAGCTATCCAGCTCGGCCAGTTCGTCGTCGTTCATGCCGGTGGTGCCGATCACGATGCGCTTACCGTGCTTGGCGCAGAACGCCAGATTCGCCAACGTCACTTTCGGTGCGGTGAAGTCGATCAGCACGTCGAAGTCATCGACGATGGCGCTGAGCGAATCGACCGCCACCACGCCCCGCTTGCCTACGCCCGCCAGCTCGCCGATATCGGCACCGGCCAGGGAGCTGCCCGGCTCCACGATACCGCCCGCCAGGGAGGCATCGGCTTCTTGCTCGACGGCGTTGACTAACGTGCGGCCCATGCGGCCAGCGACGCCTACAATGGCAATTCGGGTCATGGAAACTCCTACGGATACGCTGTTGCAGCGGACTAGAAACGAAAAAGGTAGCCGCGATTATAGCAGACCACCCCGGCCGATGCGGCGCTAACGCCGACACCCAGCGATCACTTCAATTTTCCCAGACGATCTCTAGCGGTTCGTCTTTCGCCATTCGTACCAAATGGCTTTCGACCACGCCTTCGAGCTGGTCTAAGTGCTCCTCTTCGAGGGTTTCGATAGAGACCAGTAGTCGCTCTGGCTCCGCGTGCATCAGACAGGTACCGCTGGCGAACACGATTTTGGCGTCCTGCTCGGTATGCTCGACCTCCAACTTATGCGCCCAGTGTTTGCATAAGCGGTTGATCAAGCGCGCACCAGAGGGGGTGGCAATCTCAGCTCGGGATAACGGCATGGGTTCACTCCATCTTCATAGTAGTAAGTACCCACTAGCGTAATCCTCGCTGTGAAAAGAACCAAGCAACGAATGAGAATTCCTTGCAACGGCCTGTTGCCATCATGCTAATGCTTGGCACTTACCTCGACACCTTTTCTGCTTTAAGGGATAATGCCGGATATGAGAATAGCAATTAACATCAACATCTATGTTTGATTAAACACTCATCGTTAGCGTAGACGCTAAAGAACTCAGGTACTCAATACCACTATGCTGTTACGCCTATCTCTTCCTTTTGTAGGTGCGCTGACGTCTTTCGTTTGCGCGTCGGCCATCGCGGCCCCCATTACGGTTACCGATATTGCTGGCCGACAGATCACTCTAGACGCCCCTGCCGAACGCGTCATCCTAGGTGAAGGCAGACAAATCTACCTGCTCGGCATGCTCGAACCCGATGCACCACTGGCCCACGTGGTGGGCTGGCGAGAAGACTTTTCACAAGCAGACCCTGACAACTACCAACGCTACTTAGAGCGCTTCCCCGAAATGGCGTCGATTCCCACCTTTGGGGGCTTCAAAGATGGTACCTTCGATGTCGAACAAGCAGCATCACTGAATCCCGACCTGATCCTGATGAACATCGAGGCAAAAGCAGCCACCGAGGATGCCGCCTACGATGACAAGCTCGCGGAACTGGATATTCCCATCGTGTACGTGGACTTCCGCGAAGACCCCATCGAGAACACCATTCCATCGATGCGCCTGATCGGCCAGCTGATGAACGACGAGGCCGCTGCCGAGGAGTTCATCACCTTTGCTGAAGCGCAGCTCGCCCGGGTAACGGATGTCATCGAGCAAGCCGACCCCGAACGGCCACGCGTCTTCGTCGACCGTGCAGGCGGCTATTCGGATGAGTGCTGCATGAGCTTCGGCCCTGCCAACTTTGGCGAATACGTGACGTTGGCAGGCGGCATCAATATTGCCGATGGCATCATCCCCGCCAGCTTTGGCAACCTCAACCCCGAGCAAATCATCGCCGCCAACCCGCAGCACGTGGTGGTCACGGGCGGCAGTTGGGATGCCTACGTGCCTGGCGGAGACTGGGTCGGTGTCGGTCCCGGAGCCGACCAGGCGCAGGCCCGGGAAAAACTGCAAGCGCTAACGACCCGCACCGCCATGACCGGCATCGAGGCCGTCGAGACGGGGAATGTGCACGCGATTTGGCACCAGTTCTATAACAGCCCCTACTACTTCGTTGCCGTACAGCAGCTGGCCAAGTGGTTCCATCCCGAGCTGTTTGAAGATTTAGACCCCGAAGCTACCTTGGAAGAGCTTCACGACCGGTTTCTGCCGATCGACTATCAGCCCGGCTACTGGATAACGCTTCATGATGAGTAATGCCAACGTCGCCCACCCAACCGCCGGACGCACGTTCTATCGCGCACAAGTGTGGCGTCGGCAGCTAATTCTGGTGGGCCTGACCCTCGCGCTACTGCTCAGTCTCTGCGTGGATTTAGCGCTCGGCCCCGCCCGCTTCAGCTTGGCAGAGGTGGTGGCTGCGCTGGTGACACCGGATGTCGTCAGCCAGCAAGCGCGGGTCATTTTGTGGGATATTCGTATGCCGGTCGCGCTCATGGCCATCGTCGTGGGGGCTAGCCTCTCGGTGGCGGGCGCGCAGATGCAGACCATCCTCAGCAACCCGCTCGCCAGCCCGTTCACGCTGGGGATATCCGCGGGCGCCAGCTTCGGTGCTGCCCTTGGCTTGGCCTTTGGTGTGGCCATCATCCCCACCGCCATCGAATATGTAGTGCCCATCAACGCGTTTCTGATGGCCATGTTCACCGCGTTTTTGATTCACGCGCTGAGCCTCAAGCGCGGCGTCACCGTGGAAACCATCGTGCTACTCGGCATCGCGATGGTGTTCATCTTCAACTCGCTGATGGCGCTGATTCAGTTCTTTGCCAGCCAAGAGGCCGTGGCGGCCGTCGTGTTCTGGACGATGGGCAGCCTTACCAAAGCCACTTGGCCAAAGTTTTGGATCGCACTCGGCGTGCTCGCCCTGGTAATGCCGCTTTTGGCACGCCACGGTTGGGCGCTCACCGCCATGCGCCTGGGGGATGCCAAAGCGGAGAGCATGGGCGTCAACCCTCGCGCGCTGCGCCTAGAGGTATTGGTGCTCGTGTCGCTGCTGGCCGCCATCGCCGTTGCCTTCGTCGGTACGATTGGCTTCATTGGCCTGGTGGGTCCGCACATTGCTCGTATGCTGCTAGGCGAAGATCAGCGCTTCTTCCTGCCCGGCTCGGCGCTGTGCGGTGCACTGATTCTCTCGGTGGGGTCGGTGCTGTCCAAGATCATCATTCCCGGCACCATCATTCCCATCGGCATCATCACGTCGCTCGTGGGCATTCCCTTCTTCCTTTTCCTCGTGCTCAATCACAAGAAGGCCGCATGGTAACGCTACAGCTCAAGAACGTGTGCGCCCGCTATGGGCGCAAAACCATCGTTCACGACATCACCACGCCCTGCTTTCAAGGCGGGCAAGTCGTGGCGCTGCTTGGCCCCAACGCGGCAGGCAAATCGACGCTGTTCCGTCGTATTCTGGGATTGCTGAAAGGCGGGGGCGACGTGCTCATTTCGAATACCACCGCCGAGCGTCCCGTGGCCTACATGCCCCAGGACACCGGTGCCAGAGCCGTCTTATCGGTGTATGAGTCCGTGCTGCTGGCCCGCATGCAAGGGCGCAGCCTGACGGTACAAGCCGACGACCTTGCCCAAGTGGACAAAGCGCTTGCCGAGCTGAACATTAGCGCGCTGGCCGAGCGTGACATCGGCGATTTGAGCGGCGGCCAGCGCCAGCTAGTGAGCGCTGCCCAGGCGCTGGTGCAGGAGCCTGACATCCTCATGCTGGACGAGCCCACGTCCGCGCTCGATCTCAACCGACAAATTAGCCTGTTGAGCGTACTGAGACGCCTAGCCGACGAGCGGCAAATGCTGATTCTGGTCGCTCTACACGACATTGGCCACGCCCTGCGCTTTACCGATCACGCCATGGTGCTGGAACAGGGTCGACTGATCGCCTGCGGCGCCACGGAGGACGTCATCACCCCGGAGCTACTGCGCGGCGTTTACCGCGTGAACGCTCGCATCGAGGCCTGCTCGAAGGGGCGGCCTCAGCTTATCGTCGAAGAGGCCATTTAAGGCGCTTACCCTCCAGCGCCGCCAATACGACACCGGCCAGCATCAAAGGCAGCGCCAAGAAGAAGTGGTACGAGGCCGGAATATCGAATAACCACCAATCTGCCAACACCGGCCAGAGCAAGGCGAGGTATTCGAACGGCGCTAACCGCGACGCCTCGGCATAGCGAAATGCCAGCGTCATCGCGATATGCGCCGCCCCGCCCAACAGCCCCGCCAGCACGAGCAGGCTCAACACCTCTGGGCGTAACGCTGACCAGCCTAGCGGCAGCGTCGCCAGCCCCGCCAGGGCCGACACCAAAATGAAGTAAAATGCGATAGCGCCCGGCGTTTCCGTTCGCGAAATGCGCCGCACGGTCAGTAACGCGCCCGCCGTCAACACCGCGCTCAGCACCGCCAATAGATAGCCCACCAGCTGGCCCGACTGAGAAGCACCGCCCACGTTCGGCAACACCAGCACGGCCATTCCCCCCATCGCCAGCCCCATCGCGAGCGCACGCACCCACGTAAAGCGCTCGCCCAACAGCAGGACACCGCCTAGTGCCATAAAAATAGGCGTCAACTGCGCCAGCAGCGTGGTCTCTGCTACCGGCAACACCGCCACAGCGGCAAACGAGGCAAACATCGCCGCCGCGCCCAATCCTGAACGCAAGGCATGCCCCAACGGTCGCCGGGTCGCCAACCCCTGAGGAAACTCCCGGCGTAGGGCCAGAAACACCACGATCGGCAGCAGCGCAAACAGCGAACGGAAAAACACCGACTGCCCCACCGGCACCTCATCGCTCACGGCTTTGATACACACCAGCATGCCCGTAAACAGCACCCCCGACAGCACACGCAGCCAAATCCCCAAATAAGGGCGGTCAACAGCATCCAAAGGCATTAGGTGGTTTCCTTCATTCGTCAGCGTCCATCGGTTGATAAGCGGATGCTGTTATTGTGACGTAAGTCGCCTTGGCTTGTCTCACTCAAGCCCCGCGTAGCATCGTCTGCCAGACCCACAGGCCTTGGCGCGGCGGATGGGTCTTCAATGGCATATACATATAAAAAAGCCCCAGCACCGGGGTGCTGGGGCTGTTACTTCAGAGCGCTCTGGGCTCTTACGGCTTCATCTCTTCAAAGAACTTCTTCACGCTGTCGAAGAAACCGGTCTTCTTCGGTGAGTGGCTGTGGCTGTTGCTGCCATCGAAGCTCTCTTGCAGCTGGCGAAGCAGGTCTTTCTGCTCGTCGTTGAGGTTGACGGGCGTTTCCAGCACCACTTTGCACAGCAGGTCGCCGGGGGCGCCGCCGCGAACGGGCTTCACGCCTTTACCACGTAGGCGGAAGAGTTTGCCGGTTTGGGTTTCCGGCGGAATCTTCAGCTTCACGCGACCATCTAGCGTGGGCACTTCCAACTCGCCACCGAGGGCTGCATCGACGAAATTGATCGGCACGTCGCACTGCAGGTGCTTACCGTCACGCTTGAAGATGTGGTGCGGCTTGATGGAAACCTGAACGTACAGATCGCCCGCCGGGCCACCGTTCACGCCGCTCTCGCCTTCGCCGTTGAGACGAATACGGTCGCCGGTATCCACACCCGGCGGAATCTTCACCGAGAGGGTGCGGGTTTCGCGCACGCGGCCTTCGCCGTTACATTTGTGGCACGGCACTTTGATGTGCTGGCCACTGCCGTGACAAGTCGGGCAGGTTTGCTGAACCGCAAAGAAGCCCTGCTGCATGCGTACTTGGCCGTGACCATGGCAGGTCGGGCAGGTCTCTTTGGTGGAGCCCGGCTCGGCGCCGCCACCGTCGCAGCGGTCACACTCGATATGACGCGGGACGCGAATATCCACCGTGGTGCCCGCCACTGCGCTCTCTAGATCCAGCTCTAGGTTGTAGCGCAGGTCGGAACCCCGTGCAGGTGCGTTGGGCCCACGACGACGACCACCGCCGCCACCGAAGATATCGCCAAACACATCGCCGAAGATATCGCTGAAATCGCCAGCGCCGCCGCCACCGAAGCCACCGCCGCCAAAGCCGCCGCCCTGGCCATCCACACCGGCATGGCCGAACTGGTCGTAGGCCGCGCGCTTCTCGCCATCGCTCAGAACTTCGTAAGCTTCCGACACTTCGCGGAATTTTTCCGCTGCGGAGGTATCGTCCGGGTTTCGATCAGGGTGGAATTTTTGCGCCAGACGGCGATAGGCCTTTTTGATCTCTTTCTGATCGGCCCCTTTTTCGACACCCAGGACTTCGTAATAATCGCGTTTGGACATGGGTCCTACGCCTCCTGGTTAGCTACGCACTATAGGCGTCTCGGCCGCGGAAACAGCAACGCGGGAGTTGCCTCCCGCGTCACCGCTTTCCTTGGCAGAAAGAGGTGGGTTACTGCTTCTTCTTGTCGTCGTTGACTTCTTCGTATTCGGCGTCAACCACGTCATCGTCCTGCTTGGTGCTGGCTTCTTCAGCACCTTCACCACCCGCCTGGGCCGCTTCTGCCTGTTCGGCGTACATCTTTTGCGCCAGCTGGCCGGAGACTTCGGTCAGCGCATCCAGTTTCTTCTGGATGTCGTCCTGGTCATCGGTTTTCACCGCTTCTTCCAGTTCGGCGATGGCGTTTTCGATGGCCTGTTTCTCGTCATCGGTGGCCTTATCGCCCGCTTCTTGAACGGTCTTACGGGTGGCGTGAATCATGCCGTCCGCTTGGTTACGCAGCTGTACCAGCGCTTCGAACTTCTTGTCTTCGTCCGCGTGAGCTTCAGCGTCGCGTACCATTTGCTCGATCTCATCATCGGAGAGGCCGCTAGACGCCTTGATGACGATGGACTGCTCTTTGCCGGTCGCCTTGTCTTTGGCAGACACGTTCAGAATACCGTTGGCATCGAGGTCGAACGCCACTTCGATCTGCGGCACACCGCGCGGTGCCGGCGGAATGTCGGCGAGGTCGAAGCGACCCAGCGACTTGTTCTGCGACACTTGCTTACGCTCACCCTGAACGACGTGAATGGTCACGGCGGTCTGGTTGTCATCCGCGGTCGAGAAGGTTTGCGTCTTCTTGGTCGGGATGGTGGTGTTATTGTCGATCAGCGGCGTCATCACGCCACCCAGGGTTTCGATACCCAGGGTCAGCGGGGTCACGTCGAGCAGCAGTACGTCTTTAACGTCGCCACCCAGAACACCGCCCTGAATCGCAGCACCCACGGCCACTGCTTCGTCCGGGTTCACGTCTTTACGGGCTTCTTTACCGAAGAAGTCTGCCGCTTTCTTCTGAACCATCGGCATACGGGTTTGGCCGCCGACCAGGATCACTTCGTCGATTTCAGACGCGGACAAGCCTGCATCTTTCAGCGCCATCTTGCACGGCTCGAGCGAACGCTGTACCAAGTCTTCGACCAGCGACTCCAGCTTGGCACGGGTCACCTTCACGTTGAGGTGTTTCGGGCCAGTGTTGTCGGCGGTGATGTACGGCAGGTTCACGTCGGTCTGCTGCGCGCTGGAAAGCTCGATCTTGGCTTTCTCGGCGGCTTCTTTCAGACGCTGCATGGCCAGATTGTCACCAGACAAATCGATACCGCTGTCCGACTTGAACTGATCGACCAGATAGTTGATCAGCGCGAGGTCGAAATCCTCACCACCCAGGAAGGTGTCACCGTTGGTTGCCAATACTTCGAACTGCGTTTCGCCATCCACGTCGGCGACTTCGATGATGGAAATATCGAAGGTACCACCACCCAGGTCGTAGACTGCGATGGTTTTGTCGCCACGGGCTTTGTCCATGCCGTAGGCCAGAGCAGCAGCGGTCGGCTCGTTGATGATACGCTTGACGTCTAGACCGGCAATGCGGCCTGCATCTTTAGTAGCCTGACGCTGGCTGTCGTTGAAGTAGGCCGGTACGGTGATGACCGCTTCGGTGACCGCTTCGCCGAGATAGTCTTCGGCGGTTTTCTTCATCTTCTTCAGCACTTCCGCGCTCACCTGCGGCGGTGCCATTTTTTTGCCTTTTACTTCTACCCACGCGTCACCGTTGTCGGCTTCGGCGATTTTGTAGGGCACCATCTTGATGTCTTTTTGAACGACATCGTCTTTGAAGCGACGGCCGATCAGACGCTTGATGGCGTAAAGGGTGTTTTCCGGGTTGGTCACTGCCTGGCGCTTGGCGGCCTGGCCTACCAGGGTTTCGCCGTCGTCGGTGTAAGCAATGATGGAAGGCGTGGTACGACCGCCTTCGGCGTTTTCAATGACTTTAGCGCTGTCACCATCGAGCACGGCCACACAAGAGTTAGTGGTGCCCAGGTCGATACCAATAATGCGTCCCATAGCAAAAACCTCGAATTCGGTTGAAACAAAACTGATGTTTTACGCCGCTGTTACTTACTTGGCGTCTGCGGGTTTTCCCGCGGGTTGCCCTTTATTTGGGGGCCGCTTGCCGCATTTCAAGGGCTTTTTTTGCGGCAATGCGTCAACGCGGCTTAATTCGCTTTTTGGCTGACCACGACCATGGCAGGACGCACGAGGCGGCCGTTCAACAGATAGCCTTTCTGCATCACATCCATCACGGTGTTGGGGTCGAGCTCTGGGTTCGGCACCATCGCCATGGCTTCATGCACCTGTGGATCGAAGGGCTCGCCCTGAGGCTCGATGCTTTCGACGCCAAACTTGTTCAGCACGTCGAGCTGCATCTTGAGGGTCATGGAGACACCTTCGCGATGCGCCTCGGACGCATCGTCCTGCATGCTTTCCAGCGCTTTTTCCAAGCTATCCACCACGGGCAGCAGCTCTTTGACGAACTTCTCCAGGGCAAACTTGCGCGCCTTTTCGGCTTCTTGCTCCGCCCGGCGGCGAACGTTCTGAGCTTCGGCAGCAGCCCGCAGCGCTTGGTCTTTGGCTTCCGCCAGGCTCTGCTCGAGCTCTTCTACCTGAGCGGCCAGCACGTCGGCTTCGGGGCTGCCAGCGCTATCTTCCAGCGGTGCATCGTCATCGATCAGCCCTTCCAGTTCGCCTTCCACCAACCGCTCTTCGGCAGATTGGTCGGTGACCTCTGCTTCCTGCTCTTGGCGTGCCAGCTCATCTTCCAACGGGGTTTGCGGTTCTTTTGCCATGCCTTGCTCCTGAAATAAGTAACGGTGCCGGTGGCGGCCACCTGAGGTAAGTAGCGGGTGTTAACCACGTATGCAGCCTATATGGGGGCCATCAAAGCCATCTCAAGAGGGGCATTGAAGTGAGTTATCGACTACTGTATAAAACAACAATTATTGGATAAGTATCCAGCTTCTGTGCCGCACCGCCTCAGGAGGCCTTATGCTTACGCAGCTAGCGATCCAAGACTATGCGATCGTTGATCGTCTCGAACTCGACCTCACCCGTGGCATGACCGCTATTACGGGGGAAACCGGGGCGGGTAAATCCATTCTGCTGGGTGCCCTGGGGCTCTGCCTGGGCGAGCGCGCCGATGCGGGTAGCGTGCGCCACGGCTGCGAGCGAACCGACCTCTCCGCCCGTTTCGATATCCAGCACCTGCCCGCAGCAGCCGAGTGGCTCGACGCCCGCGAGCTGCCTGCCGATGAGTGTCTCTTGCGTCGCGTGGTTACTGCCAACGGCCGCTCCAAGGCGTGGATCAATGGCCACCCAGCGACCATTGCCGATTTGAAATCCCTCGGTGAACAGCTAATTCAGATTCATGGCCAGCATGCCCACCAAGCCTTGATGCGGGAAGAGACGCACTTGGCGCTACTGGATGACTACGCCGGGCTTCGCGAAGGCAGCCAGCAGCTCACCGAGACGTTCCGCGAGTGGCGCAGTGCCCGCCGTCGGCTGAAAAAACTCAGTGAAGAGGGCAGCGAAGTCGAGGCCAAACGCCAACTGCTGCGCTATCAAGTCGAGGAGCTGGACCAGTTGGGCCTTGCCGAAGGCGAGCTGCAAACCTTGGAAGAGGAGCAGCACACCCTGGCCCACGCCGAAGAGACCCTGCGTGAAACCCAGTTTGCCGCCGACTGCTGCGAAAGCGATGAAGGAGGCGCGCTGTCGCTTCTCAACCAAGCCTACGCCCACCTGAGCGCGCTGCCCGGCAGCGACAAAGGCACGCTGGCCAATACGCTCACCATGTTGAGCGATGCCCGAATTCAAGTCGAAGAGGCCGCTAGCGAGCTGCACCGATTGGCCAGCACCACCGAACTGGACCCAGAGCGACTGGCGTGGGTCGAGGAGCGCATGGGCGACGTACACCGCATTGCCCGTAAGCACCACGTCGCTCCCGAAGAGATTTGCGCGCTGCATGCCCAACTCAAACAAGAGGTGGCGCAGCTCGAAGCCAGCGATGACGATCTAGAAGCCCTCAGCAGTCAAGTGGCCGAGTACCGCGAGCGTTACCGCAGCGAGGCCAAGCAGCTCACCGAAGCACGTCAGAAGGCCGCCGTGCGTCTGGGCAAAGAGGTGCAGCAGCAGTTGGCCTTCTTGGCCATGGGCAAAGCACGTTTCGACGTGGACGTCACCCCGCGCGAAACGCCTTCCCCCGAGGGCTTGGACCATGTGCAATTCCTGATCAGCGCCAACCCGGGCCAACCCGCCCGGCCGCTCACCAAAGTCGCTTCCGGCGGCGAGCTGTCGCGCATCAGCCTGGCCATTCAGGTGGTGGCGGCGTCGCATTCGACGATTCCGAGCTTGGTCTTCGATGAAGTGGACGTGGGTATTTCTGGGGCAACGGCGGAAATCGTCGGCCAACTGCTACGTAAACTAGGCGAAAACGGCCAGGTGATGACCGTGACCCACCTGCCTCAAGTGGCCGCCCAGGCGCACCAGCACCTGCACATCGAAAAGCGCGCCAAGCGAGACACCACACTCACCCACATGGCGCTGCTGGACGAACGCGGCCGGATCAGCGAGCTGGCGCGTATGCTGGGCGGCGTGACGCTGTCCGACCAAACCCTGGCCCATGCGCGGGAAATGCTCCACGCCAGCCAGCGCCCGCCGCACTGAACCTGACGGTTTTCTCTTCAACGACTCACCGAATACAAAACGCCCCCAGAGCACCGGTGAAACATCACGTGCACTCTGGGGGCATTTATTTCACGGCGCGAGACTTAGCAAACCCGCGCTTGATGAGCCACTATTTGCGATTCGTTGGGCCGCTATCCTGGCGTGTTACGTCAGACCCACGAGGGCGAACGTACAGCACCAACGCATGGTCCACGAGTTCGTAGCCGTGCTCTTCGGCGATCTCTTGCTGGCGACGCTCGATGATGTCATCGACGAATTCGATGATCTCACCGCTTTCCAGACACACCATATGGTCATGGTGGTCCTCTTGGGTCATCTCGAAAACCGCGTGACCACCGTCGAAATTGTGACGAATCACAAGGCCCGCCGACTCGAATTGAGTCAATACGCGGTAGACGGTCGCCAAGCCAACATCCTCGCCCGCATCGATCAGTGTTTTATACACTTCTTCTGCGCTAAGGTGGTGTTGGCCCGAAGCATTTTCGAGAATCTGCAGGATCTTGACGCGCGGCAGGGTCACTTTTAGCCCGGCTTTGCGTAGTTCATGGTTCTGATCGGCCATGGTTGCTCTTCGCAGTAACAGGTTAGGTCGGGTATCATCGACCGAAACCACGATAGTGAAGAACAGGCTCAAATGCAAAAATTGACTCGTATCATTACCCTTTCCGTTGCCCTGACCGTCGTTAGTGGCTGCAGCTACGTTGGCGTTTACAAGCGCGACATTCCTCAGGGCAACCTGGTTACTCAAGAGATGGTCAGCCAGCTTCAACCAGGCATGACCCAAGAGCAGGTGACCTATGTCATGGGACGTCCGCTGCTGGAAGCGCCCTTCAATTCTCGCGAGTGGGACTACGTGTATCGCATCGATAAAGCGTACGAAGGCGTGGAACAGCGCCGCGTGACGCTGACGTTCGATAATGCAGGCCGCTTGATGAACATCGAACGAGACGGTGATTTTTCGCGCGACCTGCCGATCAGCACCGACCGGGGTATGGGCCCCGCCGTTGAAGGCGCTGACCCGTTGGATGCGCTGCCCATCCAACGCACGCCCACACCGGAGACGCCCCCCGAACCGCAGCCAATCATTACCGACGAGTGAGGCAGGACTACTGTCCTTTGGCCTGACGTTTGGCCCGCTCTAATCGGGCCGCTTTTGGATCGATCTGCAGTGGGCGGTAGACCTCGACACGATCGCCCTCGCGTAACGCCTCTTTCTCTGGGTGGCGAATCGCCTTACCAAAAATACCCAGCGGCGCCTGTGTAAAGGTATCGCTGGGCACTTCTTGGAACAGGCTAGGCAAATCGGCCAATGACACTGCTTGCCGTGCGGTGGTCCCTTCCGGCACCGTCAGCGCGACGATACGCTGCTTGTGCGGCAACGCGAAGGCAACTTCAACGTTTAGCTGTTTAACGGCCATACATCTCGTCAGCACGCTTGGTGAACGCGTCGACCAACTGCCCGGCAATTTGTTGGAATAGCTTGCCAAACGCCATACTGAGTAGCTTGTTGGCAAATACGAACTCCATCTCCAGACTCACCTTGCAGGCGTCCGCACCCATGGGCGTGAATAACCAGCGCCCTTTTAGCTGCTTGAACGGCCCTTTCACCAGCGACAGCTCGATCCGCTCGGGCGCATACAAGTCATTACGCGTGGTAATGGTTTGTTCCACGCCTGCGCGTCCTAGCGTCATTTCGCCAATCAGGTGATCGGCGTCGTGCTCGAGCAAACGCGCTCGACGGCACCCCGGCAGGAACTCGGGGTAGCGTTCGAAGTCATTGACCAAATCGAACATTTGCTGGGGGGTGTGCCGCACCAAGGCGGTACGATTGACGGTTGGCATTGACCTCTCCGCTGACTTCACAGTGCCCAGAGCGTATCATGGGAAACATTTTTTCAGACCTTGAATGGTATCACGCCTCCCCACATAACGAAGGGGTGCTACTGACAGATCAACGATGAGGTTCCATGGCCACGAAAAAAGGTAACAGCAAGGGCCCCGGCAGCAGTGTCATCGCCCAGAACAAGAAGGCACGGTTTGAGTACCATATCGACGAAACCTTCGAAGCGGGCTTGGCGCTGGCAGGCTGGGAAGTCAAAAGCCTGCGCGCGGGTAAAGCGCAGCTCACCGACACCTACATTTTGATTCGCAACGGCGAAGCCTTCCTGCTGGGAAGTCATATCATGCCGCTGAACACGGCCAGCACTCATGAAATCGCCGACCCCACTCGCACGCGCAAACTGCTGCTGCACCGTAAAGAGATTGCCAAGATTTTCTCGGTCACACAGGACAAAGGCCACACCTGCGTGCCGCTCAAGCTCTACTGGAAGCGTAACAAGGTGAAGTGCGAGCTAGCGCTGGTGACCGGTAAGAAAATCCACGACAAGCGAGCTACCGAGAAAGACCGCGACTGGAACCGCCAAAAAGGTCGGATTATGCGGGAACATAACAAGGCATAACTGGTCAATTCGTTGTGAGCACGTTAGACTACGGCTCTGACTTAGGGGGCGACATGGTTTCGACGCCGGTGACAAACCCTGCGGTGCATGCCGAGAGCGTGATGTATCTCGTAAATACCACATCACGAAAAATAGTCGCAAACGACGAAAACTACGCTCAAGGCGCGCTGGCAGCTTAAACCCTGCTAGCTTCTTGTCTGGCCCCAAGGTGATGTGCCTATTCATCACTGCGGGGATATGAGCTAAAGCTGATAGGACCGCGGTTGGCGGTGTCTTCTCGTCAACCGTTAAACTTTAGAAGGCTCGCGTGGCTGAATCCTGACCGTCGGAGTCAGTCGCGCTAAAGCAAATGACGGAATCTAAGCATGTAGAGCCAATGGGCGCGTGCTGGCGGACGCGGGTTCAATTCCCGCCGCCTCCACCAGACACCCCACAAAAAAAGCACCTTCGGGTGCTTTTTTTGTGGCTCATCGTCAAGTGACGACGAACACTTAGCATGCGCTGGCTTACACCAGCAGCCAGTCGATCAGCTGGTGGTACAGTGGGATGCCGATCATGACGTTCAGCGGGAACGTCACCCCCAGGGATGCCAGCATCGCTAGGCCGATGTTGGCTTCCGGTATGGCCGCGCGCATGGCCGCAGGCGCGGCAATGTAGGAGGCACTGGCCGCGAGCGCTGCGAGAATCACCACCGAGCCCAGGGGCAGGCCCACCAGCGCGCCGACCAGTATCCCCAGCAGCGATAGGCAAAGCGGTGTCACGAGAGCGAAGGTGACGAGCCGCCAATGATGCCAAGGCATGGGGCGCAGCGTTTGCGCGGCGGTCAACCCCATTTCTAGTAGGAAGAGCGCCAGCACGCCTTTGAACGCCCCGGTAAAGAGCGCGGTGACTTCCGCCCCTTGAACCGGCCCGTACAGCGCGCCAATGGCCACGCCACCGGCGAGGAGAATCACCCCCCGGTTGGTCAGCGTTTCATGCCACAGCTTGCTCGTGCTCTCTTTGACCGCCGCGCCCTGATGACGCCGAAACAGCGCGATGGCGATCATGATGGCCGGTAGCTCCATCGCCACCAAGTAGAGCGTGACTTCACTGCCCACCGCTAGCTGGCGCGCTTCGACGTAGGCAAGCGCCACGGCAAAGGTCCCCGCACTGACCGAGCCGTAGTGAGCGGCGATACTGGCACTATCGGCGGCGGAGAGGCGCACGAAACGGCGCAACAGAGGCATCAGCATCAAAGGAATCAGCGCAGAGAGCAGCGCGACGCCCAGCAGCTCGGGCACTAGCCCCCAGTGCAAATTGCCGTAGAGCGCCATCCCGCCTTTCAAGCCAATCGTCAGCATCAACAACAGGCTTAGCGTATCGTAAGTGGCCTTGGGCACTTGCAGGTCCGATTTCACCGCCCCCGCCAGCAGTCCCAGTAAGAAAAACATCACCACGATATCTGGCATTTTTCATGCTCCGTCATAGGTAAAAGAGTCAGCTCACTGAGCTTCGGGCGAGGCGCGCTCTGGCGACTGTACCGCGCGCATCATACGCTGCTCACGCATAATTCCCACCCTCGCATGGTTTGCTCGGCGCTCACTGCGGTGTCACTCCCCGTCACGCACTATGCTATCGAGTTGATTGGCAACCGCCTACCGTGCCTGCTGCGTTTAATTCTTTTATGATGCGTTGCCCACGGGGGCTTGCAGGCCTAACGAACTGAGCTAATGTCATAAGCCTAAGCTTGGCAAACGACCAAGCGT
This sequence comes from Halomonas sp. McD50-4, assembly GCF_022348135.1. Lineage (NCBI taxonomy): Bacteria > Pseudomonadati > Pseudomonadota > Gammaproteobacteria > Oceanospirillales > Halomonadaceae > Halomonas > Halomonas sp. McD50-4. Next base: position 14,097 of record NZ_JAKRFG010000017.1, on the reverse strand, counting down.
ATCAAAAGGAAGATGACACATGCTGTATGGGTTGAGCTTACTGGCCGGTATCGTGCTGCTGTTCGGTGGAGGGGAAGCATTGATACGCGGCGCCGTCGCCGGTGCCAAGCGTATGGTGGTATCGCCGTTGCTGACGGGGCTGGTGGTCGTGGGGTTCGGTACTTCGGCCCCGGAACTGGTGGTCTCGATCGATGCCGCGATACGCGAGCAGCCCGATATCGCCGTGGGCAATATCGTCGGCAGCAATATCGGCAATATTTTACTGATTTTAGGGCTATGTGCCGCCATTTGCCCCATGACGGTTCAACCTCTGGCGCTAAGGCGAGATGGCGTCGTGGTCGTCGGCGCCAGCGTGCTATTCATCGTACTTGCCTGGAGCGGTGAACTGGCCCGCTGGGAGGCTGCACTGCTGCTGCTGGCCCTCGCCGCCTATTTGGTATGGGCTTACCGCACCGAGCGACAACAGCCGCTGCCCGAAGGCGAGATGCACGCCGCCGAAGCGGAGGAAGTCACGGCCATTCCTACGTCGACCGTCATGATCAGCGTCGCGCTGGTCGTGGGCCTTGGCATGTTGATTGGCGGTTCGCAGCTACTGCTCTATGGTGCGATTGGTCTCGCCCAGGCCATGGGCATTTCCGAGGCGGTCATCGGCTTGACCATCGTTGCGGTCGGCACGTCGCTGCCGGAGATGGCCGTCTCGGTGATTGCGGCCCTCCGCCGTCATGCCGATGTCGCCGTCGGGAATATCCTGGGCAGCAATATCTTCAACGTCCTGGGGATATTGGGGATCTCTGCCTGTTTGCAGCCACTGCCCATTGCCGAGCGAGTCAGCCAGTTCGATCAATGGGTCATGCTCGGCTCGGCCGCTCTTCTCCTGCTGTTTCTTTATACCGGCATGCGCCTGTCACGCTGGGAAGGCGCAGCGCTGCTGGGCGGCTATGCAGCCTATATTGCGCTGAGCTTTACGATTTTTTAACGCACATGGGCAGGCAGCTCCATACCCGCTTCTTCGTAGTAGCGTCGCGCGCCTGGGTGAAGCGGGGTCGTCAGGTGGGTGAGCAGATCCGGTGTGACGCTTCCCCACCAAGCGGACTGCTCTGCAAGCCAAGGCTGCTGCTCCCAGAAGAGCTTCGTGAGGCGGTAGGCCGTCTCTACATCCATCTGCTCGGTGGTGTAGGCAACTACCGGCATCGACGTCGTGTGCGTGGGCTGAGCGATGCCGGGGTAGGTGCCGCCGGGAATCACCTGAGGCACGGCGCCCGTCTGAGCGATTTGTTCAGCGGTAAAGCTCACCAGGGTAATGGGCACGAGCGAGGCCGTTTCGATGACATTCGGCGTGGGGTAGGAGCTGGCCGTGACGAACGCATCGATTCGGCCTTCCCGAAGCGCTTCAGGGCCATTGGTGATCGACGCATCCGCTAGGCGCACGCTGTCTTCCAAACCGAACAACCGGAAGTAGCGTGCGGCTTCACCTGCGCTGAAGGTGCCCCGCCCGATCAGCACGTGTTTGCCGCTCAGCGCATCGATCGAGGTCGTACCGTCATCGCCTGCCATCACGAAATGCATGGTCAACGATGGCACGGGAAACAGTCCGCGAATGGCACCGAACCGTTCGCTATCATGACTGGCAAAGACACCTTCGCCCGCCTGTGCTTGAGCGACGAGCGCAGGGGGCGCGGTAAACACATAGCGCTCCTGCCGATTCATCACTTCTTGAATGTTTTGTACCGAGCCCTGGCTCTCTTCATTGGTCAGCAAGAGCGTCTCGTTGCTTCCCTGTCGAATGGCCTGGGCAAGCTCGCTCCCCATTTGATGGTAGGCCGTCCCTGCGAGCGCCGACTTGTAAGTCATCCGTGTTTGCGCCTGGGCCACGGGCCCCAGGCTCGCCATCGTCAGCGCGAGCGCCAGTACACTACCAAGGCGAAAAAAAGAGCATATACGGGCACGCATTCAACGTCCTTTGCAATCATGGCCTTCTCGGCCTGATGGATCGACTCGTCACCCTTCGCGTGACACACAACACCGTTAGCATAGCGGCATATTCTCCCTTGCGTTAGTCGCCCTTAGCGCTAGATGGCGCTCGCCCAAATGGGCGTCTTTTGTGCGCTGTGCATCGGCTGTCATCAACTTGACATCAACGGTGGGATTACCCAGGCTAAATCACTTTTTCGATTGAACGTTCAAAAAAAATCTTGGCGATGGCTCAGTGCGCCCGCCACTAAAAGAGAAGGCGTTTCAACGTCATCAAACCACATGCCCCAACTCAACGTACAAGGTGTTACCTACCCCATCGATGCCATTTTATTCGATAAGGATGGCACGCTACTCAATTTTGGTGACCTCTGGATTGGCTGGTTCGATCAGCTCATCACCACGGTCAACCGCCGCCTCGCCACGTTTTCGTCACCGCCCCGCCCCCGCCCCTCGCTTTTGCCGAGCTTTATCGTCGCGTGGGGATCTACCCCGACTCCCGGTTGTGGGATCCGACCGGGCCGCTCACCATTGGCTCGCTGGACGACATTGTCACCATCGTGGCGCTCAGCCTGTTCGAGGGCGGCTTGGCGTGGAACGACGCAACGGAAATCACTCACGACGCGCTCCAGTCGCTCGATGCATCGCTCGATTGGTCGCGCTGCGTCACCCCCGTGGCGGGACTTCTCGGCTTCGTCGCTCGCGCTCGCCATGCAGGCGTTCAATTGGCGGTGGTGACATCAGATGATCATCGCAACGCCCTGCGTCATCTCTCCCTTCTTTCGCTTGCGGACCACTTTTCCGTGGTGCTGGGGCACGACCAAGTGCCACGTGGCAAGCCCTTCCCCGACATGGCGCTCGCTGCCTGTCAGCAGCTTGGCGTCACACCCGAGCGTACGCTCATCATTGGCGACTCCAATGGCGATATGGCGATGGGAAAAGCCGCAGGCCTTCGGGCCGGTATCGGCATCTGTGCGGCGCCCCATTTGAGCGGCGAGCACCTGACACTCGCCGCTCACGTGATTCGCGATTACGACACACTGGCCTTTGGCACCTCGCCTCGTTAAACCAACCTAGGGAATCAACGCATGAAAAAAGAACACAACGCACCCACCCACATGCACCCATCGATGGCCGCTTTAGCTCGACAGGCCACCCAAGGCCAGCTGTCGCGACGTGACTTCATGCGCCGCGCCATGGCCCTTGGCATGGCCGCCCCCTTTGCCGCCTCGCTGCTGTCAGGCCAGGCGTTTGCCAACACCGGTACGCCTCAGCGCGGCGGCATTTTGAAGGCCGGTATGCAGGGCGGCGAATCGACCGATAGCCTCGACCCGGCGAGCTGGACCAGCCAAGTGCAGCACTCGTTTGGCCAATCGTGGGGCGAGGCCCTGACCAACGTTTCACCAGAGGGCGAGCTAACGCCCCGCCTTGCGGAAAGCGTCGAGTCCTCGCCGGATGCGCGTACCTGGGTCTTCAAACTGCGTCGCGGCGTGCAGTTCCACAACGGCCAGGAGATGACCTCTGCAGACGTCGTCGCCACGCTGCAGCGCCACTCGAACGAGGACTCGCAATCGGGTGCGCTCGGCATCATGCGGGGCATCGAATCGATCCAGGCCACCGACACCTATGAAGTCACGATCGTGACGCTCGAACCCAACGCCGACCTGCCGTTTCTGCTGTCTGACTACCACCTGATGATCCAGCCCGGTGGCGGCATCGACGACCCGGCAGCGGGTATCGGCACCGGCCCTTACAAGGTCGTGGAGTTCCAACCCGGCGTGCGCCAGATCGCCGAGCGCTTCGAGGGCTACTGGAACCCCGACGAGTACGGCTTTGCCGATCAGATCGAGATCACCGTCATCAACGACCCCACCGCGCGCATTTCTGCCCTGCAGAGTGGCCAGGTTCACATGATCAACCGCGTCGAGCCCCGCGTCGTGGAGATGGTGCAGCGCCTGCCCAACATCGTCATCAACAATACGTCGGGACGCGCGCAGTACGTGTTTCCGATGCACTGCGATACGGCACCGTTCGATAACAACGATCTCCGCCTGGCACTCAAGTATGCGATCAACCGTGACGACATGGTCGAGCGCATTCTGCGCGGCTATGGCAGCGTGGGGAACGACTTTCCGATCAATGCCGCCTACCCGCTCTTCCCCGATAGCATTCCTCAGCGCGAATTCGACCCCGAACGCGCCAACTATCACTACAAAAAATCGGGCCACAGTAGCCCCATCGTCCTGCGCACCTCGGACGTTGCCTTCCCTGGCGCCGTCGATGCGGCACAGCTGTTCCAGCAAAGCTGCGCCCAGGCAGGCATCAATATGGAGATTCGCCGCGAGCCCGGCGACGGTTACTGGTCAGAGGTGTGGAATAAACAGCCTTTCTGCGCCTCTTACTGGAGCGGCCGCCCCACCCAAGACCAGATGTACTCGACGGCGTATATCTCCAGCGCCGACTGGAACGATACGCGCTTCTTCCGCGATGACTTCGATGCCCTGGCGCGTGAAGCCCGCGGCGAGCTGGACACCACCCGCCGTGCCGAGCTTTACCACGACATGGCGATGATGGTGCGCGATGAAGGTGGCTTGATATTGCCGATGTTCAACGACTACATCGAAGCGACATTAAATAGCGTCGGGGGCTGGTCAGCGCACCCCATGGGCGAGATGATGGCGGGCTTTGCACTCTCGAAGTGCTGGTTGGCTTCCTAAACCGGACCTTGCTATGAACACCTTTGTCATCAAACTGATTGCCCAGCGCTTGGCGCTGGGCCTGTTACTGCTGCTGGCCGTATCGGTGCTAATCTTCGTCGGCACGCAGCTGCTGCCAGGCGACGTGGCACAGTCCATTCTCGGCCAGAGCGCCACACCCGAAGCCGTGGACAACCTGCGCCGCGAGCTGGGTCTCGACCAGCCCGCTTGGCTACGTTACCTCGACTGGCTCGGCGGCATACTGCAAGGCGACTTGGGCACGGCGCTCTCCAATCGTCAGGATATTGGCGAGTCGCTTTGGGGCCGTGCGGGCAATACGCTATTTCTGGCCTTTTGGACGGCGGTGGTCGCCGTGCCGCTGGCGATTTTGTTAGGGCTCGTGGCGGTGCGCTACCAAAACCGCTGGCCAGATCGGGTGATTTCAGGCACCACGCTGACGGCCATTTCGCTGCCGGAGTTTTTCATCGGTTACCTGCTGATCTACCTATTTGCCGTGAAGTTCAACTGGTTCCCCAGCGTCTCCACCGTATATAGCGGCATGAGCCTGGGCGAGCGCCTACATGCCATCGCCCTACCTGCTGCGACGTTAACGCTGGTGATTCTCGCCCATATGATGCGGATGACGCGGGCGGCCATTTTAAGCGTGATGCAGTCACCTTACATCGAAACGGCGGAGCTCAAAGGCCTGGGGCTGTTTCGCATCATCGCGCGACACGCTTTTCCCAACGCCATTGCCCCGGTGGTCAACGTGGTCATGCTGAACCTCGCCTTCTTGATCGTGGGCGTCGTCGTGGTCGAGGTCATCTTCGTTTACCCGGGCATGGGGCAGTATTTGATCGACCATGTGTCCAAACGCGATGTGCCGGTGGTGCAGGCGGTCGGGCTCCTCTTCGCGGCGGTTTACATCGGGCTCAACATGCTGGCGGACATCATTGCCATCGTCACCAACCCGCGACTGCGCCACCCCAAATAAACCGCTGAACACCGTCACCAGACAGGAACGCAACACCATGTCGATATGTTTAACGCTGCTGAAACGGATGCCAGTGACCGCGCTGATCGGCCTGCTGCTCACGTTCGGCTTTTTAGTGATGGCGCTTTTTGCCCCTTGGCTCGCGCCTTACCCCATGTCCGAAAGCGTGGGCGATATGTGGATGGGGCCATCGGCCGAGTTCTGGCTAGGCACCGATAATCTGGGCCGCGACCTGCTCTCACGCCTCATACATGGCGCGCGCACCACCATGACCATTGCGGCCCTCGCCACGGCACTGGCGTTCTCCATTGGCTCGGTGCTGGGCATCCTGGCGGCGGTCTACGGGGGCTGGGTGGACCAGCTCATTTCGCGCGGCGTCGATATCGTCATGTCGATACCGACGCTCATTTTTGCCCTGGTCATTTTGTCGGTGATGCCTAGCACCGTGCTCATGCTGATCGTGATCATGGGCGTGCTGGATTCGACCCGCGTGTTCCGTATTTCCCGGGCGGTGGCCGTGAACATCAACGTGATGGACTTCGTAGAAGCCGCGCGCCTGCGCGGTGAGGGTAAAGGCTGGATCATCTTCCGCGAAATACTGCCCAACGCCCTCACACCGCTGGTGGCCGAGCTGGGACTGCGGTTCATTTTTGCGGTGCTGTTCCTCTCCTCGCTATCGTTTCTGGGTCTGGGCGTTCAGCCACCGGAAGCCGATTGGGGCAGTATGGTGCGCGAAAACCGCCAGGGCATCGTGTTCGGCGTACCCGCCGCGCTGATTCCTGCGGCGGCCATCGCGCTGCTGGCCATCTCCGTGAATTTGGTCGCGGACTGGGTGCTACGCCACACCACCGATCTAAAAGGAGGCCGCCGTGGCTGATACGCTGTTAGACATTCGCCATTTGACCATCGACGCCACGGCCTACCCACCCGGTGAGGCGCCGCAGGAGATCACCATCGTCGACGACGTCAGTTTCACCCTGGAGCGCGGCAAGGTGCTGGGCCTGATCGGCGAGTCGGGTGCGGGTAAATCGACCATTGGCCTGTCACCCGCGGGCTACGGGCGTGGCGGCATTCGCTTGAGCGGCGAAGTGTGGGTCAACGGCCGGGATATTCTGCAAGACACCCCCAAAGCGCTGCGCAAGCTGCGCGGCAAAACGGTGTGCTATGTGGCGCAGTCAGCGGCGGCGGCGTTCAACCCCGCCCAAACGCTGATGGAGCAGGTCATCGAAACCACGCTGCTGCATGGCCTGGCGACACGCCAAGAGGCCGAAGCGCGCGCCGTAGAGCTGTTCGGCCAACTCGGCTTACCCGACCCGGAACACTTTGGCAGCCGCTACCCCCACCAGGTATCGGGCGGGCAGCTACAGCGCGCCATGACCGCCATGGCGCTCTGCCCAAAACCCGACCTGATCATTTTTGACGAACCCACGACGGCACTCGACGTCACCACGCAAATCGACGTGCTGGCGGCCATCAAGCGGGCCATCCACACCACGGGGGTTGGCGCGCTCTACATTACTCACGATCTCGCCGTGGTCGCACAAGTCGCGGACGACATTCTCGTGCTGCGCCGGGGCGAGAAAGTCGAAATGGGCAGCACGGCACAGATCATCGAGTCGCCCCAGGAAGCCTATACACAAGCGCTGGTCGCGGTACGTTCCATCGCGCATACACCAAAACCGCCTTCACCTACGCCGCTGCTAGCGGTCGAGGATGTCAGCGCGGCCTATCATCAGAGCGGCCTCAATGTGTTGGAGACGATCTCTCTGTCGGTGAGCGCCGGCCAGACGCTGGCCATCGTGGGCGAGTCCGGGTCGGGTAAATCGACCTTGGCGCGGGTCATCACCGGGCTGCTGCCCCCCAATCGGGGCCAGCTGCACTTTGCAGAGACGCCGCTGCCCCACACCCTCGCCGAGCGCAGCAAAGAGACACTGCGCGAGCTGCAGATGATCTACCAAATGGCGGACGTAGCCATGAACCCGCGCCACACGGTGGAAACCATCATTGGCCGCCCGCTCACGTTCTATTTTGGATTGAAAGGCAAAGCACGCCGTGAACGCGTCATCGAGTTGCTCGACGCCATCGAGTTAGGAGAAGCGTTCATCGACCGCTATCCGGCCGAGCTCTCGGGCGGGCAGAAGCAGCGTGTGTGCATTGCCCGTGCGCTGGCCGCCAAACCCAAGCTGATCATTTGCGATGAGGTCACCAGCGCGCTCGACCCGCTGGTGGCCGATGGCATTCTCAAGCTGCTGCTACGGCTGCAGGCTCAGGAGAACGTGGCCTATCTGTTCATCACTCACGACCTAGCGACCGTCAAGGCGATTGCCGATAGCATTGCAGTCATGCATCAAGGCCAGGTGGTGCGTTACGGCAAGCGTGACACCGTGTTGAGCTCACCGTTCGATGCGTACACGCAAAAGCTGTTGGCGTCGGTGCCCCAAATGAAGCAAGGGTGGCTTGAAGAGGCACTCACGACCCACCACGATTAACCAATCATCGAACCACTCATTGAACCACGCATCGACCCAGGCAGCGCGCTTTCGTCTACTCGGTCGATGCACTATCTTCGTCTTTGGTTTAATCCGCTAAATTTCTTACACTACTGAGCATAATTTACTATTAGCAGAACGGTTAATTTCCTAAAAAAAGACGTCATTACTAAGCGATACGCCGTATTCATTCGGTTTAATTCCGTATTGCGGCGCAATATAGCTTGTTAAACTGGCGGCGCTTATTCCCCCTTCTTTTAACCCATTATAAGGATAAACACGCCATGTTGACGCTACATCATGACCCAGGCCAGCCTCGATACTCTCGTTGCTGGCCTTTTTTGTTAGCGACCTTACTATTACTGTTCACTCCAGCGGCCTTTGCGGTCACCGGTGATGTGGATTTGACCACATCAGCCGTCGGCTATATTGCCGTGGTGGTCTTCGTACTGGCCTATGCGCTCGTGATGGCCGAAGAGAAGATTCACATGCGCAAATCCAAGCCGGTGTTGGTGGCCGCGGGCATCATCTGGGGACTCATTGGCTGGGTATACGTTCAGAACGGGATGTCGGAGACGTCCGAGTACGCGTTTCGCGTGACGCTTCTGGAGTTTACCGAGCTAATGCTGTTCCTGTTGGTGGCGATGACCTATATCAACGCCATGGAAGAGCGACGTGTCTTCGATGCGTTGCGCTCTTGGATGCTACGCAAAGGGTTCAACTACCGTACGCTGTTTTGGCTGACCGGGGGATTGGCGTTCATTCTTTCGCCCATCGCCGATAACTTGACCACGGCTCTTTTGATGTGCGCGGTCATTACCAAAGTGGCCGAAGGCGATAAACGCTTTATCAACTTGGCGTGCATTAACATCGTCGTCGCGGCGAATGCGGGTGGCGCCTTTAGTCCCTTTGGCGATATCACCACACTGATGGTCTGGCAGGCCGGTATCATCCAGTTCCAGGAGTTCTTTATACTGTTCATCCCCTCGCTAGTGAACTTCCTGATTCCTGCGGCGGTAATGAGTCTGTTCATCAAGGATCAAAAGCCCAGCAGCGTGTATGAGGACGTTCAACTGAAGCGCGGCGCGCGGCGTATCATCGCGCTCTTTTTGCTCACCATCGTCACGGCCGTTCTCTGCCATACGCTGCTCCACCTGCCGCCGGTTTTGGGCATGATGACAGGGCTGGGCTATTTGCAGTTCTTTGGCTACTACCTGCGCCAAAGTCTGCCCCGCTCGTTGGAACGCAAACGTGAACGCTACAGCCGCCTGGGCGACAACAAGAAGTTGGAGCAGCTTGGCGGCGTAGTGCCCTTCGATGTATTCAGCCGTGTGGCACGTGCCGAGTGGGACACGCTGCTGTTCTTCTACGGAGTGGTGATGTGCGTCGGTGGCCTGGGGTTCATGGGCTACCTGGGTCTGCTCTCGGAAGCACTCTATACCGGCTGGAACGCTACTTGGGCCAACATTGCCCTAGGGGTGGTCTCGGCCGTGGTCGATAACATCCCAGTGATGTTTGCGGTGCTCACCATGGAGCCGGACATGTCCCACGGTCACTGGCTATTGATCACCCTTACGGCAGGGGTCGGCGGTAGCCTGCTGTCGATTGGTTCCGCCGCCGGGGTGGCGGTCATGGGGCAAGCGCGCGGCTCCTATACCTTTTTGGGCCACCTGCGCTGGTCGCCGGTGATCTTGCTTGGCTACATCGCCAGTATCGCGGTACACATGTGGCTCAACGCGGGAAGCTTCGGCGTTTTTGGCTAGCGTCCTTCTGAGTGTTCGCGTAGTGCCCACCCAGGTCACCTGGGTGGGCATTTTGTTATAGGGGCATCATGATTCGACAAGCGGTGTGTCTCAATAGCTCTCGAACAGGTACTCGATGGGCGTAGGGCGACCAAACAGGTAGCCCTGATAGCGATAGCAGCCGTGGCCTTTTAGCCAGTCTAACTGCTCTTTTTTCTCGACGCCTTCTGCGACCACCGTCAGTCCAAGGCTGACCGCCAATAGGATGGTAGTGTCCACGATGGCGGCATCGGTCTTGTCGGTGAGTAGTTCGCGAATGAAGGATTGGTCGATCTTCAGCTCGTCCAAGGGCAGGCGCTTTAGATAACTCAACGAAGAATAGCCAGTGCCAAAATCGTCCAATGCAAAACGAATGCCCTGCGCGCGCAGTTTGAGCATGGTATTGCGCACGCGCGTGGGCTCCCGCATCAATAGGCTTTCGGTCACTTCTAATACCAGCCGACCCGGCGGTGCTTGGGTTTGTGCCAGCAACCCTTCGAGGTTACGCACGAATTCAGGTTGCTGGAACTGTACCGAGCTGACGTTCACCGAAATGGTCAATCCTGCATAGGCAGGCTGATGCGACCACTTGGCCAGTTGCTCGCAGGCGCACTGCAGCACCCAATAGCCGATGGGCACGATCAAACCGTTCTCTTCCGCCAACGGAATAAACGTGCCTGGCGATACCCAACCGCGCTGCGGATGGTACCAGCGCAATAGCGCCTCTACACCGATAGTGGCGCCTTGATGGTCGACCTGCACTTGATAATGCAGCGCCAGCTCGTTACGCGACAGGGCTTGGTGCAAATCACCTTCGAGACTTGCCCGCTCCAGCACGCTGGTCTGCATGTCGACATTGAAGAAGCGTAGCGTATTCCCCCCTGCGGCCTTGGCCTGCTGCAGTGCCATGTCGGCCTGCTGCAACACGCTATTGACGCCCTGTCCTGCGCCGTCGAAAAGCGTAATACCAATACTGGCGCTAATCGGCAGGGCACGGTCGTTGCGCAACTGCGACACCGTTTCCAGCAGCTGGCGGGCCAGTCGCTCGGCGTGGGCAGCGGCCTCACTTTGCCGCTCCCCCAGCCCGTTGACCTGCACGACGAACTCATCGCTACTAAAACGTGCCAGCGTCGCATCGTCACTCAAGCGCTGTTTGAGATGCTGCGCCACATTGACCAGCAGCTGATCGCCACTTTCGTGGCCTTGGATGTCATTGACCAGACGGAAGTTATCCAGGTCTACGATCAGCACGGCGCTGTAACCGCCACCCTCCTCTTCCGGGTCGGTGGCCTTTGCCAGCGACTCGATCAACAAACGCCGATTGGGTAGTCCCGTCAGCGCATCGTAAAACGCTAGGTGATGGGTGCGCGACTGCATCTCCAAGTACTCGGTCAGCTCGGTGGAGATCCCGCACAGGCACGGCGCTTCGCCGGGAGACATCTCCAAAGGCATCTTGATCGATAAGAAGGTGCGCACCCGCTCTTCACCTTGCAGGACGTTATGCTCTTCGACCGTTATTTTTTTGCCCGACGACAGCACTTGTCGATCGTTTTCGGCCATTTCGGCCGCGCTGCCAGAATCGAAAAAAGCATCATCACGCTTACCGAGTATCTCTTGGGGAGAACGTTGGAACAGCTCACTGATTTGCCGGTTGACGTAACGATATTCGAGCGACGGCGTTTTGATATAGATGTAGGCATCGACGCTGTCGAGTATCGTCGCCAATAGGTGTTCGTTGGTGGAAAGCTTGGCGCGATTGATCGTCACACGTCGTTTGAGCGTTAACGTCGCCACCACCGCGGCCACTAGTACGATGAGTAACCCACCCAAGACCCACCAAAGCCACGTTGGGACCAGCGTATCGACTCGACTGCCCGAGCGCCAAGCACTCAGGATGTCGTAATACACCGAGTTCATATCGTCTTTCCAGGCGAGCAACGTGGCATCGATGCGCTCTAACCTATCAACGGCAAAGGAGGGCGAGGCGGCATAAAATAGCCGAGAAGGCTGGAAAATGATCGGCGTTTCGCGCAGACCATAATCTCTCGCCCGCCAGTCGCCAAAAAGGTGGTTGGAAGCCACCAAGTCCGCCTCGCCGTTGGCCACGGCTTGAAATCCCGCAGCGAAGCTATCCACCGGCATCCAGATGACGTTAATACCGAAGCGCTCGGTCACAGCAGCCAGGTAGCTCTGCTGGATCGATCCATCCACCACGGCGACGCGCTGCTGCTCTAAATCGAGGATGGCTTCCACACGAGGATTATTGGCTTGATAGAGCTGGGACCAACTATGCATGACGGGCTCATGGTGAAACGCAAAACGCCCTGCTCGCTCTTCGCTCCAGGCCACGTCGGGCAATAGATCGATCTCGCCCTGCTCCAGCAGCGTCAAACATTGCTGAAAATCACACAGGTGGCTCTCGAGCTGCCACTGCTCCTGCTGGGCCATAGCGTCCAACAGCTCACCCAACACGCCACGCAGTTGGCCCTGCTCACCCACAAACAGTTTAGGCGGATTATGGTAAACCCCGACTCGCAACGGAATATCTGCCTGCGCCGCAACGCTCCACCCTAGACACACAAGCAGTGCCATAGACCCGAAGGTAGCGCCCATCAAGCGCTTGGCAGAACGGTTGCTTGGCATCCGGTTCACCGCGAACACTCCCTTGTGCCGCATAGTAGGCGTTACTCACCCGGCATGGTTAACGGTCCCGCACGCTCCACCACGCGCTTCCATGCAGGATCGCTCTCTACTCGATCCACGAACGCCGCGATAGAGGGATAAGCGGACAGCGACTGCGTCGCTTTTAACGCCTGCAGCGGAAAACTCATTTGAATATCGGCCCCACTGGGCCACTCGCCTGCAAAATGGCCTCGGGTTGTAAGATGCTGCTCGATCATGTCCATATGCTGCGTTAGCTGAGGCTGAATGAAACGCTTACGCACCGTATCGCTAATACCTTTGGCCAGTGGCTTGACGAACCAAGGCGACTGTTTGGGCACTTGACTGAACACCAGCCCCATGACCAATAACGGCATTAACGAGCCTTCCGCGTAGTGTAGCCAATAACGATAGTTGACCCACTCCTCGCCCGCATTGGCGGTCGGCTGACGCTGGCCATCATCGTAACGGTTCACCACGTAATCGATGATGGCTCCCGACTCCGCAATCGTTAACTCGCCATCGGTAAGGACCGGCGACTTTCCCAACGGATGCACTTTTTTTAACGCCTCCGGCGCCTGCTGCGTCTTACTATCCCGTTGATACACTTCTAACTCATAATCGAGATTTAATGACTCCAAAAGCCATAAAATTCGATGCGAGCGAGACTTTTCAAGATGGTGAACGCGGATCATAACGGCTCCATAAGGCGACTTGATTCACTCACTATAAGTGAATGTCAGTTATCCATTGACTGCAAGCCATCTCAGCTTAGCACTATTACGGCGTTGAACCTCATGGAGAAAGCGGAAGCCACTGTGCAAATGCAACAAGAGGCGAAAATCTCTTTTCGCCTCTTGTAGGCATAACGTGATAAGCCCTTGTTTTATTGATATTTTAATATTAAAAGAGCGTCTCAGTGCGATGATCACGCCCTATGCCCTATATTGCTGTTTCAAACGGGCCAAAAGATCCAGTGGTGACCATTTACCCTGTAACCAAGGGGCCAATAAACGCGTCGAGAGTGGAATGAATACGAACACCATGACTGGCGTTAGCATTAAGGTGCTGACGAGAACGCGGGGCACTAACGCCCAATCGGCGAGTACGCCGCCGAAGAGCCACTGAAACAGCAGTGAAATCGGGAAAAAAGCCAGCCATACGGCCACGGCTTGCTTCCAGCGGGGCGGTGTAACACCCGGCCCTACGTTGAACCACGTGTCCAGTCCCGTCGCGCGGTGCTCGTGGGGTGCATCGTATAGCCCTTTGCCACGCACCAGCCACGCATGACGCGATGCCGAGTGCTCCCAAGCGGCCAGCGAGGCTTGGTTTTCGAAACGAAAGATAATCTGAAACTCATCGTCTTCTTGAGGAGGGGCTAGCCCGGATTTCTCATAGCACCTCAGCAAGTATCTTACCCAAGACGTAATGCTACTAAAAACCTATTGGCACGGTTTAAACTGCCTACTTTTTAACCACTTCCCGTCGTTCAGACACACTTCCCC
>NZ_JAKRFG010000016.1:0-78000 GCF_022348135.1 Halomonas sp. McD50-4 | reverse complement strand
CACTCGGAACTGGACACCGCGCCGGACGGTCTGGCTGAACCCGGACCGGGAAGACCCGCTGGTTCAACGCGATCAGCGATTAGAAGCCGCCTGATTCCAGGTTCCAACAAGCTTGACAGGCATCGCGTGGCAGCGGGTAGCGTTACGATGCTTTCGGCCGTGTGGTGGGTGGCCGTATGCTTCATCATCCCGATTAGCTTGCCCTTGCAAGTGCTGCTACTGCTCTCGCCAGCGCCGACCCAGCAGGCTATCGGTGGGTTGATTATTGTGTTTGTCGGTTTGTTGATTCTTACCAGCCGACGCCTGGGACAAGTCATTCACGATAATATTTCGCTACGCATGAGCATGGCCGATCGAGAAGCAAAATTGCTTGAGAGCGAAAATCGCTACCGCTCCATCTTTCAAAACTCACCGCTGGGCGTGCTTCACTTCGATGAAGACGGCAAGGTGACGGACTGTAATAGCAAGCTGCCGGTGATCCTGGGCGTTGATCGTCGTTGCATCGTGGGCCATGACTTGCTTGTGCCTTCCGCAGACCCCTGGGTGGCCGACAGCGTCAGGGATGCGATTGAAAAAGGGACGGGTTACTACGAAGGCACGTACCACCTCCCCAACACCCAAAAAAAGACGCCACTGCGTGCTTTTTTTAACGGTGTGCACGGCATGGACAATCGCATTATCGGTGGGGTGGCCATTATCGAGGACTTCACCGAGCGTAAACGCAGTGAAGAGATCATTTATCGCCAAGCCTATTACGATGCGCTCACGGATTTGCCCAATCGGCGCTTGTTCATCGAACGGCTGGAATCGCTCGATACCCACATGATCGACCAAAAGCGCAGCGGGTTGGTTCTGTTTCTAGACATGGACCGCTTCAAGTTGATCAACGACACCCTGGGGCATGCGGCTGGGGATGCGCTGTTGGTGCAGGTCGCGCGGCGCTTGGAGTCTTGCCTGCGCGACGGTGATATGGCCGCACGGCTAAGTGGCGATGAATTCGTTTTGCTGGCCCTGTTTGACGAAGAGAACGCGAGCCAAACGGACGCTCTTGCCGAGCAGTACATGGCCCGCGTTCAGCAGGCGCTGTCAGGGAAATACTGGTTGGAAAACCGCTTGGTCGATGTTACCCCGAGTATGGGGTACACCTGCTTTGATACGGCGGCCTATAACCATGTCGACGTGCTCAAGCAAGCCGATATCGCCATGTATCAGGCCAAATCCGAAGGCCGTGCGCGGCTGCGTCGCTATCAGCCGTGGATGAGTGATGAGGTCAACAGGCGTGTTAGCGAACAATCTTCCCATGTGGCCCCGCGCCGCTAGATCTCTAGGGCATGAAGCGATCCAGGCAGTCCTGATGGGCTGACGTCATCGCCCTCTTTTCGTAAGGCAAGCCGCTTAATAACGCGGCTTTTTTATTGTCGGCGGCTACTCCTTAATAGCGCGTAAACGTGCTAAAACAGGTGTATTAAAAACAACCTAACCAATAAGATTGGCGTCAAGCTGACTAAAAACAGGGAGTTTGTATGTCGCCCCCCACCCCCCTTGCCGCCACGGCAACGGCCTCTGGGCTGCGCAGTGGTTATCAGCGTGATCACCACATTACGTTGCAGCGTTTGCGCGGTGAAAAAGTGCGCTTGCTTTACGACAACTTATGGCAACCGGTGTTGAGCAGTGTACTGGCAGGTGGGCTGCTGGTGGCGGCCATGTGGCCCGTAGTGGACACCCCACTGCTGTTGGGGTGGTTTGTGTCACTGGCATTGATTTCTACCGTAAGGTTACTGCTGGCGCAGCGGTTCAAACGGTTGCCCGCTCTCCAGCAACAGCGTCGACGGTGGTTGCATTGGTTTGCCATGGGGGCCATTGCGTCAGGCTGTGTTTGGGGAGCTTCCGGCGTGCTGCTGTTCAGCCATGACCATCCTGGCCAAATCGCTGCGCTATCGATTGTGCTGGCTGGCATTGCGGCAGGCGGTGTGACGACGCTCTCGTCGGTATGGTGGATTGCCATTGGCTTCGTGCTTCCCATTCTATTGCCGCTTAAGCTGCAGTTTCTGCTGCAAGGCTCGCCACTATCGATTTTGATTGGCTTGATGTTAGTGCTGTTTTTAGGGTTGATCATGGCGACCAGCCGACGCTTTAGCCGGACCATCCATGACAATATCGCTCTGCGGGTGAGCATGGGGGCCCGCGAAGCACAGCTCAAGGAGAGCGAAAATCGCTATCGCTCCATTTTTCAGCACTCGCCGCTAGGCGTTCTGCACTTTGATGAGCAGGGCCAGATCACCGACTGCAATAGCAAGCTGCTGGACATACTGGGCGTGGAGCGCTCGAATCTGCTCGGCTATCGTATGCTGGATCGCTCTGCCGACCGTGACGTGGCGCAAGCGGTGAAGGATGCGCTGGAAAAAGGCACCGGCTATTACGAAGGCACATATCGACTGCCCAAAGCCACTGAGGGAACGCCGCTGAGGGCGTTTTTCAATGGGGTTCACAGTGCTAGCGATCAAATGATAGGTGGTGTGGCGATCATCGAAGACTTCACCGAACGGAAGCGCAGCGAGGCGATCATCTATCGCCAAGCCTACTACGACGCGTTGACCGATTTGCCCAATCGACGGCTGTTCATCGAGCGTCTGGAGGCGCTATGCCGAGAGCCAGAGAGCGGCCAACGCGGAGGCTTGGTGATGTTCATGGACATGGACCGCTTCAAGTTGATTAACGATACGCTTGGCCACGCAGCGGGCGATGATCTGCTCGTACAGGTCGCGCGCCGTTTGGAGTCCTGCCTACACGGCCAGGATATGGCTGCCCGTCTGAGCGGCGATGAGTTTGTGCTGTTGGCACTGTTCGATGTGTCGGAGAGCGAGGCACTCGACCTTGCCGCTGCCCGCTATATGACGACCGTACAGCAGGCGTTGGCCGGTCAGTACCGCCTAGAGAGCCGCTGGGTCGAGGTCACCCCGAGCATGGGCTATACCTGTTTCAATGCCGCTGACTGTGACCACGCAGATGTGCTCAAGCAGGCGGATACCGCGATGTATCAAGCCAAGACCGAGGGCCGAGCGCGGCTTCGCCGCTACCAGCCCTGGATGCGTGATGACGTGAACAAGCGCGTCGCCGAGCAGGCATCTACCCCGCCAATTGACCGCTAAGCAGAAGCCACAGGGCAATGAGGGCGAAGTGCCCTGGGTACCACGCCAGCCATAAACGTCGGGGCATGGCCAGCGCCACCGGCGGCACTCGCTGGGCTGCGCCTGCGGCGAGCATCAGGACCAGCACGCACGTGGCGACGGTGAACGATTTAGCCATGTCGGAGGCGTTCATCTGCCCGGCAATCCACAGTACGGGAAATGCCGCGAGCCCCGCCCATAGGCGTGATTTCAGCGCATCCCCTGTGTCACTGAGCGCCTGCATCGCAAACATGAACAGCGGAATCAGCAGCAGGCCGTTGTGGCCATACTCCACCCAAAATCCCAGTAGATACCACACCGTAACGCCGACGGCAGCGCCTAACATGAGCCAACCAAAGCCTAACGTTTGCTGTTGATAGTGCTGCCAGCCTTGGCGTACCAGCGCTCCTAGTGCCAACCCGCTGGCCAACGTAAAACAGACGTTCAAAATGAACGCATCGGACGCGCGGGGCATCATCATGTAGGGAATTTGCGCAACGAGCCCAATGATCAGAATGCGTCGCGAATAGCGAAGTGGGTTGCGGGTATTGAACAGGCCGTGCCACGCCACCATGGCGGCAAAGAGGGGGAACGCAATGCGCCCAATCGAGGAACCCGCCCAGCTCAAATCCCAATCACCCGGAAGCACGTAGCGGGTGAGGTGATCCACGGTCATGGTGAACAGCGCTAGCCACTGTCCCCATGCGGTCCAGTGGGAGGAGGGACGAAACGCGCTTGTCGTCTCCTGATGGGGCGTTGCGGGGCCCGCCGTCGTTTCAGCCATGCTACCTCCTTGGATGTGGTGGGGTGATAGTAAAGACCCGGTTTGGCTGAGCAAGTTCGCCGGAGGGCGTGACACTTAGCTGGCGCTGAAAATGGGTTTGCCCAGTGCCCAGACTTGGTCGATGGCCCAGTGATTTTCGCGTAGTACGATGAAATCTGCGTCCGAACCCGTCTGTAAGCGGCCTTTGTGGGGCAGTTTGAGCGTATCGGCGGCGGTGGTCGACGCGCAGCGTAGCGCGCGTTCCATGCTGATCTGATGCTCATTGACGCACTCGCCCAGCACCTCGAATAGACTGCTTAGTTTACCGGGTTTCAAGCCAATAAACCGGTGTTGATCATCGAATTCCGGCAGGGAGGCGTTGGCATCGGAGGAGAGGCTGAGTTGACCGGGCTCGATCCGTGCTTTCAGCGCCCGAGCCACTGCCTCGGAGGCAGGCACTTCACCACCGGCCAGCAGCTCGGGTGTGGTGCTGGTGGTGAAGTCGATGCGCCCGCCTTCACGGGCAAAGCGCAGGCCATCTTCGAACAGCGCGGCAGTGCGGTTTATGTGAGTGGGGTAGAACTGCGTCAGCGGGATGGCGCTGTTTTTGGCCACTTGGCGCAGCGGCTCCAAGTGGGTGTCGGCGTCGCCGGTGTGAATGAAGACGATGCCTGATTTCCCTGCGAGCAGCCCGGCGGTGCGGGCGTCGGAAGCAAGCCGCGTTAACTCTTGGGTAGTGGGTTGGGAGCCGCGATGGTCACTAATCGCGACTTCACCCACGCCGATGAACTCAGGAATGTAGAGAATATCGCTGGCTACCGAACCGGTCAGCGTAACGGGGGGAAGTTGGTAAGAGCCAGTGTAGGCGTAGGTGCTCAGCCCGCCAGCGGCCAGCTCCCGCGCTTTGCCAATCAGGTTGGCTGGGGTGCGGGTAAGTGCATCGGTGCCTAGCGCGCCCACCAGCGTGGTCACCCCGGAGGCACAGGCGTCTTCCAGGCTGAGTTCGGCGGTGCGGTTGCCAAAGCCGCCTTCACCGCCACCGCCGATGTAGTGCACCAGCGGGTCGACTAACCCTGGGATTACGCGGCGCCCTTCCAGGTCCACCGTACGAATCAGCGTGCCCAATTGATACGTTTCATCGGCATTCAGCACGGCGGCAACGCGTTGGTCGGCGATCAGCAGGTGGCACAGCCCAAGCGGTTCGGGGGCAAAGAGTTGGGCATTCTTTACAAGTGTCAGCATGGAGTTCCCTGGAGAGTCATCAGAAACGATAAGCGCCGACCAGAGGCCGGCGCTCGTAGTGATAGCGTCACGCTATTCGAACAGCGCGCTTATAAACGTACATCGTAGTTGAAGTAGCGGTTCATGATCTCATCATAAGTGCCGTTCTCCTTGAGCGCGTGCAGAGCCTCGTTGAAGCGTTCGGCCAGGGCTTCATCGCGGGGGCGAAACGCCATCCCCACACCTTGGCCAAAAATCTCCTCGGGCTGCTTGATGAAGTCGCTGATGCGCTGGAAATCGCTCTCTGGCGTGTCGATATCGATGGTGGCTTCGGCGATGGGGTAGTCCATGAAGGTGAGGTCCAGGCGGCCCGCCATCAGGTCGGTGACCACATCGTCAGCACCGGTATAGCGACGGATCTCCAAGACATCGCCGTAAAGCTGAGTGACGTAGTTGTCCTGCAACGTCGCTCGCTGCACGCCAACGGTCAAGCCTTCCAGGCTGGCACGATCTTCGATATCGATCTCTTTATCACGGGTGGTGATCCAGGCGCTGGGCGTGGTGTAGTACGCCTCGGAGAACAGCACCCGCTGGGCGCGCTCGTCGGTGATCGCCATGGAGGACATGATGGCGTCGTAGTTACGCGCCAGCAGTCCCGGAATGATGCCGTCCCAGTCTTGCTCGACCCATGTACAGGTGACCTCCATGTAGGCGCAGGCAGCGTTGCCGAGCTCGATTTCGAAACCGGTGAGCGTGCCGTCGGCCTCGCGGTACATGAAGGGTTCGTAAGGGACATCGACGCCGAGTCGAATCTCGTCATAATCCCGGGCAAAGGCGCCAGTGGATGCCAATGAAAGTGAAACACCAGCTGCAAGAACAGCGGCCACGGACAGCGTTGCATAACGCATAGTCAGTCTCCTGAAGCGATTTTTAGTAGGTAGGTCGATGCTGCTGTATGCCAACCGCCTTAGGGCGGCTATTGCATGGGGTGCGCTAAGCGCAGGAGTGCCGTGCGCCTTACACGCAGGGCAATATGCACGCACAGGGGCGTGCCTTGGCACGGGCGTGCCAAAAGGGGAGGGCTATTCGTCGAACCATTCGCTCAGGTAGAAACGGGCGATGTTGCCACGGGTACCTGGGCGAAGCGCGTGCAGCGCGGGGGATAAGAGGAGGCGTGAGGGCATGTTGGCGTCTCGCTTGCGAACCTCCCCAAGTGGGGAGGCTCGCTCAAGCAGCTAGCGCTTACTCTTCGCCGAAATAACGGGCGTAGATCTCATCGTAGGTGCCGTCTTCTTTAAGCTCCGCCAGAGCTTCGTTGAACTGCTCGGCTAGCGCTTCGTCACGCTGACGGAAGGCGATACCGAAACCGTCGCCGAAGTACTCTTTCGGCTCGCTGATGCGCTCACCTACAACCACGTACTCAGCTTCTTCGCTCTCTAGCAGCGTGGACTGGCCGATCGGGAAGTCGAGAAAGACGATATCCAGACGCTGTGCTTCCATGTCCAGCACCATGTCGTCGGCGGTGGAGTAGCGGCTGATGTCAGCGACGCTACTGAAGTTATCGGTGACGTAGTTATCCTGTAGGGTGCCGCGCTGAACGCCAATGGTTTTGCCTGCCAGGGTCTCTTCGTTGGCTTCGCTGATGTCCAGGCTGCTCGGAGCGAACCAGGCAGACGGCATGGTGATGTAGGGGTCTGAGAACAGTACCTGCTGACGGCGTTCGTCGTTGATGGTCATGGAGGACATGATCGCATCGTAGTTGCGTGACATCAGGCCTGGAATGATACCGTCCCACTCCTGCTCGACCCACTCACAGGTAACACCGATACGCTCGCATAGGGCGTTGCCCAGGTCGATGTCGAAGCCGGTCAGTTCACCTTCAGCGGTGCGGTATTCCATGGGCTCGTAGGGAACGTCGACGCCGATACGGACGTTGTCGTAATCGCGCGCGTGAGCAGAAGATGCTGCAGCGACGGCCAAGCCCAGCAGAGAAACAGTCAGTAGTTTTTTCATTTTTAGACACCAAAAGAAGCAGGTTCACCCAAGGTGATCCCCCTTAACGTACCCCAGGTTGAGGTTGGCGAAAAGGGGGAGTCTGCATTTGAACCAACGTTTGTTTTACGCTGGCGCGTGTTGTCTTTGTTTTGGTTAGGTGGTTTGTGGCTGCAGGTGGGCCAGCAGCTTTTTCTCTAAGAAGCGGAAAAAATACAAGATCGCGAAGGTCAAACAGAGATAGATGGCTGCGACGAATAGGAACGCATCGAAGGGCGCATAAAAGCGCGCATACACGAAGCGTGCCGCACCGGTCAGATCCATCAACGTCACCACACTGGCAATGGCGCTGGCATGCAGCATGAATATGACTTCGTTGCCGTAGGCTGGCAGCGCGCGTCGAAAGGCGCTGGGCAGAATGATCCGCCGCATCATCAAACGTTGCGACATGCCATAGGCCCGTGCGGCCTCTATTTCGCCTTTCGACGTTGCCTTGATGGCACCACGGAAAATTTCGGTGGTATAGGCGGCCGTGTTCAGCGTAAAGGCAATCAGCGCGGGGTAAAACGCTTCGCGCAGCACCGGCCACAGAAAGGTTTCTTGAATGCCGTCGATAAATACGACGCCGTAGTAAATGATGTAGAGCTGGATCAACAGCGGCGTTCCGCGAAACACGTAGGTATACAGATAGACTGGCAGGCTGATCCATTTGTGCCTGGAGCTACGCATGATGGCCAGCGGTACCGCTAGGATGAGCCCGGCCACCAGCGAGAGAAAGACCAATTGTGTGGTGGTCACCAATCCTTCCCAGTAGTAGCCGAGGGTCGTCGGTGTGAAAATCAGGTTGTCCGCTAGTAGGTCGTTGAACCATGCAGAGATATCTAACATGTCACTGCCCCCCAAAGCCGATGTCGTAACGTTTTTGTAGGCGCGCAAAGATCCACTCGGAGACGCTGGCAATGAGCAGGTAGGCCACCGCGACGGGGATCAAAAACACGAAGGGCTCGTGGGTCGCGCGGGAGGCTTCGGCGGCTACTCGGACCATGTCGGTCAGGCCGATTACCGAGACCAGCGCGGTGGTTTTGAGCAGTACCATCCAGTTATTGGAAAGGCCGGGCAGGGCGTGGCGCATCATTTGGGGGAAGCGAATGCGACGAAACACCAAACCACTGCTCATGCCGTAGGCTTTGCCTGCCTCTATCTGGCCGTTATCCACTGCCATGAACGCCCCACGAAAGGTTTCGCCCATGTAGGCACCGAAGATAAAGCCGATGGTCAGTACGCCTGCGGCAAAGGCAT
The DNA here is from genome assembly GCF_022348135.1 of Halomonas sp. McD50-4. Taxonomy (NCBI): domain Bacteria; kingdom Pseudomonadati; phylum Pseudomonadota; class Gammaproteobacteria; order Oceanospirillales; family Halomonadaceae; genus Halomonas; species Halomonas sp. McD50-4. The sequence goes on along the minus strand of NZ_JAKRFG010000016.1, from coordinate 69,558 downwards.
TGAAATTGATATAAATGTCGATGTCGTAGTTGTAATACAGCATGTCGCTGATGGCGTTGACGCCGATCTGGCCGCCGAAGAACAGCAGCATCATCAGCACTAGGTCCGGCACACCGCGAATCACCGTGGTGTAAACGGTGGCGGTGCGACGTAACAGCCAGTTACGCGACATCTTGGCGCTGGCCGTCAGCAGCCCTAGGAGGATGGCCAAGATCAGCGATAGAACGGCCAGTTGAACGGTGACGCCCGCCCCTTCGATCAGGCGGGGGCCGTAACCTTGCAAATCGAGCATGGTGTGCGTGCCTCGCGGATCAGTATTTGGGCGCTAGAAACTGCTTCAAGCGCGGTGACTGCGGATTACCCAGCACCTCGTTCGGCGCCCCGGCTTCTTCTACCAAGCCTTGGTGCAGGTAGATCACTTTGCTGGACACGTCGCGGGCAAAGCTCATCTCGTGGGTGACCACGACCATGGTGCGTCCTTCATTGGCTAAGTCACGCATGACTTTCAGCACGTCGCCGACCAACTCCGGGTCCAGTGCCGAGGTGGGCTCGTCGAACAGCATGACTTCCGGGTCCATGGCGAGCGCCCGTGCAATGGCACCGCGCTGCTGCTGGCCGCCGGACATTTGTGCCGGGTAGGCATTGGCGCGAGCGCTCAGCCCTACGCGATCCAGCAGCGCATGGGCATGCTCGATTGCCTCTTTTTTGGGCTTGCCGAGCACGTGGATCGGCGCTTCGATGATGTTTTCCAGCAGCGTCATGTGTGCCCATAGATTGAAGCTTTGGAAGACCATCGAGAGCTTGGCACGCATCTGCACCACCTGTTTCCAGTCGGCGGGCTCACGGCCGTGTTTGGTGGTTTTAAAACGAATTTGTTCGCCGTGGACGTAGAGCTCTCCATCGTCGGGCTGTTCAAGCAGGTTCATGCAGCGCAGGAAGGTGCTTTTGCCCGACCCTGAGGCGCCAATGAGGGTGATGACGTCACCTTTTTGGGCTTCCAGGGAGAGACCTTTGAGAACTTCCGTATCGCCAAAGCGCTTTTTAATATTGCGCACTTCAAGGGGAGTAGGCGTAGCGGCCATAACGTAGGCTCCAGTACAGGGTTGCCGCAGCAGCAACAAATGAATTTGTCGTGCGTGTGTGCGGCTGGCGCGAAAAAAGGGGCGATTCTATCAGGACTGCGCCAAATGCGCGTACTTTATCAGGACGACATTGGTCTTGGTACGTGGCGATGTGTCCTGACGGCCCCTTCACGTTGTTGTTATAAAAAAAGACGTCGTTATGAAAAGTACGTTTTCATCGTCAAGCAGTAGCGCAAGTGTCCGTCAGGTAATGGCATGACTGGGCACCACCAACAGTGCCGCACGAGCGCCTATGTCGACGTGGGCATTGGGGAACACCACATGTAATGGTGTCTTCTCCACGATGAAATCACCCGCTACCCCATCTTTGGCGAGGCAGGTGCCGGGCTCGAAACGGCTGAAATTGGGTACGTCATCGTCGAAGCAGAGCGTAAAGTCCTCCGCTTGGCGCATCAGCTCGTGCTGTACTTTAAAAAAGGCCATGTTATCTGCGGGCTTTGTCGGCGGCGGATAACCTGAGCTGAGTGAGCCCAAGAGCGTCAGCATTGGCGCCAGGGGAGCCATATCATTGTCACCAAACGGGGCAACCCGACCCAGTTCGAACGTAAACGCTTGGGCGTGATGATAGTGCTTACTGTAGTGGGAGAACGTCCAACTGTGCTGATGTTGGTGGAGCACGGCCTGCATATCGGCTCCGGCCAGCCACTGCCACTGCTGCGCATCGGTGGCGGCGAGGGCGTAGGGTTCGACGACGAAGCGGGTATACAAACTGTCCCGAATCGCCGTGTGCAGATCGTAGTGCAGTTTCGGCAGCGCATGGTGGCGGGCGAAGAACGTATCTACTGCTTCCATTAACGCTCGCGCTCGGTCGGGTTCGGCCCCCCGCTCGTCCAGATCGCGTTTGAACAGCCGGTTGAGGTTGGTGGCAATGAAGCGTTTGTGCGCTTTTAACGCGGGAATGTTACCCAAGATCACCAGCACCGGCGCGCCTAACTGCAGCGTGCTGGCTTCCAAAGCGCTCAGCCAATCACCGAGCAGTTCCACCGGGGCGGTTTCGTTACCGTGTATCGCCGCAGAAAATACACAGGCGCGTGCCTCTGGGCGCAGAATGTTAGGGGTGAGCTCTAGAATACCTGGCCCGTGAAGATGGTAAGTGCCGCTTGGGAAGCGGCCGATGCGCGGGGAGGGGCGTTCCTCGTCGAGCGTCCAGTCGAGCCATTGGCCTAGCATGAAAGTGTCCTTGAGCATGGGCATTTGCTTTTTTATCGTTCCTACCTTTACCCACGCCCGTAGCTGTCCACAAGGGGAGGCGTCGTTCGCGTGAAAATGGCGGGTGGGATGATGAAAGTTGCCGGTACAAAAAAGCGCTCATGGCCCTTTGCCACAAGCGCTTTGATCACCGACGCTCTTGCGTCTGTCGCACACTAAGGACGTTTAGTCTGCTCGCTGTCGCCGCATTTCTTCCTGATACTCTTTGGCCAGAGAGGATTTCTGGTTCTCTTGGAGGCCGCGGCCTGCCAGTTGAAAAACTTCCTGCTCCTCTTCGTCCAAGTGATGCGTCACCAAGTGTTGAAGCTGCTTAGCGTGAGTGAGCCAGTGGCTGGCGCTATAGTCGGTGTCGTCCAGCAGTTCGATCAGCTCGTCGATCTCATGATGCTCCGCCACGCTGTGGCGCGCTTTTTCTTGGGTGAGATCGATGTCCATCATGGGGATGTAAAGCGCTCTCTCTTCCGCGTTGGCGTGGTATTTCAGTTCGGCGCGTACCTGTTGATAGAGGGTATCGCGCTCTTCACTATCGCCATGGGTCTCTACCAAGCGGGCCAGCAGGTCTCGCTGGATGTCGTGATCTTTGCGAAGTGCTTCGAAAATCGTCATGCCGGACTCCTTGGCGTTATACGTGAATGAAACATACCGTAAATACGATACAAGAAAAATTAGTGCCGAAGTGGCAAAAGCGCAAGGTCGGCACGTCGATGAAATCGATGCGGAGCATCGAAAACATTCGCTTTTCTCTACGTTTGACTAGGCTATGGTTTAGTGAGTTTTCATTGCCCTCGACGGGCAACCTGTCCAATGCTCGAATGCAAGTCCAAAGGAGTGCGTTATGACGAAGGTACTGGTGCTGTATTACTCCATGTATGGCCATATCGATACACTGGCTGCCGCGGTGGCCGAAGGCGCTAAGGGAGTGGACGGTGTCGAAGTGACGGTAAAACGTGTGCCTGAAACCATGCCGGAGGAGGCGTTCAAAAACGCTGGCGGCAAGCAGGACTTCACCACGCCGGAAGCCACACCTCAGGAGTTGTCGGATTACGATGCCATCATCTTCGGCACGCCGACGCGCTTTGGCAACATGGCGGGTCAGATGCGCACCTTCCTCGATCAAACCGGCGGCCTGTGGGCCAACGGCGCGCTGCGCGGCAAAGTGGCGAGCGTGTTCACGTCGACCGGCACTGGCGGCGGCGATGAGATGACCATTACCTCTACCTGGACCACGTTGGCCCACCACGGCATGGTCATCGTGCCCATTGGCTACGGCATCGAAGAGCAGTTCGATATTTCGAAAGTCAGCGGCGGTACGCCCTATGGCGCTGCGACGCTGGCCGGTGGTGATGGTTCCCGCCAGCCGGATGACCGCGAGCTGAAAATTGCCCGCTTCCAGGGCAAACATGTCGCTGAGATTGCTGCCAAACTGGCAAACTAATCGACGCTTGAAACGCACAACGCCTCGCTGCCAGCGAGGCGTTGTTCGTTAACGAACGCTTTTATAGAAGAATCAACCGCGAATCCGCTCGGCAATGGCGTTACCGAGGCTTTCGGTCGTGCCCTGGCCGCCCACGTCGCGGGTGAGCACTTGGCTATCGCCCTCACTCAGCACCGCTTCAATGGCCTCGACCATCGCGTCGCCCGCCTCCTTATAGCCCAGGTGCTCCAGCATCATCGCCCCAGACCAAATTTGGCCGATAGGGTTGGCAATGCCTTGACCGGCGATGTCCGGTGCGCTGCCGTGTACCGGTTCGAACAGGCTGGGGAACTTGCCTTCTGGGTTGATGTTGGCCGAGGGGGCGACGCCAATGGTGCCGGTGCACGCAGGGCCTAAGTCGGAGAGAATATCGCCAAACAGGTTGCTGCCCACCACCACGTCGAACCAGTCCGGATGCAGCACGAAGTTGGCGGTCAAAATATCGATATGGAATTTATCCACCGCGATCTCTGGGTACTGCTTGGCCATCTCGGCCACCCGCTCGTCCCAGTAGGGCATGGTGATCGAGATGCCGTTGGACTTCGTGGCCGAGGTGAGCTTTTTACGTGGGCGGGTTTGCGCTAGGTCGAAGGCATACTTTAGTACGCGGTCGACACCGGTTCGGCTCATCACCGTTTCCTGAATGACGATTTCACGCTCGGTGCCTTCATACATCTTGCCGCCGACGCTCGAGTACTCGCCCTCGGTGTTTTCGCGCACGACGTAAAAGTCGATGTCGCCGGGCTTGCGGCCCGCTAGCGGGCTTTTGATGCCGGGCATCAATCGGCAGGGGCGCAGGTTGATGTACTGGTCGAACTGGCGACGAAACTGCAGCAGCGAGCCCCATAGCGAAATATGGTCGGGCACTTTGTCTGGCCAGCCCACGGCTCCGTAAAACAGTGCATCGAATCCTTTGAGCTGGTCGAACCAGTCGTCGGGCAGCATCTTGCCGTGTTCCAAGTAGTAGTCACAGCTGCCGAACTCGAAGGTGGTGAACGCCAGGTCGATATTGAAGCGCTTGGCGGCGGCTTCCAGCACGCGAATACCTTCGGGCATCACTTCGGTACCGATACCGTCGCCAGCGATGACTGCAATACGATGGGCCATGGAAGATCCTTATGTGGTTGGATGTCGCGGAAAGGATGGAGTGTGATTGCTTAGTAGGAGTGTAGCGCCTGTTGGCGACGAGATAATCAGGCTATTATGCAAGCTATTGTTGCCTAAAAGTGAATAATCCCATGATGCTGGATGACCTCGCCTTTTTTCAGCAGCTAGCGCGAGCGGGAAGCTTGACCGCCACTGCTCGCGAGCTTGGGCTGTCTCTCTCAGCCGTGAGTAAACGTTTGAAGCAGCTAGAGGCTCGGCTGGGGGTGACGCTGGCGGCGCGTACGACGCGCCGGTTGACGCTTACTCTCGAAGGCGAGCGCTACCTGTCTCAAGGTGGTCTCATTCTGGAGGAGTTACAAACGCTCGAAAGCTCACTCAGCGAGACCGCGAACCAAGGCCTAAGCGGTCGGCTGAGGGTCAACGCGACCTTCGGCTTTGGCAGGCGGCATATCGCGCCGCTGCTATCGCGGTTTTGCGCCGAGCACCCAGGCGTGGAGAGCTGGCTTGAGCTGACCAACTTCCCCCTCAATTTGAGCGATCACGGCTTTGACGTCGGCATCCGTATTGGCGAGCCACCGGATTCACGCCTCGTCGCCAAGCGTATCCTACCCAACCGCCGCGTCTTGTGCGCTGCGCCTAGCTATATGAAAAAAATGCCGCCGCTGAAGGCTCCGAGCGATCTTACTCAGCACCGTTGCCTGGTGATTCGTGAAAACGATAGCGACTTCCCGCTATGGCGCTTCGAGCACCGGCAATCCCAGCAGCGCCAGGCCGTGAAGGTCAGGGGGCCATTGGCGAGTAACGACGGCGAGGTCATTACCCGCTTAGCGCTGGATGGCCACGGCGTGATGCTGCGTTCCTGGTGGGATGTGAACGAGCAACTATCCAGTGGGACGTTGCAAACGTTGCTACCGGAGTGGCAGGGCATACGCGCTGACTTTTACGCCGTGTTCGAGCATCGCCGCCATGTGCCGGAAAGGATCAGCGCGTTGATCGACTTCTTACAGCGAGAAATGGCGGGCCGGGTGCCCGCCTTGCCCAATGGCTAACGTGGGTCCGTTAGCGGCCTGGGCAGGTTTGATCCTGCACCACGTCGATCAACTCGTCGGTGGGAAAGTCCAGCTCGGCGGCGCGCTGACGAAGGCGCTGCTCCACGTCGCCTGCTATCGTGGGGGTGCGTGCCAGAATCCACAGGTAGTCTCGGTTAGGGCCTGCCACCAACGCCCACTGGTAGTCATCGTCGAGTTCGAGAACGTTGTAGCCGCCGTAAAACGGGCCGAAAAAGCTGACTTTCAGCCGCCCCACGCTCTCGTCATCGATGAAGTAGGCGCGACCTTCGGCTTCGTCCCAGGCGCGTTCTTCCAGGTCGTAGCCTCGGTTGATCACCTTGACGCCCCCATCGTCGCGCCTACTGTAGGTAGCGGTGACGCAGTCTAGTCCCTCTTCGAAGGAGTGATCCAGGCGAGCGATTTCGTACCACTCGCCAAGATAGCGCTCGAGCTCGAAGTCAGTCACCGGTTCCGTGCCATCGGGAATGCCGGTGCAACCCATCAAGAATGTGCCGGTCACGGCCAGGGTTGCCAGCGTGGCCATGCTCCTTGGCCGCCATACGGATGTCATCATCTCGCTCCTTTTAATGTCAGACCATCACAGCGCTCAATTTATCAGGGTAGGTGGCACCACGCCACGCGGTCCTCTTGGTACTGTTCGGCAGGTAGTGGAAATAGGCTATGGTATGTCTGTTAACGTATCCTCTGACAATGCATATAACAAAGGAGTGTTTATGTGGCATCAACAAGAGATTCACTTGCCGGAAATGTCCCGCGGTTTTCATTTGATTACTGATGAGATCGCCAGAGCACTGCCCTGTTTGGCGGAGTGCCATCAGGGGCTTTTGCATCTACAGCTCATGCATACCTCCGCGTCGTTGACGCTCAACGAGAACACCGACCCGGACGTGCGCCATGATCTGGATGCTTTCATGCGACGTTTGGTGCCAGAAGGACTGAGCTACTTTCAGCATACGTTAGAGGGCCCCGACGACATGCCCGCCCATGTGGCGTCTAGTCTATTGGGCACTCAGCTCAGCCTTGCGGTACGCGATGGCCGCTTGGCCCTTGGCACGTGGCAAGGGGTGTGGTTAGGTGAGCATCGTGAGCAGGGTGGTTCGCGCCGCTTGCTGGCCACCTTGAACGGCTGTGCCGCGCTTTAGTCACAGCCACCGAATGACTCTTTGAGATAAGCGCCTCTACATGCCTCGACGCCTTTTTCGCCTCTCCCGCCAGCGCTGGTTGAGGCTGTTTTTCGTTTTGAACCTTGCGCTGGTGGCGGGGTTGATCATTCACCAAGTGTGGCTCTACGTGGCCGAACCCGAGTTCGAATCGCTGCATACCGTAGAAGTCGCCGAGGTACGCGACCGACTAGCAGGCCGAGATGCCTACCGCTTTGCGGTGGTGGGCAACATCAATAACTCGGTAAATGTCTTTCAAGACGAGATCGTTCCGCTGCTCAACCAGGGCGATATCGATTTCATGGTGTCGGCGGGCAATGCGGTGAGTGGCGGCCAGCAGGAGAGTTATCAGGCGATTTATCACAGCCTCGAACTGCTCGACATGCCTTATCTCTTGACCTACGGCGATAATGAAGACAGCGATTTCGGCAGCTATCTGTTTTACGACTACTTTGGCCCGCATTTCTATGCGTTCGTAGCGGGCAACAGCCACTTCATTTTTCTAGATGGCACTGGCAAGTCGTCGACTTCCTGGCAGTTGGATTGGCTGGAGCGCGAGCTAGCCGCCTCTGACGCGGCCCATCGGTTCGTGTTCGTGGGCCTGCCACTGCATAACGTCATCCAGGATGCCCCGCTGTTCGAAGAAGATAACTACCTCAACGATCCCCGGCTTGCTGAAGGCATCATGCGTTTGGCCGAGCGCTATGGGGTCGATACGGTGTTTTCCGCGAATCTCTCGCTATACGCCCAGCACACCGTCAACGGGGTGACGTACGTGACCACCGGCGGCGCGGGCGGCCTGCTGCTGGATGCCGATGAGAGTTTTCATCATTACGTCGTCGTCGAGGTGGCCGGTGACAGCGTGGGCATCTCGCCGGTGCGATTGAACGTCGACCGCCCCGGCTGGTGGCGCATGCTGAGCAGCGTGGGGTCGACGATTTACGCCTTCTTCTACGTCAGCTATCCGCGGTTCTTGCTGATCGTCGGGCTGCTGACACTGTTGGCCATGCGGCTTTACAGGCTGATTTTCGAGGAGCGCGACTACTATCCCGACTTCGATATCGACCCCACGCCCTATCTGGAAAAAAGTTTACGAGTGGCGATGGTGTCGAACAACTACTTCCCGTTCGTTTCCGGCGTGTCGGTATCGGTGGAGCGGCTACGCCAGGGTCTTGGCGATCTCTCACATCGGGTGCAGCTGCTGGTACCGCGCTACCGGGAGTCGTGGCAGGACGATGACACCATTCTGCGGGTACCCACGCTGATGGCGTTTGGCGAGAAGCGTGAATTTCGCTTGACCAACCCGTTCAGCGCGGGCTTTCGCCGCTGCCTGCGTGAGTTCAAGCCCGATGTGATCCATGTACATCACCCGTTCTGGCTGGGGTCGATGGGTCTGTGGATGGGGCGTCGTTTGAAAGTGCCGGTCATCTACACCTATCACACGCGCCTGGAGCACTACGCGCACTTCGTACCGCTGCCGGGGGCACTGTTTCGCAACCTGATCTCTCATTATTTGATCAAGCGCTTCTCTAATCGTTGCCAGGGGGTCATCGTGCCGACCTATTCGGCAGAGGAGTACCTGCGCATGATCGGGGTCAAGACGCCGACGCTGGTGCAGCCCACGGGGATCGACGCGGCACGCTTTGCCGATGCCGACGAGGAGGCCGTGGCGTCGCTTCGCCAGCAGTTGGCTATCGCGGTCGACGATACGGTGCTGGTAAGCGTTTCTCGCATCAGTAAAGAGAAGAACATCGGCTTCATGCTGGAAGCGTTGGCAGAGTTGAAGCGCCAGGGAAAGACCGGCCTACGCTTGCTGTTGGTCGGCGACGGCCCGGACCGACAAGCGATCCAAACACAGATCGACACGCTGGGTTTGGAAGCACAGGTCACCTTGGTGGGGGCCGTGCCGCCAGAAGAGATGGCGCTTTACTATCACGTAGGCGATGTGTTCGTGTTTGCCTCTACCTCGGAAACACAAGGTATGGTGATTCTAGAGGCCATGGCCGCTGGGCTTCCGGTGGTCGCCGTACGCTCGAGCGGTATCGATGACGTGGTGCGCGATGGCCACAACGGCTTCAAGACGCCGCAAAACCGCCAGAAGTGGGGGCAGCGAGTGGTGGAACTGGTCGAGGATGACGCGTTGCGCGAAACCCTCGGCGATCAAGCCAAAGCGTTCGCCGCTGACTACGATATCGGCAAGTTTGCCGCCGCGGTGGCGCACTTTTATGCCGAGGTGCTAGCGAAACATCACACGACGCATCAGACCCACGAGCGTCAGCCCAAGTGATGCAAGCGAGAGGCTAGCCGTCGTTTCGAGGACGGCTCGTCCGAGCGGTGGCCACGCGCTTGAGTAGCCAGAGTAGGCCCACCCCGACGACCACGCCTGCCACGGCCAGCACCAACTCTTGTTGTGAGGCAGCGGTGAACAGCGCCCCTAGCTGGCTGCCGAGCAGGATGACGGCGGCCAGTCCCGGCACGATGCCCAGCGTCGAGCCGATCATGTAGTCGCGGAAATTGAGATGAAACGCCCCGGCCAACATATTGGTGAGCGTGAAGGGAGCCAGCGGCAGCAGGTTGATCACCGTCATCGTACGAATGCCGCGTTGGGAGAGATAGCCGGAAAGGCCGCGTAGGTGGCGGCCACCGTAGCGCATGAGGGCATCTCGCCCCAGCCAGTGGCCCACCCAGTAAGACACCACCGACGAACTCAGCGTGCCCAACGTAGCGTAAGCCAATCCCCATACCGGGCCAAACAGCATGCCGGTCAACACGACCAGCAGGCTTAGCGGAAACATCACTAACAGCGAACCGGTATAGACGGCCATGACGGCGGCAAACATCCAGGGGGCACGCTGCCACTGGCTAATGGTGGTAGTGAGTGCTTCGAGCTGCGCCTGAGTCAGCAGCCCTTGCTGCTGCAGGTAGCGCCACATCACGCCCAGTATCACCAGCGTGATCAGTAAGCCTAGCCCTTTTAGCAACGTTCGTGACATTCCATCCCCACCGCCTATCTGGCAAAAGAGCGTTAGCATACGCCACTGCGGCGGTGGGGTGAACGAGCGCGTTACTGTAGGCGCGCTTCAATGACGGGCCAAGCGGCATCACCCTCGGCGGTCGTGACATCGGCCAGCATGGCCTCTATGCGTTCGGGGTTGTCGTTGATCCACTGCTGAGCCACCTCGGCGAGGTCACGCTCTTCTTGACCGAAGGCTTGGATCATCCAGCTCTGTTCCTCGGCGGTAAAGCTGAACTGCTCGAAAAAGGTGACCAGCGCCGGGTGGGCATCAGCGTAGTCGCTGCGCAGCAGGGTACGTACGTCGCTTTCGCCGTTGTTCTCACCAAACAGGTTTTCCGGGTCTTCCAGGTAGCGCATGGGGAGTTCGAGATTCATCCAGTGGGGCGTCCAACCGACCCAAACGATGGCTTCTTCTCTGGAAATGGCATCTTGTGCTGCAGAGAGCATGCCCACTTCGCTGGTATCCACCAAGCGCCAGTCGCCGAGGCCCCAGATATCGTTATCGATGGCGTTATGTAGAATTTCACTGGCGGCCGATCCTGCGCCAAAACCATGAATTTGGCCATTGAACTCGTCACGGTGCGCGTCTAGATCGGCAAAGCTGCGAATACCGCGCTCATGTAAATACGCTGGAACGGCCAGGGTCATCTGCGCGCCATCGACGTTGTTGGCGATGTCCCTGATGACGCCGGAGGTTTTGCGAGGCTCGAACATCTCTTTTTGCGCAGGAAGCCAAGCGCCTAGAAAGGCGTCGACGTCGCCACTTTCCAGGCCTTGATAGATCACTTGCAGGCCAATTTCATGGGTTTGAGTGTCGTAGCCCAGCGGGTTAAGGAGCTGCTCGGCGATTTCGGTTTTCACGGTAATGCCAGGCCAAGCGGGAACGCCGAAATCTAGCGTGGCGTCATCGGCGACGGCGGCTTGGGTAGTAACGCCTGCTAGGCCCAGGGTAATGGTCGCAACGAAAGGACGAAGTGAACGTGTCATGGAGGAGGGTCTCCTTGCTAGGGTTATTGTGATGGTGCGGTCGTACGGGCAAGAACACGCAGGCGCGAGGCCAGCATGTCCCGGTCTAGGTAGGTGCCTTGAAGGTGGCGAGCACCGCTATTAGGATCGAACTCCCGGCGGCCGTGGAGTACGCGACGGTTATCGAACGCCACCATCTGGCCCGGTGTTAGTGTGAACTCCAACTGATGCGCCTCGCTGTGGAAGAGTTGCCACAGTACTTTGTAGGCCCGGTACCAAGCCGTCATTTTTTCGGCCGGCAAATGGAGCGTATCGCGTATCCAATTATTGAGGCGTATCTCCATCAGCTCGCCTTGGCTATCCAAGGTGATCACCGGAGCTTTGAAGGCGATATCGTGATGGTTGTCTTGAAACCGGAAGTCGATGGGGGTCTCACTCAGAATGGCGAGTGCCTCAGGGTCCTGTTCGCGTAGCGCATCGATGACCCGGGCGCCGTCGGCAAACAGTGACTCACCGCCGCTGGCGTCGTTTTGCAAGCAGTAGAGCAGTTGAATGTCCGGCGGCTGCTGCCAGTTGGGTAGGTCGATATGCAGCGGCAAGCCTACGGCGGTGTAGGCTGCGTTGTTAGGGTTGGGCTTGGAGCGCACGTTGAATCGCCCGCCGAAATTGGTGGTGCGTTGCGGGCCAATTCGCTCGGCAAGGCGGCTAACTTCCTCTTCCACCAGCGGTGCGTCAGTGATCAACGCCAAACCGTCGCGTAGCAGGGCGGTCAGCCAGGCTTTCTCCCCTGCCGGGGTCATGAAATCGGCATGGCGAACGCGCTCTGGGAAAAAGTCATCGCGCCACGGCGTCGGATTCGGCAGGGATGAGACGCGAGTCGCCTCGGGGCGGCGCTGGTAAAGCCAGCCGCTATGAAAGACGCTGTCATGCCCGTCGTGCCACTGAAGATAGAGATGACCATCGGCCAAGGTAACGCTGGGCGCTTGTTCGATATCGTCTAGCGGTAGGTAGAGGCGCTCGCGGGTTTGCGGGTGGCGACACGCCTGGCAAGCGCAGTGATCACGAAACCACAACAGAGGTAGCGTCGTTTGCGTACCGTCTTGCCACGTTAGCGAAAGGCCGCTGTCGGTGAGCGTGGCGTCCTTGAGTGCCGGGCCGTGGTCATACGGCATGAGTTCGCTCATTTGAGGGGCTGAACGCTTTTCCGTTGTGGCTAGTGCGCTGGACATAGAAACCTCACTGAGAATGGGTGACGTAACACACGATCTGCTTATTAGGATGCGGAGTCCCTTGCGCAGTGACAAACGATGAATTTGGCCCCAAAGACCCTGTTTAACTTATAGGTTGCTTTCCCATGAGCTCACTCCCTCCGCTGTTATGGCTACAAGCGTTTGAGTCCGCCGCCCGAACCCTAAGCTTTACGGCGGCGGGTAATGAGCTGGGCGTGACCCAGGCGGCCATCAGCCAGCGCATTCGGCTGCTGGAGGATCGCCTGGGGCAAAAGCTGTTCGTTCGCCACGCGCGCAGCCTTTCGTTGACCCCGGCAGGTCAAGCGTGGCTGCCCAGCATTCACGATGCGTTTTCACGCATCAGTGAAGGGACGTCGGAAGTGTTTGGTATTACCAGCGAACGACCGGTGACGCTGCGCGCTACGCCGGTGATCCAACAATCTTGGCTCGCGCCAAGGCTCGTGGCCCTGCATCGACAGAAACCAACGATTTTGCTGCGCTTGGTCAGCGCGATTTGGCCCGACGACTTTGGGCCTGAAGGGGCCGACATCGAGATTCGCTATGGTCGGGGTGAGTGGAGTGGGCTCGAGATGTTGCCGCTGGGCGACGAGCACTTGCTGCCCGTGTGCGCCCCTGCGCTGGCGCGCTCGCTCAACGTGCCTGCAGATTTGGCCGGGCATACGTTGTTACACGCGGTGGGCTTTGGCGTTGGGTGGCCTGGTTGGCTGCAAGCGGCGGGAATAGCCCATCTAGAGTCCGAATGTCGCTCCCTCACCTGCGATAATCAGGTGATGACGCTAGCGCTCGCTAGCCAGGGCGGTGGGGTGGCGCTCACGCATCACCGACTGTTGGAGCAGCGTGAGGATTTGGTGGCCCCCTTCGATATGAGTGTACCCAGCGATGAGCGTTTCTGGTTGGTGCGGCCCAGCAAGCGCCAAGTCAGCGACGAAGCCGCAGACGTGTGGGCGTGGCTGGCAGCGTCTCGCGAGTTGCCTTGAGTCATCCAGCAGTGATTACGACTGCTGGACAAGAAATTTGCCCTTTTTCTTGCCATTTTGGTGCAGCCATGAAGAATGATGCGCCTTCATTGTTTCAAAAAGGCGTGTTTCGTATGGATGTTACTCTTCCTCCTCTGTTGACCGCGATGGTGGATCGCGGCAACGGGCTGTTATGGGGCAGTGTACTGATTTACCTGCTCATCGGCGCTGGCCTCTATTTTACGGTCATGACCCGCGCCATTCAGATTCGCTATTTCGGTCATATGTTCAAGCTGCTGCGCGGCTCGCGGCAAGCCAACGGCGGGATCTCGTCGTTTCAGGCGCTCTCGACCAGTCTGGCTGCCCGCGTCGGTACGGGCAATTTGGCGGGTGTGGCGGTCGCCATCTATTTTGGTGGCCCAGGGGCTATTTTTTGGATGTGGATGACGGCCATGGTCGGCATGGCGACCAGCTTCGTGGAGTCCACGCTGGCCCAGGCGTACAAGACCGACCATGGCGACAATACTTTCCGCGGTGGCCCGGCGCGCTATATCGAGCGCGGTTTGGGCCTGCGCTGGTTAGCGGTGCTGTTTTCGATCTGCCTGATCATTGCGTTTGGGTTGGCGTTCAACAGCGTGCAGGCCAACTCCATCGCGCAGGCCATGGAGCAGGCGTTTGCCATTCCCACCTGGGCCATGGGGCTCGTCTTGATGGCCATCGTTGCGCCGATCATCTTCGGTGGTCTGAAATCGATTGCCAAAGTCGCCGAGCTGGTGGTGCCGCTGATGGCGCTGCTGTACCTGATCTTGGCGCTGGTCGTGGTGGCGCTTAATATCAGCGACCTGCCCGCGGCCATCATGACGATCGTGCAGAGCGCGTTTGGTATCGAGCAGGCAGCAGGTGGAGCGGTTGGCTATGCGATTTCTCAGGCGATCATGAACGGGATTCAGCGCGGACTGTTCTCCAATGAAGCGGGCATGGGCTCGGCGCCTAACGCGGCAGCGACCGCCAGCACCCGTCCGGATCACCCGGCGGCTCAGGGCTTCATTCAAATGCTGGGCGTTTTTCTGGACACCCTGGTGATCTGTACCGCGACGGCGGCCATCATCATCATGGCAGGCCCTGAGCTTCTGGCGGGTGAAGAGAATAACGGCATACAGCTCACGCAAATGGCGCTGTCTAGCCATGTGGGTGACTGGGGCGGTATGTTCATTGCCATCGCCATTTTACTATTTGCCTTCACCTCGGTAATTGCCAACTACTCCTACGGCGAATCCAATATCGAGTACTTGGCAGGCCGTCGTGCGCCCCTGGCGGTGATGGTGTATCGCGTCGCCGTGCTGGGCATGATCATGGTCGGTTCGGTGGCAAGCCTGGGGGCCATCTGGAATTTTGCCGATCTCTCCATGGGCATGATGGCGATTATCAACCTCGTGGCGATCCTGCTGCTATCGCCCATCGCTTTTGCGCTGTTCAAAGATTACGACATCCAGCTCAAAGCGGGTAAAGAGCCGGTCTTCGACCCCAACCAGTTTCCGAAACTGGCGAACAAAGTAGATCCGAACGCCTGGCCGACTAAGAAATAGCCACGCATTAGCCTGCTAGGCGTCATCCGCCCCACGCGATGCTGCGATAAAAGCAGCCACGCGTGGGGCTTTTTCATGGGTGGATAGTTCGATTTTGTCGAATGTAACTCGGAAAACGTTGCGCTTTTGCTTACCGAAAAGCGACGTAGAATAGCGCTTAACCTTCCCACTGATTTTTAAGGAGTTTTCATGACCACCCATGCCCTATTAGTGACGTCTTCGATTTTGGGTGATAACGGCCAGTCCAATGCGTTAGCGAGCCATTTTCGACAGCAGGCCGCGGCACGCGAGGGCGTCAAGGTGACCCATCGCGATGTCGTTGCCAACGCGCTGCCGCACCTGGCCATCGAAGAGTTGGGCGCGTGGCAAACGCCTGCTGACGAGCGCACCGCCGAGCAGCAGGCGCTGGCCGCCCACTCGGATGAGCTGCTGGCAGAGCTGCGCGCTAATGATGTGCTGGTGTTGGCGGTACCGATGTATAACCTGGGCATTCCTTCCCAGTTGAAAGCCTGGTTCGACCGCGTGCTGCGCGCCGGTGAAACGTTCCGCTACACCGAAAACGGCCCTCAGGGGCTGATCGAAGGCAAACGGGCCATCATTCTGGCCGCGCGTGGGGGCCAGTACGCAGGCACCGAGTTCGATAGCCAAACGCCGCACCTGACAACCATGCTAGGCCTGATGGGCATCAGCGATGTGGAGGTGGTGTTTGCAGAAGGCCTGAACATGGGCGATGCTCACCGCGATACCGCGCTGAAAGAAGCCTTCCAAGCCATCGATCAGCTCGTCGAAGCACTCTAAAATCGACACCTGCTAACGAGGTCGCCATGCCACGCCCCGAACTGCTCGAACAGATCTACACCATCGTCGATCAGATTCCGGCAGGGCGAGTCACGACCTATGGGCGCATCGCTAAGATGACCGAAGGGGCCACGCCGCGCATGGTGGGGTCGGCCATGCGCCACTTGCCTGAGGGGCATCAGCTACCCTGGCATCGTGTCATTGCCGCGTCACTCAAACTGGCTGACCACGGCGGCGCGGCACGCCAGCACGAAAAGCTGCGTGCCGAGGGCGTCGCGTTCGATGCCAAAGGCCGCGTACCGCGCCACCTCGTTTGGCCGGATGAGTAGCTTTGTGGTGAATGGTGATTTGTAAGTGGTGAATGGAGTGGAGTGAATAGCTAGTTGTGAATGGCTAGTTGTGAATGGCAAAACGCCGCCCGGTGGGCGGCGTTTTTTTTGCGCGGTGATGTTGGTCGACTGGCTTTTAGTCTTCCTGCTTACTGCCGGACTTCCACGACCAGTCGCGCCAGCGTAGGTCGAAGAGATCCTTGCGGCGGTCTTTGAGGTTGGTGACCGAGCCTTCGGCGCGCACCACGGTGAGGCGGGTGAGGTCCAAGTCGGAGAAGAAGATCATCTCCGTGTTGGGCGTGGTTTCGGCCAGCACCGCATCGTGGGGGAACGCGAAGTCGGAGGGCGTGAACACCGCCGACTGCGCGTATTGGATATCCAGGTTCTCGATGGACGGCAGGTTGCCGACGCTGCCGCAAATCACCACGTAGCACTCGTTTTCGATGGCGCGGGCCTGGGCGCAGTGGCGTACCCGCAGGTAGCCGTTTTTGGTATCGACCCAGAACGGCACGAAGAGAATGTCCATGTCCTGGTCGGCCAGCAGGCGGCCCAGCTCCGGGAATTCCACGTCGTAGCAGATGAGAATGCCCACTCGGCCCGCGTCGGTGTCGAAGACCTGCAGATTGTCGCCCCCTTCGATCACCCAGTCGCGGCGCTCCTGCGGGGTGATATGTAGCTTGAGCTGCTTCTCGACCTCGCCATCGCGGTGGAACAGGTACGCTACGTTATAAAGACGGTCGTCTTCGCCCACCTCGATCATCGAGCCACCGATGATATTGATGTTGTAAGAGACCGCCATGCGGGAAAGCTCGCTCTTGAAGCGGTCGGTAAAGCCCGCCAAAAAGCGAATGGCCGCCGTTTGGTCTTTTTGGGCAGCCCGGTCCTGAAGCCCCATGAGTGGCGTGGTGAACAGCTCCGGGAAAACGGCAAAGTCGCTCTGATAATCCGACAACGCATCGACGAAATACTCGATTTGCTGCAGCGCAGCCTCCACGGAGGCGAACTCACGCATTTGCCACTGCACCGCGCCCACGCGTACCTGAGTGGGGCGAGTGTCCAGCACGTTTTCAGCGGGCTCGAACAGAATGTTGTTCCACTCCAACAGCGTGGCGTAGCCTCGGGACTGCTCATCTTCCGGCAGGTACTTGCGTAACAGACGTTTGACCTGGAAGTCGTTGGCAAGCTGGAACGACAGAATCGGATCATAAATCTCTTTGCGGGAGACTTTGTCGATGTACTGGGCAGGCGTTAGCTCGACGGCGTGCTGGTGATACTCGGGAATACGTCCGCCCGCCAAAATAGCCCGCAGGTTGAGCGAACGGCACAGCTCTTTACGCGCTTCGTACAGGCGGCGGCCCAGGCGGTAGCCGCGATAGTCTGGGTGGATCAGTACATCCAGTCCGTACATGGCATCGCCTTCCGGATCGTTCAGGATGATTTCACGATGGCCGATCAAATCGTCGTATTTGTGCGGGTTGGAGAACTCGTCGTAATCCACCTGCACGGTGAGCGCCACGCCGACCAGCACGCCATCCTCCTCGATAGCAATCTGACCATCAGGAAATTCTTGGATCAGCTTATCGATGGTGTGCTTGGGCCAAGCGCCACCAATGTCGTGATACACCGCGTCCATCAGCGACTTCAACTGATCGTAGTCGTCGCTGGCGAGGTTACGCAGATTGAGGTGCAGGTCTTCTAGGGACATAGTTCAGGGGTACCCAGTCGTCGAATGGAGATAGCCTAGTGTATCACTGCTGGGCGCTGCGCGTTTTATGCGGCGCGGCGGCGCGTACCAGCGGGCGCGTCAGCGTTTGGGCCATGATCACCCCGGCGAGAATCAGCAGGCCGCCAATGAAGTGGAAGCCCGATACCTGCTCACCTAATAGCGCCATGGCAATCAGCGCACTAAATAATGGCATGAGGTTGATGAAAATACTCGATTGATTGGCACCGATCTGGCGTACGGCGCGCATCCATAAAAACGTGGTGATGACCGAGGCGGGAATGCCCGCGTACAGGATCAGCCAAACGTTCTGCCCATCCACCGGTGTCATGGGGCCCATGAGATAGGGCGGCAGCAAGAACAACACGGCAAAACAGACCTGGGCATAGAGCATGACCCAAGGAGGCAGATTCATCGCCCAGCGTTTGAGCATCACGCCATAAAGCGCATAGCAAGTGGCGGCGACCACCATTAACGCGTCGCCCTGCGCCACCTCTAACTGCAGCAGAGAAAGTGGGTTGCCGCGGCCCAGCAGCACGGTGACGCCGATAAAGGCGAGCACGCCGCCTACGACACCGCCCAGCGTTGGGGGTTCCTTGAGAATCAAGGCGCTGAGTAGCACCGTCAGGAGCGGAACCATGGCGGCTAAAATGCCCATGTTGGTCGCGGTGGTGGTCTCTGCAGCCACGTAGGCCAGCCCTTGCCACAGCCCCATGCCCAGCAGCCCCAGCAGCGCCAGTTTCGGCCAGTTACGCACTATTTCCTCACGGTGGCGCAGAGCGGCAGGCAGCACGAAGGGCGTCATGACCAGCAGCGCGAGCAGCCAGCGCAAAAAGGCGATGCTGCTGGGGGCAATCGCCCCAACGGTCAGCTGGTTGATGGTCATGTTGCCCGACCAGATCAACACCGTGGCCAGCGGGGGTAAAAAGTACATCAACGGCATAGCGGCTTCCCTTAACTCGGTCCCTTATCGTTAGCCGGTTAATGTGACGCGCTTTGCTACGATGAGCAAGGGGCAGCGGCGTTTCGTGGTAGACCAAAGAGCAGGTTAACGAGCCGCCTAAAAGGCTGTACGTCGAACGCGCCATGTCATACGCTTGTTTGAATATGAGAGGCTAGCCACATCGATAACATTAAAGGAGCGCCGTGATGCACCCAGCGCCAGCTTATCCGCACCTGTTTCGACCGCTGACCGTCGGTCATTTGACGCTGCCCAATCGCGTTTTGATGGGGTCCATGCACACCAATTTGGAAGAGGCGCCGAACGGTTTCGAGCGTTTGGCTGCGTTCTATGCAGAGCGGGCGCGGGCGGGGGTCAGCCTTATCGTGACGGGAGGCATCGCGCCGAACGCCGAAGGCGCCGTCTTTCAGGGAGCCAATGCGCTGACGGACGCCTCGCAGGTAGCGGCGCACCGCCAGGTGGTCGAGGCGGTTCACGCCGAAGGCGGCCATTTATGTATGCAGATTCTGCATGCGGGGCGCTACGCCTACTCTCCAGAGTTGGTCGCTCCTTCAGCGCTGCAGGCACCGATCAACCCCTTTACGCCCCGGGCGCTCTCCAGCGACGACGTCGAGCAGCAAATCGACGACTACGTTCGCTGCGCCATCCTGGCGAAACAGGCGGGCTACGATGGCGTCGAGGTGATGGGATCGGAAGGCTACTTGATCAACCAGTTCATCTGCCGGCGTACCAACCAGCGTGATGACGACTGGGGGGGAGATTTCGAGCGGCGCATGCGTTTCCCCGTCGAGATCGTCAAGCGTATTCGCCAAGCCGTGGGCGAGCGCTTCCTGCTGATCTTCCGGCTCTCGATGATCGATTTGGTAGAGGAGGGCAGCTCCTGGGAAGAAGTCGTGCAGCTGGGTCAAGCCATCGAAGCCGCTGGCGCCAACGTCATCAATACCGGCATTGGCTGGCACGAGGCGCGGGTGCCGACCATCGTGACCAGCGTGCCCCGGGCCGCGTTTACCGAGGTGTCTCGGCGCATGCGTGCGGCCCTGTCGATTCCGTTGATCACCACCAACCGTATCAACATGCCCGAGGTGGCCGAGCGGGTGCTGGCAGAAGGCCATGCGGACATGGTGTCGATGGCGCGCCCGTTTTTGGCAGACCCTGAGTGGGTACGCAAAGCGCAGGCGGGCTTGGCGGATGAGATCAATACCTGCATTGCCTGTAACCAAGCCTGTCTGGACCACACCTTTATGGGTAAGTTGACCTCCTGCTTGGTCAATCCCCGCGCTTGCCACGAAACCGAGATTACCCTGACACCGACGCAAACGCCTAAGCGGGTCGCGGTCGTTGGCGGCGGCCCGGCGGGGTTGGCGACGGCCGTGGCGGCGGCTAGCCGTGGCCACGCCGTGGTGCTGTTCGAGCGGCGCAGCGAGCTGGGCGGACAGTTCAATTACGCTCGTAAAATTCCTGGAAAGGAAGAGTTCAACGAAACGCTGCGTTACTTCCGTGTGATGCTGGAGAAACACGCGGTGGATGTGCGTCTGAATACCGAGGCCACCGTAGACGCATTGGCGGATTTCGATGAGATCGTGGTGGCCACTGGAGTGATGCCCCGTGAACTGGCGCTGTTGGGCGCCGACCATCCCTGTGTGTTGAGCTATGCCGAGGCGATCGAGCAGCCCGAGCGGGTGGGGCAACGCGTGGCGGTCATTGGGGCAGGCGGAATTGGCTTCGATGTGTCTGAGCTGCTGTCTCACGAAGGCCACCCTGCTACGGATATCGACGCGTGGTGCGATGAATGGGGCGTGGATTTGGCAGTGGGCGAGCGAGGCGGCTTGAAAGCGCCACAGCCGCCGCGCTCACCGCGCAGTATCGTCATGCTGCAGCGTAAAAGCTCCAAGCCAGGCAAAAACTTAGGCAAAACCACGGGCTGGGTACATCGTGCTTCTCTAAAGCAGCGGGGTGTGCAGACGCTCACCGGCTGCGAATACGTGCGTATCGATGATGCCGGGTTGCATATTCGTCGCGACGGACAGGAGCAAGTGATCGAGGTGGACACCGTCGTAGTGTGTGCAGGGCAGGAGTCCGTGCGCGATTTGATAGCGCCGCTCACCCAGTTAGGTGGCCGCGTGCATGTCATTGGTGGCGCAGCAGAAGCGGCCGAGTTGGATGCCAAACGTGCCATCGATCAAGGCACGCGGTTGGCGGCAGCGCTGTAACGCGCATCGAGAGCGTGACGTTAACGGCACAATGGCGATAGACTGATGAATCACCCTAACTACTAAGCCACGTTAGGGATTTAAGGCGCGGGTGGCACCCAGCCTGCGCCGCACGACCGTCAGACATAAGGATTATCGTCATGCCCTCGGAGTGTACCCCACGATTTCTCGCCAGTGACAACACCTCCGGTATCTGCCCGGAGGCGATGCAGTACTTACTCGAAGCCAATCAGGCGGATGACCTCGCTTACGGCAACGACCGCTGGACCGCCCGTGCCGCCGACCGTTTTCGGGAAATGTTCGACTACGACTGCGACGTGTTTTTCGTGTTCAATGGCACTGCAGCCAATTCACTGGCGCTCTCCGCGATGGGGCGCAGCTACCACAGCGTGATTTGTCATGAGCTGGCACATATCGAGACCGACGAGTGTGGCGGCCCTGAGTTCTTTTCCAACGGTGCGAAGTTGCTCACCTCGCCGGGGGCAAATGGCAAGTTGACGCCCAAGGGGATCGAAGCGCTGGTCACCAAGCGTAGCGACATTCACTATCCGAAACCGAAAGTCGTTTCGCTCACCCAGGCCACCGAAGTGGGTACCGTCTATTCTCGCGAAGAGCTGCTGGCCATTCGCGCCATGGCAGATAAGCATGACCTTCGGCTGCACATGGACGGTGCACGCTTTGCCAACGCTTGCGCAAGCCTCAATGCATCGCCAGCAGAGCTGACGTGGCAAGTGGGCGTCGATGCACTGTGCTTCTCGGGCACCAAGAACGGCTTGGCGTTTGGTGAGGCGATCCTATTCTTCAATCGCGAATTGGCGGAAGACTTCTCCTACCGATGCAAGCAGGCGGGGCAGCTAGCATCGAAAATGCGCTATGTCTCTGCGCCGTGGTTGGGCTTGCTGGAGAGCGGGGCCTGGCTGACCAACGCCGAACATGCCAACGCCATGGCGCGTTATCTATCGGAAGGGCTACAGGCGCTGCCGGGTGTCTCGCTGATGTTCCCCACCCAGGCGAACAGCGTGTTCGTTGAATTGCCGCCTCACGCCATCGAAGCGTTGAAAGCCAAAGGATGGACCTTTTATACCTTCATCGGTGCTGGCGGAGCGCGGTTCGTCTGCGCTTGGAACACCACCGTTGAATTGCTCGATCAGCTATTGGCCGATGTGAAAGAGGTACTAGGATAGCCTGGCCAAGCGGCTAGAGCACTGCTTACACGCCACCTAAAAGGTGGCGTGTTGCGTTGTAGCGCCGAGTTGGATTCAACGCAACTAAACCTCTCCTCATACGCTCATAAGGGTATCTCAGCGGTCACATGAGCTGCGTTGAAGATAGTGTCATCACTTTTTGCTAATGCTGACTACGCTGATAGAGCGACACCTCGAATAGCACGCCGTCTGGGGTATTGGCTTGGCGGTTGCGCTGGGGGATGGGCCACAGGAGAGTTCCATGAGCATCTTTGATCACGTTCAAGACCGTTTTGCCCGCGTTCAGCAAGAGGACATGAGCCTCGAGGAGTACCTGGCGCTTTGTCGCCGCGACCCCAAGGTGTATGCCAGCGCCGCAGAGCGCATGCTGGAAGCGATAGGCGAACCTGAAGTGATCGACACGGCGAAAGACCCGCGTCTATCACGCATTTTTTCGAACAAGGTGATTCGCCGCTATCCCGCTTTTGCCGAGTTTCACGGTATGGAAGAGGCCATCGAGCAGATCGTGGCTTACTTCCGTCACGCGGCCCAGGGGCTCGAAGAGCGCAAACAGATTCTTTATTTGTTGGGCCCGGTCGGCGGCGGTAAATCCTCGCTGGCCGAGCGCCTGAAGCTATTGATGGAGCGCATTCCCTTCTATGCTATCAAAGGATCGCCGGTCTATGAATCGCCGCTTGGACTGTTCTCACCGGAAGAGGATGGTGAGCTGCTAGAGCAGGAGTACGGCATACCTGGGCGCTACCTGCGTAGCGTCATGTCGCCATGGGCCGCTAAGCGCTTGAAAGAGGCCGGCGGCGATATTTCTCAGTTCCGAGTCGTGCGCCTTTATCCGTCGCGTCTCAACCAAATCGCCATCTCCAAAACCGAGCCGGGGGATGAGAACAATCAAGATATCTCGTCGCTGGTCGGTAAAGTGGACATCCGCCAGTTAGAGCTTTACTCCCAAGACGATCCGGATGCCTACAGCTTCTCCGGCGGGCTGTGCCGTGCCAACCAGGGGCTGATGGAGTTCGTGGAGATGTTCAAGGCTCCCATAAAGGTGCTGCACCCGCTGCTGACCGCTACCCAAGAGGGCAACTACAACCCTACCGAGGGCATGGGCGCGATTCCTTTCGATGGCGTGATTCTGGCCCACTCCAACGAGTCCGAATGGCAGGCGTTTCGTAACAACCGCAATAACGAGGCGTTTCTGGATCGTGTCTATATCGTCAAAGTACCCTACTGCCTGCGGGTGTCGGAAGAGATCAAGATCTATCAAAAGCTGTTGGAAGACTCCTCCCTCAGCGCCGCGCCTTGCGCGCCGGATACGCTGCGCATGCTGGCGCAGTTCTCAGTGCTGTCGCGGCTCAAGGTGCCGGAGAACTCCAGCATCTACTCCAAGATGCGGGTGTATGACGGGGAGAACCTGAAGGACACCGATCCGCGCGCCAAATCGATTCAGGAGTACCGCGATGCGGCAGGCGTAGACGAGGGCATGCAGGGGCTCTCGACCCGCTTTGCCTTCAAGATTCTGTCGAAAGTGTTCAACTTCGACAGTATGGAGGTCGCGGCTAACCCGGTCCATCTGCTTTACGTGCTGGAGCAGGCGCTGGAGCGCGAACAGCTGCCCTCCGAAGTGTTCGAGCGTTACCTGGGCTTCATCAAGGAGTTTTTGGCCCCGCGTTACGTGGACTTCATCGGCAAAGAGATTCAAACCGCTTATCTCGAGTCCTATAGCGAGTACGGTCAGAACATCTTCGATCGCTATGTCACCTACGCCGATTTCTGGATTCAAGACCAGGAGTATCGTGATCCCGAGACAGGCGAGCTGCTCAACCGCCAATCGCTGAACGAAGAGCTCGAGAAGATCGAGAAGCCAGCAGGCATCTCCAACCCGAAAGACTTCCGCCATGAAGTGGTGAACTTCGTACTGCGGGCGCGGGCGCAAAACAACGGTATGAATCCCAGCTGGCAGTCTTACGAGAAGCTGAAAGGCGTCATCGAACACAAGATGTTTGCCAACACCGAAGAGCTTTTGCCGGTGATTTCCTTCAACGCCAAAGCGTCGAAATCGGATCAGAAAAAGCACGAGGATTTCGTGGCGCGCATGGTGGACCGTGGCTATACCGAGAAACAGGTGCGGCTGCTTTCAGAGTGGTATCTGCGCGTGCGTAAGTCTCAGTAGCGGGCTGCTTGGCCCGCATACAAGAGCGCCACGATTCGGCGCTCAAGATCGAGGTGTTGAGGAGGTCGAATGACCTACTTTATTGATCGCAGACCCAACGCTAAGCATAAGAGCGCGGTCAATCGGCAGCGCTTTTTGGAGCGTTACCGCAAGCACATCAAGCGCTCGGTGGAGGAGGCGGTCAACCGCCGCTCCATCACCGACATGGAGCGCGGCGAGAAAATATCGATTCCCACCAAGGACATTTCCGAACCCGTGTTTCAGCACGGCCCGGGTGGGGCACGCAACATCGTCTCGCCGGGTAATAAGGAGTTTTTGGAAGGTGACAAAATCCGTCGACCTAGCGGCCAAGGGGGTGGTGGCGGTGCCGGGGAAGGCGGCGCTTCCAACCAAGGAGAGGGGAACGACGAGTTTGCGTTCACCCTTAGCCGCGAAGAGTTTCTGGAGTTCGTCTTCGATGGCTTGGAGCTTCCCCATTTACAACGCAAGCCGCTCAAGTCGTTGGAAGAGATCAAAATGGTGCGCGCAGGACTGGCGCGGGATGGGGTGCCGTCACGCATCAGTATTACCCGATCGATGCGCGAGGCTTATGCACGGCGCATCGCCATGCGTGCACCCATCAAGCGTGCTTTGAAGGAGGCGCAAGAGGCGCTGGCGGCCGAGGAGCGTAAAGATCCGGTACTGCGTAATCCTGCTCGCGTCGGGGAGCTCAAGGCCGAGATCGAACGGCTGGAAAAACGTATCGACGCCATTCCCTTCATCGATACCTACGATTTGCGCTATCACCAGCTCGCCGCCCAGCCGCAACCATCGAGCCAAGCGGTGATGTTTTGTGTCATGGACGTGTCGGGCTCCATGACGCAGAACCATAAAGACATCGCCAAACGGTTTTTCTTACTGCTCTATCTTTTTTTAGAAAAGCATTACGAGAAAGTCGAGCTAGTGTTCGTGCGCCACCATACAGCTGCTAGAGAGGTGAATGAAGAGGAGTTCTTTTACTCACGAGAAACCGGCGGCACCATCGTCTCCAGCGCGCTGAACCTGGTCAACAAGATCATCGAAAAACGCTACCCCTCTGGCCAGTGGAATCTCTACGTGGCCCAGGCCTCCGATGGTGACAACTGGGACGATGATTCCAATATCTGCCGTGATCTGTTGGTGAAGCAGTTGATGCCTCAACTGCAGTACTACGCCTACGTGGAGATTACCCCGCACGATCATCAATCGCTGTGGCACGAGTACGAAGCCGTAGCGGCGCAGTTTCCCGAGCGTTTCGCCATGCGCCAGATCGTCGATGCGGGCGATATCTACCCCGTTTTTCGTGAGCTATTCAAGCGCCGCATGAGCCAAGAGCGGTAGTGCGAGTCGAGGAGTGCGCCATGAGTGTAAACCGCAAGCCCATCGCCACTGGGTCGGACTGGAATTTCAGCGTGCTGGAGCGCTTCGATGAGGAGCTTGCTAGGCTCGCCGATGAGTATCGGCTAGATACCTACCCCAATCAGATCGAAGTCATCACCACCGAGCAGATGATGGATGCTTATGCCAGCGTCGGTATGCCAGTGGGGTATCACCACTGGTCATTCGGTAAGCAGTTTCTCGCTGTCGAGCAGGCCTACAAACGTGGACAAATGGGATTGGCTTACGAGCTGGTCATCAACTCCAACCCCTGCATTGCCTACTTGATGGAGGAGAATACCTTGATGATGCAGGTGCTGGTCATTGCTCATGCCTGCTACGGTCATAACTCCTTCTTCAAGGGCAACTACCTATTCCGCACGTGGACCGATGCGGAATCCATCGTCGATTACCTCGTGTTCGCCCGCAAATACATCGCGCAGTGTGAAGAGCGCCACGGCGTGCACGCCGTCGAGCAACTTTTGGATGCCTGTCATGCGCTACAAAACTACGGGGTAGACCGCTACAAGCGGCCATCACCCATCTCGGCGGAGGAGGAGGCCAAACGCCAAGACGAGCGCGAAGCGTACCTGCAAACCCAGGTCAACATGTTGTGGCGAACGATCCCCGAGCCGCCAGCTGGCGTCGCGCCGCTCCCGGGAAGCTTGCACAGCGACGATGACCCCTTAGGGCTGCATACGGGGGGTCGCTACCCCTCCGAGCCCCAGGAGAACCTGCTCTACTTCATCGAAAAGAATGCCCCGCTGCTGGCCCCTTGGCAGCGTGAAATCGTGCGTATCGTGCGTAAGTTGGCCCAGTACTTTTACCCACAGCGGCAAACCCAGGTCATGAACGAGGGGTGGGCGTGCTTCTGGCACTACACGCTAATGAATCGACTTTACGATGAGGGTAAGGTCGATGAAGGGCTGATGCTGGAGTTCTTGCAGTCCCACGCGGCGGTCATCAATCAGCCGGGGTTCGATAGCCCCTATTACAGCGGGCTGAACCCTTACGCACTGGGCTTTGCCATCTTCATGGACATCAAACGGATATGCGATGCGCCGACCGCAGAAGATCGGGAGTGGTTCCCCGACATGGCGGGCAGCGCTTGGCGGGAGACCTTAGAGTTTGCGATGCGAAATTTCAAGGATGAGTCGTTCATCCAGCAGTTTCTATCGCCCAAGGTCATTCGCGATCTAAAACTCTTTTTGATCGTCGATGACGATCATGCGGAGACCCTGGAAGTCGCTGCCATTCACGACGACCGTGGCTATAAGCGCGTTCGCGAAGCGCTCGCGAGCCAGTATGCGCTGTCCGTTCGCGAACCCAATATTCAGGTGGTGGAAGCCGCCATTCGCGGAGATCGTTCGCTAACGCTGCACCACATTCAGGATAATCGCCGTCCTCTGGGCAGAAGTGTCTACCCTGTGATTCGTCATTTACAGGAACTCTGGGGCTTTCCTGTCCACTTGATATCAATGGAAGAGGGAAAAGTCACGCGTCGTTACCGTTGGCCCGTCGAAGAGGAGAGCAAAGAAGCGGGTTGATGATGGTATTCAGCCAAGTAATGGGTTTTTCGCCCAAAAAAACCATTACCCCGCGCAGTGCGCGGGGTAATGTCGTTGGCATTGCCAAAAAGCAGCTTACGCTTTTGCGGTCCAGGATTGGCACCAGCCTTCTGGGGCAACGCTATTTTCGGGGAAGAGCTGGCAACCCTCGGTGTCTGCATTGAAGAACATGCAGTTAGAGCAGAGTTCGCCCTCTTCATAAGCGGGGTGGTCACTCGCATCGCTGGCTTCTTCAACGTAGTTGAGCGCCTGAGCAGTAGGAGAGGACGGATCCAAGCGCGGGAGTTCCTGGGCAAAAGCACTCTTAGACAGGATTCCAGCACCAAACGGCAGGGCGGCGAGGCCAAGCACGCTGTTACGCATGAACTTACGACGGCTCTGATTAGCCATGGTGTCTCCTTATCGTCACGGTCTGACGTTTTACTACGGTGATCGGGTGGTGGTCCACCTCTTAAAACTCCGACAATTCTTATAAATCGGAGGTCTAAGGTACATGCTAGCGCATGCTAAAAATTAGTGCGAATAACCTTATAAATAGCGCGACAATTAGCCACGCCGAGCACCAGCGCTTGGCCGAGCCTTACAGGCTGCTATACTCGCCCCGTAGCGTGATAACCACACTTCATGAGCAGCGAGGGCGCCATGCAAAACGCAGTGATCTTGATCAATACCGAAAAAGGCCAGGTAAAAGCCGTTGCCGAGCGCCTAGCCGATGTAGAAGGGATCAGTGAAGTCTACTCAACTTGTGGTCGTTACGACTTGGTGGCCATTGCTCGAACCCGCGACTTCGAGAGCCTCGCCGAGCTGGTGACCGAGCGGCTCAATGCGGTGGAAGGGATCAGCGATACCGAAACGTTGAACGCCATGCAAGTACACTCTCGTCACGACCTGGAAACCATGTTTTCGCTTGGCTGGTAGTACAGGTCAGTGAAACAGTAGCTCATAAATACATAAAAGAAGTGGCTCAAAAGAAAGTGCAGGGGAGTGACGTCGTTGGGGAATTCATTTGTGCGCTGGCGCCGGCAAGGGCGGCGTCTGGGCATTGCTGTGCTGTTTGTCATGGTGGGCACCGGTCTATGGGAGTTCCAAGGACGGCAACACCAAGAGGCATACACCTGGAAAGGCGTGCCTACTTGGGAAACGTTTAGGCCTACCACCATTCATCGGGTGTTGCGTAACGACGGATTTTTGGCAGGGTGGTCGGATGTGCGTGTCGGTGCGCTATGGGTGAGCTATCAAGTCGCTGCCGTGCCGGACGACACGCGCATCGGTGGCCGACCCAATTTTCAAGCAGACTGGAGAACGCTTTGGCCCGTGGGCACCGACAGCTACTCAGGCAGTGGCTATGATCGCGGACACCTAGCTCCCAACTACGCCATTGCTGCGGTGCATGGCCGCCGTGCGCAAATCGATACTTTCTTGATGAGCAACATGGCGCCTCAACGACCTAACTTGAACCGTCAGCTGTGGCAGCGTTTGGAAGAGTCGGTGATGGACCACTTTGCGCCTCGTTTCGAGCGCTTGCAGGTGATCACTGGGCCCATTTACCCGGAGCGCTTCATGGATAACGTGTTCAATCGCGTGGGCTTCGTGGAAGTGCCGATAGCGTTTTATAAAATCATCGTCGCCCCCCACGAGGAAGCGCCTTTGGCGCTAGCGTTCATCATGCCCCAAGAGGTAAGAGGTAACGAGCCGCTGGATGATTATCTCGTCACCATCGATGAGGTCGAGGCGCGAACGGGGCTCAATTTCTTTCCAGACTTAACGCCTGCGATGGAGGCGGTGCTTGAGGGCGAGTTACGCACTCAAGGCTGGGCACTGGAAGAGGTGGCGCGTCGGCCGGGTCGCTACCAGTAAGTCGGCGGGCGAGAGTCGTTTGATTTTCGCTCGTCGTCGTGTATCACCGTAGTAGGGTTTAGGCGCGACAAATCAACATTCGCAGAGAGGAATGGGTCAAATAAAAAGAAGAAGTGCATCAACGTTTCGCACTGACGAAAAAGAAGCGTAAGAACAAAGAGAATAAAAGAAGGAAAGATATGAAAGAGTGATGCGGATGGGAACCCATCATGGTGCCCAGGAGAGGACTTGAACCTCCACGTCCGTACGGACACTAGCACCTGAAGCTAGCGCGTCTACCAATTCCGCCACCTGGGCGCATCATCTTTTCGTTTGTGGTCACAGCGCAACGTTCGTATTCGCATGGTGCCCAGGAGAGGACTTGAACCTCCACGACCATACGGTCACTAGCACCTGAAGCTAGCGCGTCTACCAATTCCGCCACCTGGGCGAACACGAACTCACTGCCGTAGCCTTTGCTACTGACTTGCCGCTGCACCATCGTGACGTCATGAAAAGGGGGTAACATGATGTCAAGTGGTGCCCAGAAGAGGACTTGAACCTCCACGACCATACGGTCACTAGCACCTGAAGCTAGCGCGTCTACCAATTCCGCCATCTGGGCAAGTGGCGCGTATGATACCCGGGTCGCCGCTAAATGCAAGCCCTTAGGCGGATTTTTTAACGCTGAAATACCATTAATGGGACGTTAGGTGGTTGGGTGATTGAACGGGCAGCGCTATACTGCGCCCATGACCAAACAAAACATGCCATGTGTCAGCTCATTAGTCGCTGATGCCGACGCCAGTTGCGTCGATAGTGATTCCCGCCCGCAGTGCCATGGCGCTGCGCCAACTGTCCGCCTCCCGCAAACGCCATCAAGGATGTTGATCGCATGAAGTACTGGACGTTAAGTGATGATCCGCACGCCGAGCGCGAGGCGCAAAAGTACGACAACCCTGCGCCCAGCCGCGAATATCTGTTAGCTGCCTTAGAGAGCTACGGCAAGCCCATCACCCATGAAAACATGAGCCGCATGTTGGGCATCGAGGATGAAGATCATCTCGAAGCCGTGCGTCGACGCATGGCCGCTATGGAGCGCGACGGGCAAGTGCTGCGTGATCGACGAGGTGCTTACGCGCTGATCGATAAGCTCGATCTGATTAAAGGTAAGGTGCTTGGGCATCGCGATGGTTTTGGCTTCGTGCTCAGAGATGATGGCAAAAAGCCGGATCTCGTCCTGCCGCCTCGTCAAATGCGGCGTGTGTTTCACGGGGATCACGTGCTGGTACGCATTAGTGGTCGTGACCGTCGCGGTCGTGATGAAGCGACCATTGCCGATGTGATTGCCCGTAATACTCAAACCATTGTCGGTGTATATCGTAGTAACACGCCGGAGTTTGGGGTGTTGATTCCTGAAAACCCGCGTATTACGCAAGAAGTGATCATCCCACATACCGCCTGTGGGGGTGCCAAAGACGGCCAGGTCATTTCGGCCAAGATCGTGCAGCAGCCCGCCACGCGGGTGCAGCCGGTGGGTGAAGTCATCGAAGTGCTAGGTGAGCGTATGGATCCTGGCATGGAGATCGACATTGCCATTCGCAGTTACGATATCCCTGCCGAGTTTCCGCCAGAGGTACTGGATCAAACCAGCGAAATCTCTGCCGAGGTCTTGGAGGAGGATAAAAAGCATCGCGTCGATCTGCGTGATATTCCGCTTGTCACCATCGATGACGAATCTGCCAAAGACTTCGACGATGCGGTCTGCGCTTGGAAGACCAAATCCGGTAGTTGGAAGCTGTTGGTAGCGATTGCCGATGTGTCGCACTATGTTCGACCCGGCACTGCGCTGGATGATGAAGCGCGTACGCGTGGGAACTCGGTTTACTTCCCCGGTCAAGTCGTCCCGATGTTGCCGGAGCTGCTCTCCAATGGCCTCTGTTCGCTGAATCCGCATGTCGACCGCCTGGTGATGGTGTGCGAGATGAATATCTCCAAAACCGGCGCCATTAGTCGCTACTCGTTCTATGAAGCCGTGATGAACTCCCATGCACGCCTGACCTATAACAAGGTGGCGGCCATGCTGGACGGCGAGAGCGAAGAGGGTGAGGCGCTGCGTCGTGAGCATGCGGAATTGGTCAAGCCGCTCAAGAACCTGCACGAACTCTACGGCCTGCTGCGTACCGCCCGTGAAGAGCGGGGCGCGATCGACTTCGATACCACCGAAACGGCGATCATCTTCAACGATGAGCGCAAGATCGAAAAAATCGTGCCGCGAACGCGTAACGACGCTCACAAGCTTATCGAGGAGTGCATGCTGGCCGCCAACGTGGCCACGGCGCGCTTCCTGGACAAGCACGACCTTCCAGCGCTCTACCGTATTCACGAGCGGCCCACGCCCGAGCGTTTAGACAAGCTGCGCCTGTTCTTGAGTGAGCTGGGGCTTTCCGTGGGTGGGGGCGACGAACCCACGCCGCAAGATTATCAAGCGCTACGCGAAGCCATCGCTGACCGACCGGATGCCGATATCATTCAGACGGTCATGCTGCGCTCGATGAACCAGGCCGTTTATTCGCCTCAGAACGAAGGACACTTCGGTTTGGCGTACCAGGCGTATGCGCACTTTACGTCACCGATTCGCCGCTATCCCGATCTCTTGGTTCACCGCGCTATTCGCTCGGTCATTCGCGGGCCGCGCCAGACCAATACGGTCGTGCGGGTAGAAGGGGCACCGGTAGAGCCGCCGAGCAAGTGGTGCCCCTATACCTTCGAGCAAATGCTGGAACTGGGCGAGCACTGCTCGATGACCGAGCGGCGCGCGGATGAAGCGACTCGCGATGTCGAGAGCTGGCTCAAGTGTGAGTTCATGTCCGATAAGCTTGGGGAGACGTTCGAAGGCACGATTGCCTCGGTGACTCAGTTCGGCCTGTTCGTGCGCCTCGATGACTTCTATGTCGAAGGGTTGGTACATGTAACGTCACTGCCCTCGGACTACTACCACTACGAAGCCGAGAAACATCGCCTGAAAGGGGAGCGCACGGGGACTACCTACCGCTTGGGCGACGGTCTGACCGTTCAAGTGGCGCGTGTCGATATGGACGATCGGAAAATCGACTTTGGTTTGGCCGACGACAAGCCGCGCCCGCGTCGTCAGCCCCGTAAGCGTCGTGGCGAAGAGGGTGGACCCAAAGCGGCCGCCGCCACCGATAAACCGCCAGCGCGTCGCGGCCCGCGCCGCACGCGCAGCGGCTCGCGCAAACCATCAGCGAAAAAGGGGTGAGCATGAAATCGTCGTCGTCTCGACGTCACCCTCAAAAGGCCATCCGCACGCCGGATGGCTTGGATCACGTCTACGGCGTTCACGCCCTCGAGAGTCTGCTCGAGCGGGGAGAGGCACCCCGCGAGCTGTGGGTTCAGCAAGGGGCGGGTAACCGCTTGAAAGAGCTGGTGGCAAGCGCCCAGGCCAGTGGTGCACGCATCAAAGAGCAGCCCCGGGATGTGCTCGATCAGCTCACCCAGGGCGCGGCGCACCAAGGCGTGGTGGCGTTTTGCGCGCCTTTGACGCCCGAAGGGGAAGAGTCGCTGTGGTTGAAATTGCGCGCCTGGCAGGCATCTACACCGCCCCTGCTACTGGTGCTCGATGGCGTCACCGATGTGCATAATTTCGGTGCCTGCCTACGCAGTGCCGATGCCGCCGGGGCCCACGGCGTGATCGTGGCGAAAGATAAAGCCGCACCGCTCAACGCCACGGTCAGAAAGGTGGCCTGTGGGGCGGCGGAAGTCGTGCCGGTCTATCAGGTCACGAATCTATCGCGCACGTTGGCCAAGCTCAAAGATGCGGGTGTCTGGATTACCGGTACTGCCGGTGAAGCAGAGACCAGCGTGTTCGAGATCGACATGACGGGTCCTACTGCACTGGTGATGGGCGCCGAAGGCAAGGGCATGCGCCGGTTGACCCGGGAAGCCTGCGATAATCTCGCCAAGCTGCCCATGGCCGGGCAAGTGTCGAGCTTGAACGTCTCGGTGGCCACCGGTATCTGCCTGTTCGAAGCCGTTCGCCAGCGGCAGCTTGCAAGTTAGCGGCCAGCCCACTAGAATGCTTGCGCCCGTTTATTCATAAGCGGGCGTTCGTATGGATAACTCATCCGTACGATTAACAGTTCTGCTTGATGCGCTATCTCGGCTGTTCGCGGCCTAGAAAGGGCATTTCAGTTAACTCCTTGCTTCCCTGTCGCCGTTGAGGCATCTGCCCCAGCGCGCATCGGAAGCTGCCAAACCGCAAGGAGATTCCATGCGTCATTACGAAATCGTGTTTATGGTCCACCCGGATCAGAGCGAGCAAGTGCCGGCTATGGTCGAGCGCTACACCAGCATCGTTACCGAAAACGCTGGTACTGTGCATCGCCTGGAAGATTGGGGCCGTCGTCACCTGGCTTACCCGATCAACAAGATCCACAAAGCCCACTACGTGCTGATGAACGTCGAGTGCACCGGTGAGACTCTCGAAGAGATCGAGAACATCTTCCGTTTCAACGACGCCATCATCCGCAGCCTGGTCGTTCGCTGCAAAGAAGCGATCACCGAAGCGTCTCCGATGATGAAGCCGGCAGAAGAGAAGCGTCCGCGTCGCGAAGAAAAACCGCGCGCTGAAGCTGAAGAAACTGCCTGATTTTATCCACCGCACGTTTTAAGGAGCTAGTCCATGGCACGTTTTTTCCGTCGCCGTAAGTTTTGCCGCTTCACCGCTGAAGGCGTCAAGCAGATCGACTACAAAGATCTCGACACGCTGAAGGCTTACATCACCGAAACCGGCAAGATCGTTCCGAGCCGCATCACCGGCACCAAAGCACGCTATCAGCGTCAGCTGGCGACCGCTATCAAGCGTTCACGCTACCTGGCACTGCTGCCCTACTCCGATAGCCACCAGTAAGCGTTTGACGTGATGCTGGCACTCGCAAGATGGCTGATGCGTGGCACGCCCTATGCCGCAGGCGGGGCAGCGCTAGCAGCGTTAGTGCCCTGGCTGTTTTGGTTGGGTGCGGCCATCGCAGCGTTAGTGACCTTGCGCAAGGGCTTTGCTCCCGCGCTACCGGTGATTATCGCTGCGGCATTACCAGCTGGTTTCTGGTGGGCGCAGGGCGATGTGATTCCGCTGGCGAGCGTACTACTCGTCTCGCTAATGGCGGTCATATTGCGCGAAAGGATGCGCTGGAGCGAAGCTTTGATCGTTGGCACCTTAGCGGCCGCGGTCATGGTTCAGCTTGGCATCTTCAGCCCGCCGGGTGGCACCGAACTCATGCTGGAGCAACTGCGCGAGAGCTCGCAAGAGATCGACCGCATGCTCACGGAGTTTGCCAACCAAGGCATCGATACGACGACTCTGGCCGCCATGGTCATTGGCGGCGTCACGGGGTTGGTTGTGCTGTTAGCGGCCATCGCATGTCTGGCGCTAGCACGCAGCTGGCAGGCTGGGCTTTATAACCCAGGTGGCTTTCGTGATGAGTTTCATGCCTTGCGTTTGACACCCAAGGAGCTCGCTATCTTAGTGGGGCTTGGGGTGGCAGGCATGGTGCTGGGAGCGCAGGCGCTGGCCATGCTGAGTTGGATTCCGCTGCTGATCGCCGGTATTGCGTTAGTGCACGGGTTTATTGGAATAAAGGGGATGAACGGGCTGTGGCTGGTAGCATTCTATGTGCTGCTGATCACGACCTGGCCCACGATTCTCATTGTGCTGCTGTTGGGGCTGATCGATACATTCGCGAACGTTCGCGCACGCCTTGCCCGCAGCAATTGACAAGAGGTTTACGAGATGGAAGTCATTCTGCTCGACAACATTGGTAAGCTGGGCGGCCTGGGTGACAAAGTCACTGTCAAGCCCGGTTATGGTCGTAACTACTTGGTACCCTACGGTTTAGCCGTACCGGCCACCAAAGAGAACGTAGAAGCGTTCGAAGCGCAGCGTGCCGAGCTCGAAGCACAAGCCGCTGAGCGTAAAGCCGAAGCCCAAGCACGCGCTGAGCAGCTCAACGACATCGAACTGTCGTTGGTGTCCAAAGCCGGTGACGAAGGCAAGCTGTTCGGCTCTATCGGTCCGCGTGACCTGGCCGACGCCATCTCCTCTGCTGGCATCGAAGTTGCCAAGAGCGAAGTGCGTATGCCGCAGGGCCCGATTCGCCAAACGGGCGAATACGACATCGACCTCCACCTGCATGCAGAAGTGGACGCCGTTGTACGCGTGGTCGTTGTCGCCGAGTAATCTCGCTCGCCAACGCTAACGCCTCAAAGGGCGCGGGATCTCCCGCGCCCTTTGTCTTTTATGAACCGCTGACGAGTGTGATTCGGCCAGTGGTGTGAAGGAAGCTGCCCGGCTAAGATAAGCGCCGTTGGCAACGCGTTACATTTAAGGAGCTCGCTATGCAGGACCAGCCCTCTGCTGATCAGGAAACGGCGGCGCTAAAGCTGCCGCCGCACTCGCTAGAGGCGGAGCAGTCGGTGTTAGGCGGGCTCATGCTAGACAATCAAGCCTGGGATAACGTGTCCGAGCGCTTGGTCGCCGACGATTTCTATCGCTATGAGCACCGTTTGGTGTTCAACGTGATGATTCACTTGGCGGAATCAGGGCAGCCGCTCGATGTGGTCACGCTGTCCGAAGCGCTGGAAGCGCGGGACCAGTTGGATACCGTCGGCGGGCTAGGGTTTCTGGCGGAGCTTGCCCGCAATACGCCCTCGGCCAGCAACATACGCGCCTACGCGGATATCGTTCGCGAACGCGCCACGCTGCGCAAGCTGATTCGTGCCGCCAACCAAATCGCCGAAGGGGCGTTCTCACCGCAGGGACGACCCGCCGATGAGCTGTTGAACGAAGCCGAGCGGCTGGTGTTTCAAATTGCCGAAGAGCGCCCCAAAACCGGTGGACCTATCGGTATGAGCGATCTGCTCACCAAAGCGGTCGACCGCATTGATGAGCTATTCAACCTCAAAGGCGAGATGACTGGTCTCTCCACCGGTTTCCGCGATCTGGACGAGATGACCTCGGGTCTGCAGCCCTCCGACTTGGTGATCATCGCTGGGCGTCCATCGATGGGTAAGACGACATTCGCCATGAACTTGGTCGAGCATGCGGTCATCTCTAGCGACAAGCCGGTCATGGTGTTCTCCATGGAGATGCCCGCAGAGTCGCTGATGCTACGGATGCTCTCTTCACTGGGGCGCATCGACCAGACGCGCGTTCGCTCGGGCCAGCTGGAAGATGAGGATTGGCCAAGGCTCACATCGGCTGTCAACCTTCTCAAAGACAAACAGCTGTTCATCGATGATACCGCCGCGCTCTCGCCCAATGAGATGCGCTCGCGACTGCGCCGTATCGTGCGTGAGCACGGCAACATGGCGCTGATCATGATTGACTATCTTCAGTTGATGCAGATCCCTGGCTTTTCCGAAAACCGCACGGGGGAAATCTCTGAGATCTCACGCTCTCTGAAAGGTTTGGCAAAGGAGTTCAACTGCCCGGTCGTGGCGCTTTCGCAGCTTAACCGCTCGCTCGAACAGCGCCCCAACAAGCGCCCCGTGATGTCGGATTTGAGGGAGTCGGGCGCGATCGAGCAGGATGCGGACGTCATTGCCTTCGTTTACCGGGATGAGGTGTATAACCCCGACAACCCAGATAACCAGGGCATTGCGGAGCTCATCATCGGTAAGCAGCGTAACGGGCCGATTGGCACCGTTCACATGGCTTTCATTGGTAAATACACGCGCTTCGAGGATTTGGCGCCCGATAGCTATGGCGAGGCGTTTGGCGATTAACTTGAGCGTCATGGGGGAGAACGTATAATGCGCACCCTCATGAGCAGTTCGCCTCGAGCAGATAGAGAGACAGGAGTAACAAATGGCAGGTGGTTTTAGGCGCGGTAACCGCAAACGTCTTCCGAAACTGGAAGGCCGTGGTGAACTCCAGTCGCTAGAGCGCGAAGGCCCTTTCAAAGAGTGGCTGGGCATGCCCGATCTCTATCGCTACTTTTTGGTGGTGGAGGGGGAGAAGTACAGCTACCAAACCGAAGATGCTGAACTCCCCGTCGTGGTAGGCGACAAAGTGGTGTTTCGCTATAAAGAGACCAAAGGTGGGAACTGGATCGATCGTAACTCGCTGGGCAAAGCAATCGACCCCTCCGAGTATCAATAAGTCGACCGTTAGTTGACGATTGAGACAGGAACTCTTCCCTGTTATTGCCGTCTTAGGCAGTTAGTGCCAAGGTAATATGATTGTCATGGAGCCGCTTCATGCTGTGTTCCATGACGATGACCAATAACAGGAGGGAACCATGGAACTGAAAGCGCTGAAACAGTTCGTCGTGAATCACGACAATTTTGAAATCCGTGTGATTACCCATTCGGGTAGTCGTTTTTACCAAGTCGAGCTTGAAGATGTAGAAGGTGAGCGCCACATGTTGATGCAGCGCGGTAAACCGATGCTGTTTCGCTCACTGGATGACGTTTATCTAGAGCTCAAGCGTGCGGGTATCCATCGCGCCTACTTAGTGCAGCACGTGCCTCAAGATGAGGTGATTGGCCGCGACGCTCATTATAGTGCGCCGCTGACCTCGCGTATGCCGCTCGTCTTTTGATCCAGCCGCTGTATTAGCTGACGGTTTTACCCTGTCGTTTTTCCCACCATCGCCCCAGCCGAATACGGCGACGGGCAAAGAAACGGTAGCCTGCATCCATCATGCTGCGCAGGCCCGGTAAGCAAGATAGCTTTACCAGCCGCCGGTAGCCCAACACCGCATAGAGGGCCCGGCTGGCGTCCATCCCGATGAACCACCTCCCTTCTTGATCTTGCAAATGCAGTTGGCCCATCATGGCGTCGAAACTGCGACCGACCTCGTCTGGCTTGAACTCGCTGCTCTGAATATCGACCAGCCGAACGCGAGACCGATGGCGGTGTTTGGCGAGCCAAGCGACTTCCACTCGGCAAAAGGGGCAGTCCCCGTCATGGTAGAGCGTGACCGGAGCCTGGGCATCCAGCGCTGCGAAACGGCTCATGAGCGGTTCTCCGAGTTAGATGTAGAGGAAGCGTGTTGGGCAGCAGAGGCATAGCCCTTCGTATGCGCCGGTTGGCCGTAGCCTTTACTGGTTGGCAGTTTGGCAAGGAATTGCTCGGCCTGCTGGCGAATGGCCTCGCGCTTCTCCTCTTTCATGCGTCCTAACGAGCCATAAATGAGCTTCATTCGTGGATTACGGTTGAGCCGTTCCGCATTGGTTTCCAAAAAGTGCCAGTAAAGACTGTTGAAAGGGCAGGCTTTGGGGCCGGTCATCTGTTTGGGCGAGTAGCGACAGTGCTGACAGTGATCAGACATCTTATCGATGTATTTACCCGAAGCGCAGTAAGGCTTGGAGCCCATCAAACCGCCATCGGCGTGCAGTACCATCCCGAGGGTATTAGGCAGTTCGACCCACTCGCAGGCATCGGCGTAGACGGCGAGGTACCAGTCGCACAGCGCTTCGGGCTTGACGCCGCACAGCAGGGCAAAGTTGCCGGTGACCATGAGTCGCTGGATGTGGTGCGCATAGCTGTTGTCGATGGTCATTTGAATGGCGCGCTGCAGGCAGCGCATGTCGGTGTTGGCGTCCCAATAAAACGCGGGCAGCTCGCGGGTGAAGCCTAGCTGGTTCTCCTGTTTGTACCCGGGCATGTGCGTCCAGTAGAGCCCGCGCACGTATTCGCGCCAGCCGAGTATTTGGCGGATGAAACCCTCTACCGCATTGATAGGCGCTTTGCCCGCATGGTAGTGCGCCTCGGCGGCGTCACACACTTCCATCGGCGAGAGCAGGCCAATGTTCATCGCCGCAGACAGGCGTGAGTGATACAAAAAGGGTTCTCGGTCACTAATGGCATCTTGGTAGCGGCCAAAGTCTGCTAGCCCGTGTTCGATGAAGTGGTTCAAATCGACCAGTGCCTGCCGCCGGGTGACCGGCAAGTTGAAGGTCTCCATCGTTCCCATGTGATCAGCGAAATGGTCAGCGGCGTCCTTAAGAGCTGCTTTTGTCACGTCATCCTGGCCGTGGTTGGGCAGCGCAGGAAAGCTCAGCGAGGTATCGATGGGCTCGCGGTTGTCGTGGTCGTAATTCCACTGGCCGCCGCTGGGCGTGTCGCCCTCCATGAGCAGGCCGGTACGCTTGCGCTGCTCGCGGTAGAAATACTCCAGGCGCAGCTGTTTGCGGCCCTCTGCCCAGCGTGAAAAGTCGTCCGGTGTGGTGAAGAAGCGGTCATCTTCCCACAGCTGCCAGGGGAGGGCGTTGTGTTGGCGCTGCTGCATGTCGTTCCACAGCCGCCACTCGCCGGGGCGGGTAACGCGAATTTCATCACAGCCGTACTGCTTGGCGAGCCGCTCGGCTTCTTCTATCAGCGACTGGGTGTTATCGCCATCATTGATGCGGCTGTAATGCACCGTATAGCCTTTGTCTCTCAAGGCGTCGGCAAAGTGGCGCATGGCGGCCATGAAAAGACCGATCTTATGCAGATGGTGCGGCACGTAGCGTGCTTCTTCGGCCACTTCGCACAGCGCCACCACCGCATTGGAAGGCGCTTCGCGAAGGGTTGACAGCGTCAGCGTGAGCTGATCACCCAGTACCAGGAGTAACGGCTTGGACATGAGTTGGCCTGCAGTTATACAAATAATGTTGATAGTATAACTTTATGCCGCGACTTTGCTGAAAAGTGTTAAGATTTTGCCCATTACGTACACCCGAGGAGTTAGCGAGATGGCCGATAGCATCGTGAAGGATCAACCCGGTGAGGGGCGCTTGGCCCACGCGCCCAGCAGCCACCCTGCCGTTCCCCGCGCCAAGGTGGGCGTCGTTCTAGCGAATCTGG
This sequence comes from Halomonas sp. McD50-4, assembly GCF_022348135.1. Taxonomy (NCBI): domain Bacteria; kingdom Pseudomonadati; phylum Pseudomonadota; class Gammaproteobacteria; order Oceanospirillales; family Halomonadaceae; genus Halomonas; species Halomonas sp. McD50-4. The sequence goes on along the minus strand of NZ_JAKRFG010000016.1, from coordinate 29,563 downwards.
GAACGCCCGATGCCACCGATTACTGGTCCATGCGTCGCTATCTCAGCGAGTTCTTGTCCGATAAACGAGTCGTAGATTATGCCGGATGGAAATGGCAGCCTCTTTTGCAGCTCATCATCCTAACCAAGCGTCCGTTCTCCTCGGGCAATGCGTACAAGAGCATCTGGAATAACGAGAAGAACGAAAGCCCGTTGCTGACCATCACCCGTGCACAAACGGAAAAAATGACCGAGCGCCTGAAAGCGCTTTACGGCGACGATGTCGAGGTCGATTTCTGTATGCGCTACGGCAATCCTTCAACGGACAGCGTGCTCAAACGCATGAAAGAGAAGGGTTGTGAGCGCATCGTCTTCTTCCCGCTCTATCCGCAGTACGGCTCGCCCACTACCGCTACTGCCAATGATCAAGCGTTTCGTACGCTGATGAAAATGAAGTGGCAGCCCTATATCCGTACCGTACCGGCCTATTTCGAGCATCCGACGTATATCCAGGCGTTGGCTAACTCGGTACAAGAGGCGTACGACGGCTTCGATAGTCGTCCCACCAAACTCGTGGCGAGCTATCACGGCGTGCCGGAGCGTTATCTGATGGAGGGTGACCCCTACCACTGCCAGTGTCAGAAAACGACACGCCTACTGCGTGAAAAGCTGGGGTTGAGCAAAGAGGAGGTCGATACTGCGTTTCAGTCGCAGTTCGGTCCTGAAAAGTGGGTCGGTCCGCAAACGGTCGACCATGTTGCCGAACTGGCGAAACAAGGGCACAAGCACATTGCGATTCTTTCGCCAGCCTTTTCCTCTGATTGTGTCGAGACCCTCGAAGAGATCAAAGAGGAGATCCACGATAGTTTCATGGAAGCGGGTGGTGAAACCTTTAGCTACATCCCTTGCTTGAACGATCGCGATGACCATATCGATGCACTATTGGCGGTAGTGAATAACGAATTATCGGGTTGGTTACCAACAACGTAACGTCATATGGCGGTGCATAAAACCGCCTAGCGTATTGCGCTAGGCGGTTTTTTATTGAGAACGACTTTCCTAGAAAAGTGGGAAGGGTTGGTATAAGGTTTGTGGATATAAAATCACACTTATTCAACGCTCGAACGGCTGCTGACGTGTCGACAAGCGGCCGTTTTGAGGTGAATGCACGCAATTAGGGAGAAGGCGCCGGATGCAATTTGCCGTATTAATGGGCTTCGTGTTGGCAGCGCTGTCACCGCTGCTCAACCGCTGGTTTGGGGAGCGAGCAAGCCTGCTGCTTGCGCTATTTCCGGCACTTTTGGCCGCTTGGTTGTTAAGCCAAGCGCCGTTGGTTCTCCATGAGGGCCCTCAGCTATTGGCGTGGTCGTGGGTGCCGTCATTGGGTATCAGCTTAAGCTTTTTGCTCGATGGCCTGTCGCTGCTGTTTGGCTTGCTGATTACGGGGATCGGCACCTGCGTCTTGGTCTATGCAGGTGGCTATTTGAAAGGTCATCAGGATATGGCCCGTTTCCATTTGGCTCTGGTCGCGTTCATGGCCTCCATGCTGGGGCTCGTGCTCGCCGATGGCCTGCTTACGCTATTCATTTTTTGGGAACTGACCAGCATCACCTCCTACCTCCTGATTGGCTTCAATCACCAGGATATCGAGGCGCGTAAATCGGCACGTCAAGGTTTGTTCGTGACGGTGGCCGGTGGGTTGGCACTGATGGCAGGGCTAGTGCTGCTGGGTGTAGCAAGCGGTAGCTGGTCTCTCCATGACATTCTGCGCGCCGATGAGGACCTTCGCCAACACGCGCTCTATACCCCCATGTTGATCTGTTTGTTGCTGGGTGCGTTTACCAAATCGGCGCAGTTCCCTTTCCATTTCTGGTTGCCCAACGCCATGGCAGCGCCAACGCCCGTGTCCGCCTATCTGCACTCCGCCACCATGGTGAAGGCGGGCATTTACTTATTGGCACGGCTGCAGCCCGAGCTGGGTGGCACTGCCCTATGGATGACGATACTCTCCGTGGTCGGAGCGACCACCATGCTGACCGGCGCTTTTCTGGCGATTCATCACACCAACATCAAGAAGTTGCTGGCGTACTCGACGGTCATGGCGCTGGGTACGCTGACCATGCTGTTAGGCATTGGCTCCGAGTATGCCATGACAGCGTTCGTGACGTTCTTGCTGGCCCACTCACTGTACAAAGGCGCCCTGTTCATGGTGGCGGGGATTCTCGATCACGAAACCGGTACCAAGGATGTCACGGCCATGGGGGGACTGCGCAGCGTGATGCCCGTGACGGCGACCATTGCACTGATAGCAGCGCTTTCCTTGGCGGGTGTGCCACCGTTACTCGGCTTTATCGGTAAAGAGCTAATGCTCGAAGCAGCGCTAGGCGCCGAGCGTGTCCGGTCAATATTGGTGGTGTTCGCCTTTATGGCGGCCGTGTTGACCATTGCGGTGGCGTCCATCATCGCGCTGCGACCTTTTTATGGCGCACGCCATGAAACTCCTAAAACGCCCCATGAAGCACCGCTAAGCATGCTGATCGGCCCAGGCCTATTGGCCCTTGGATCGCTCGCGCTTGGCTTAGCGCCCGCCATGTTGGGAGCCGATGCGTTATTGACGTCGGCGGCCACGGCAGTGGCGGGGGAGGCGCTGCCGATCTCGCTGTCGCTGTGGTATGGCGTCAACATGGCGTTGATCATGTCCGTGGTGAGCCTACTGCTCGGTTTCTTTCTCTTCAAGCGTTGGGACAGTGTACGTGGCCAGTTGGCCAGACTGACCCCCGTGATGCGCTATGGGCCCGAAGCAGGCTACGAGGGCCTGATGAATGGCATCGTGCGCTTTTCCGAGTGGCAAACTCGACTCCTGCAAAACGGCTATATGCGTAACTATATATTGGTGATGCTGGTCGTGCTGATTGCGCTAATCGGCAACTCCATTTTGTTGCGCCATTCCCCCCAGCTAGCGCTCGAGCTAGACGTGCGCTTTCACGAAGTGATCGTGGTGGGCACCATGGCGATGGGGGCTCTGTTCGCCACGATTTCGCGCTCTCGGTTGGGAGCCGTTGTCTCGGTCGGCATCATGGGCTTCTCCATTGCGCTGATCTTCATTCTGTTCAGCGCGCCGGACTTAGGCATTACCCAACTGCTCGTTGAAACCATGACGGTGATTCTGCTAGTCCTGGTGCTCTTCCGGCTGCCTCGCTTCTCCAACCTCTCCACGAATCTGGAGCGCATTCGCGATGGGTCGGTTGCAGCGACCATGGGCGTGCTGATGCTCTTATTGATCATGACGGCGTGGAGTATCGATCAGTTCGAAAGCATCTCGACCTACATGGTCGAGAACAGTGCGCCGCTTGCCCATGGTCGAAATATCGTCAATGTCATCCTGGTCGATTACCGTGCCCTCGACACCTTGGGTGAGATGTTCGTGCTAGCGTTGGCCGCCATTGGCGTGATTGCCATGCTCAAGCTTCGCCACGGCGAAACGGAGGGTAGGACAAATAGTGGCGAAAAAGCCAGCGTGAAGGAGCCCTACGATGGTTAAATCAGGCACGATCATTTTAAACACCGCAGCGCGCTTTCTCATGCCGCTGCAGCTCATGTTCTCGGTCTTCCTGCTGCTGCGGGGGCATGATGAGCCCGGGGGAGGATTCATTGCTGGGCTCGTGGCAGCGGGCGCGTTCACTTTGTATTTATTTGCCTTTGGCGTAAGCGCCACGAAAGAGGTACTGCGCATGGTCGACCCGCGAGACTTGATCGGCGCAGGACTCTTTTTTGGGATGATCTCGGTAGTGCCCGCTTGGTTCATGGGGCAGCCTTTTCTGACTGCTCAGTGGTGGACGATTCCGGTGATCGACTTCAAAGCCTCGACGCCGCTGATTTTCGATATTGGCGTCTATCTGGCGGTACTGGGCTCCGTCATGGGTATGGTCATGGCATTAATGGAGGTGGATAAGGATGAGCCATAAGTCCCTTAGACTCATCGAATCGGGAGGTCGCCGATGGAACCGTTAATGGCCCTCGTCATAGGCCTGCTCTACGCGACCGCCATATTCATGATGTTGCGTCGCTCTATCGTCAAGCTGGTGATTGGTCTGCTGCTGCTGTCCAACGCCGCTAACCTGTTAATTTTTACCACGGCCGGTATGACGCGGGGTGCGCCCCCCCTGATCCCCGAAGGCATGATGCAGCCATTGGGTGGCGTTGCCGACCCCTTGCCGCAAGCAGTGGTATTGACGGCTATCGTGATTGCCTTTGGTGTATTGGCGTTTGCGGTGGTGCTGATTCGCCGCGCTTATGAAATCGTCAAGGCGGATGACTTGGACAAGATGAAGGATACCGACACGTGAGGCCTGAAGTCGCACTTCCCGTTTTACTGCCGCTACTTTCTGGGGCCATTTCGCTGATGTTTTGGCGTTCGCGCCCGATGCAGCGTTTTATTGCCGTGGCGGGCAACGTCGCGCTATTCGTCGTCAGCCTGTGGCTGTTCGTTGCGGTCTTGGAAGATGGCTACATCACCATTCAAATGGGCAGCTGGCCAGCACCGTTTGGGATCACGCTCGTCGCTGACATGCTCAGCGCTGTGATGATACTGCTCACCGGCATCATCGGCTTGGCCATGGGGATTTACTCCCTGGCGACGACTGGCCGCGGCCACGAAAAATTTGGCTACTACCCGCTGATGCATTTGCTACTGGCGGGGGTGGCGGGCGCCTTTTTAACGGGCGATATCTTCAACCTCTATGTCTGGTTCGAAGTGATGCTGGTGGCCTCGTTTGCGCTCCTCACGCTCGGTGGCGAGCGCGCCCAGATGGAGGGCGCCATCAAGTACGTCACGCTCAACCTGCTGGCTTCGGTGATTTTTCTCAGCGCGGTGGGGTTGCTCTACGGCACGGTGGGAACGCTCAATATGGCCGATATTGCGCTGCGCATGGATGAGGCCGAGCACAGCGGTATGGTCGAAGTGCTGGCGGTGATGTTCATGGTGGCCTTTGGTATCAAAGCCGCCGCGTTTCCGCTATTTTTTTGGCTGCCTGCGTCCTATCATACGCCGCCGGTGGCGGTATCGGCGTTGTTTGCGGGACTGCTCACCAAGGTGGGCGTTTACTCGCTGTTTCGGGTATTTACGCTGATCTTTGATCAAACCATGGGCTACCTCCAAGACATCATGCTGTGGGGAGCAGTATTGACCATGGTGACCGGCGTGTTAGGCGCCGCCGCTCAGTATGAATTTCGTCGTATCCTCTCGTTTCATATCGTCAGTCAGATTGGTTACATGATATTGGGACTGGCGCTCTATACGCCGCTGGCCATTGCCGGCGGTGTGTTCGCGATCATGCACAATATCATCGTCAAGACGAACCTGTTCTTGATCAGCGGCATTACGCATCGCCTCCAAGGGACGTACCAGCTCAAAAAAATGGGTGGGCTCTATCGTGAGCGGCCTTGGCTGGCCGTCGCGTTTTTTATCAGCGCGTTTTCTCTGGCGGGTATCCCACCGCTCTCGGGGTTTTTTGCGAAGTTCGTGCTGGTGCGCGCGGGCTTTGAGGCAGAGGCTTACGTGGCGACCGGCATCGCTCTGGCCGTGGGTTTGATGACGCTCTACTCCATGGTGAAGATCTGGAACGAAGTGTTCTGGAAGGCGCTACCTGAAGAAAACCAGGTGCCCGAAACACCGACACCGACTGGCGATGACGGCCGGTTGCTGAAGCCCAGCCTGTGGATGATGTATCTGCCTGTCGTGGTGCTGGCCATGATGTCCCTGCTCATTGGCGTGTTTGCCGAACCCATCATGCTGGTGATGAACCAAATAGGCGATCAATTGATGACGCCTTCAGGCTATATCGAAGCGGTACTCGGTGCCTCCGCAAGCGCGGAAGCAGCGCTACTGGATCCCCTTGAGATACAGGCCGAACGTGTCGATGACCGCTTGGAGGAAACACCATGACAGGCGCCATTTGGAACCTCTTGCTTGGTTTGGCCTGGGTGCTGCTGAGCGGCGACTTCTCCGGGTTGAATTTGTTGGTAGGGATGATTTTTGGCTATATCGCGTTGCTGCTGATCGAGCCTCAAGTCGATGGGTTGAAAGGCTATCCTGCTCGTGTGCCGCGCTTCATCGGCTTTCTCGGCTTTTTCATCAAAGAGTTGGTTCAGGCCAACTTACGCGTGGCATTCGATATCCTGACGCCGCCTTGGCACATGCAGCCGGGGGTCATTGCCTTACCGCTGTCGGCACGCACCGAAATGGAGATCACCCTGGTGGCGAATTTGATTTCGCTCACACCGGGTACCCTGAGCCTAGACGTGTCCGATGACCGTAAAGTGTTGTATATCCATGCGATGTTCCTGGACGACGAAGAGGAGCTTCGGCGCAATTTGAAAGAGATGGAACACAGGGCACTGGAGTTATTTCGTTAATGGAAACCGTGATTTTAATTAGTCAGGTGATCATGGGCTTGGCGCTCGTGCTGACCTTCGTTCGCGTGGTGCGTGGACCTAGTCTGCCAGATCGCGTAGTGGCCCTAGAACTGTTCTCGACGACGGTCGTGGGGTTGGTCGGTGTGTATGCCATTCAATCGGGCGTCTCCAGCTTTTTGGATGCGGCCATCGTCATTGCGTTGATGGGGTTTTTGGCCGCGATTGGCTTTGCACGCTTCTTGGAACGGGGAGGGCCTCGGGATGATTGATGCCATCAAAGGCGCCATGCTGCTGGTTGGCGCGAGTTTTATGCTGCTAGCCGCCGTAGGGCTCCTTCGCTTGCCCGATCTACTGACACGCATGCATGCCACCACCAAAGCCGCCGCGCTGGGTGTGATTCTGATCATGTTGGCCTCGGCCATGCATTTTGCCGAGGTAGGGGTCGTCGCTCGTTCGTTAGCCATTATCGTGTTCATTTTGATCACCGCACCTATTGCCGCCCACGTGATTGGCCGAGCCGGTTACTTTGTAGGTTCTCGGCTTTGGAGCGGCACGGTCAAAGATGAGCTGCGCCCTAACTACGACCCGCTCACCCATGAGCTGAAAAGCGGTATGGAGACGCAAGAAAACGCGAAGCGCCACCCTCGCAATACCGATCCCGACTAACGTTAAGAGTCACCGTAATTAAGAGAAGCCACCCAGGTTGGGTGGCTTTTTTTATGCGCGACTTAAAAGAGGGTAGGTGCGTGTTATGGCAAAGTCGAGGTATCAATTTATATACAATAATTGTACTGTATAAGTTATTATGTCCATGTATTACGGCGTAGCGTGGCATAGCCAGCACGCAGCGAGATGGATAGATGAAACGGAAACACGATTTACCGCAAAAAGACTGCGTTCAATGCCAGCGCCCATTTACTTGGCGGAAAAAATGGGCGCGCTGCTGGGACGAGGTGCGCTTCTGCAGCGAACGTTGCCGTCGCGAGGCCAAGCAGCACAGCACGCCGAGGAGGCAAGAGCATGAACAGCACGACTGACATTGTCTGGCTGCAGGATAATCTGCGTGTCGCCGACAACCCCTTATTACATTTCGAACACTGCCCACATCAGCTACTCTGCCTTTACGTGCTCGACCAGCGTTGGCTCCAGGCGGCCGTGCCGGGTGAAAAGACGCCTAGGCTAGGACCAGCGCGTTTGCGCTTTTTATGGCAAAGCTTGATGGAGCTTCGCGGAGAATTGTTGCGCCGAGGTAGCGACCTGTTGGTGCGCATTGGCGACCCGGCAGCGGTCGTCGTCGAACTGGCTACCTCGCTTGATGCGCGTGAAGTCCGAGTGGCTGAACACTCAGGATGCGAAGAGTCGAAGAACATCACTCGCGCGGCTGCCGGTTTGCCCGATAGTTGCCGACTTTACCGTGCAGATAGCGGTTATTTGATCGACGCTGCTGCGCTGCCGTTCGAATTGGACGCGTTGCCATCCAGTTTTTCCGCGTTTCGTCGCAGTGTAGAAAAACAGTGTGAAATACCGCCTCCCTTACCCGCGCCGGTCACCCTGCCAGGCTGGCCTGACGGTGCGCCACGCGGTTTCCCACCGTTGAAGTCGGTGTGTGAAACCAGCGCCGCTTGGCAACCCGATAATCGTCAGGGGTTCGTATTCGTGGGCGGCGAGTCGGCAGCGAACGATCGTTTACAGCACTACTTATGGCGTCAAAACGGCGCGGAGTCTTATAAGAAAACGCGCAATGGCCTGCTAGGCGCCAACTTCTCCACGCGCTTTTCTCCGTGGCTTTCCCGTGGCTGCCTATCAGCCCGCCAAGTGAATCACGAAGTAAAAGCGTGGGAGGCCGAGTTCGGTAGCTGTGAATCAAGCTACTGGATCGTCTTCGAACTTTTATGGCGCGACTATTTTCATCGCGCTGCGCAGCTTGAAGGTGCGTCACTGTTCGGCCGTGATTCGCTGCCCGCTGCGAATGCGGCTTTCGATACGTGGCGTAACGCCGATACCGGTGTCCCCTTCATTGACGCTGCCATGCTCGAACTCAGGCGTACTGGCTGGATCTCTAATCGGGCTCGACAAAACGTCGCGAGCTTTTTAGTCAAAGATCTTCAGGTCGACTGGCGGTTAGGGGCTTGGTGGTTCGAACACTGCCTGATCGATTATGACGTGGCCAGTAACTGGGGCAACTGGCGCTACATTGCCGGAGTGGGACGCGATCCGCGGCAGGATCGCTACTTCAATGTATTGAAGCAGGCAGGCCACTACGACCCGAAAGGGCTTTACGTGGCCTACTGGTTACCTGCTCTCGAATCGTTGCCTTATGGATTGGAGCGCCACCAGCCCTGGCGTGTGGCACCTTCTCAATTCAAGCAGCCTTGCGTGTTGCCGGACGAGTGGCAGCGCTGGTTGATTGCTGCTACCGAATTCGAAGAAACGGATGAGTAACGATGGCGCGAATGGAGTCTGAAAAACGCTTGGCATGGAGCTTAGGCTTGGCCGGTCTGCTGCCGTTCATCGGTGGCGGCCTCGCCGCTTGGTGGGCACCGCCTGTCTGGCAGGTCAGTGCCATCTATGGCTTTACTTACTACAGCGCCGTGATTTTGTCGTTTTTAGGGGGCATTCATTGGGGCAGTGCGCTTCAAGTGCCCCGTGACAACAACGTACGGCGGCTAGTACTGGCCATGGTGCCTAGCCTGATAGCGTGGCCCGCTTTGCTATTCAACACGGTGACCGGGCTTTGGGTGTTGTTGGCAGGGTTTCTGTTGATGGGAGGCTACGATATTAGCCGGGAAGGGCGCGAAGGCTTTCCCAAGTGGTATCTGATCCTGCGCTGTGTGCTAACGGTGAGTGTGGTGATGCTCCATTTTGTGGTTTTGGGGCGCTTGTCTCTCTGAGGCTGGTAACTCGTTTATTTCTGAGCCATCATCAGCCTCACGCTAAGGATTGCCAAGAGATGAATACTATGACGTCACGCCCCAGGTCATTGAAACGTAATGGTTCGATACGTACCCGCCGCCACCTGCTGTGGCCACTGTTGGCCGCTGTTACTTTATACGTCCCTGCTGTGACGGCAAGCCCCCAGCTCATGACGGAAGTCGACGCCCGCGCCGCAGAGCAGGTGCGCTATGGCAACTTCAATGAGTGGCTCGGCGAGTTCCGCCGCTATGCCGCCAGCCAAGGTATCAGTGAGGCCACGCTTGCGTCGGCGTTCGATGGGATTCGTTACCGGGAGCGGGTCATCGAGCTAGATCGTTACCAGCCAGAATTCGTCCGTGCCATTTGGCAATATTTAGATAGTGCTGTGTCGCCAACGCGTATCGACAATGGACGAGAGACGCTGGCGCAGCACCGCGAGACAGCGCATATGATGCAACAGCGCTACGGTGTCCCCGCCGAGATCATCGTAGCGATTTGGGGCGTGGAGAGTAATTACGGCAGCAATTTTGGCGATTTCTCGACACTCGAATCCCTCGCGACGCTGGCCTACGATGGCCGCCGACGAGAGTTCGCCCGGGGTGAGCTGCTGGCGGCCCTGCGCATCATCGACCAAGGGGACATTGCCGCCGAACAGATGAAAGGCTCCTGGGCGGGGGCGATGGGGCATACCCAATTTATCCCCAGCAGTTTCGAAGCCTACGCGGTGGATGGCGATGACGACGGGCGGCGCGATATTTGGGGCAGTATTCCCGATGTCATGGCGTCGACGGCGAACTATCTTGCGCGCGCTGGTTGGCAGGCAGGCCAACCCTGGGGTGCTGAGGTCAGGTTACCCGACGACTTTGACTACTCGCAAACCGACCGTAAGAGCAGCGCCGAATGGGCTGCACAAGGTGTGCGTGCCGTTCGGGGTGAGCTTCCCTCTTTCGATAGCGCTGCGGTCATCGTCCCGGCTGGGGCGAGTGGCCCTGCGTTCATCGTTGGTCCCAATTTCCGCGCGATTCTGCGCTATAACAATGCAACGAGCTATGCACTAGCCGTGGCGACGCTGGCCGATGCCATTGCCGGACGCGATGGCATCGCGCAGTCATGGCCCCGGGATGAGGCACCTTTGACGCGTGACGATGTCAGAACGCTCCAGCAGCGCTTGAACGATGCCGGTTACTCGGTAGGTGTCGCGGATGGCATCATGGGGCCGAATACCCAGGCGGGTTTGAGGGCTTTCCAGCGCGACCAGGGGATCGTTCCCGATGGCTTCGCCACTCAATCGCTGCTGGAGCGGTTACGTTAATGTTCAATCGTCGATGTTTCACCAAGGATGAGTCGAGATGGTAAAAACTGGCTTAGGAGTATGGGGTGCCAGCGTGCTGGCCAGCACGCTACTGTTGGGAGCGACTGCACAGGCAGAGGACGCTCAAACGCAAGACAACGTCTTCGGCTGGGTCGAAAATGCCTATATCGAGCCCTGGGGCATCGCGGTCAAAGCCAAGCTGGACAGCGGGGCGTTGACCTCTTCTCTGGATGCCCGAGACATTGAAATGTTCGAGAAAGAGGGTGAGGAGTGGGTGCGCTTTCGTTTGAAGCTGGAAGATCAAGAGAGCGGTGACACCTTTAGCGACCAAATCGAGCGTCCTCTCTATCGCGAGCAAACCGTGCGCGGCGCCGGGGGGCGTGACGAGCGCCCGGTGGTGCTGATGGACGTGTGCATGGGGGATACCATCTACGAGGAGCAGTTTAGCCTGCGTGACCGAGAAGAGATGATCTATCCGCTACTATTGGGGCGTCGTACCATCAGCCACCTGGGCTTGCTGGACGTACGCAATACGTTTCTACAGGAACCCGAGTGTGGAGAAAACGCTGCGTACGTTCCCCACGACCCAGAAGACGACCAGTCTTGATCCTTTATTAGTCAGGTAGCACTCAAAACAGCCGTGACAGCAGCGCGGTGACGGCTGTTTCGACGCGTAGGATGCGCGGTCCCAAGTGCATGCCCTCGCAGCCTGCCTGAATCAGTTGCTCCACCTCCCAAGGAATGAAACCACCTTCAGGACCGACCAGTAGCAGAGTGGGTTCATCCACGTCGCGTGGGCAGGCGTTTTCCATTCCCGGGTGAGCGACTAGCCCGCGACGTTCGCTCAGTAGTTGCGGGAGCTGGCCTTCTAGAAACGCTTTGAAGCCCTTGCACAGCGTCACATTGGGCAGCAGGGTATCTCGTGCTTGCTCGAGGCCCAGCACTAAATGTTGATGAATCTTGTCAGCCCTTAGCTCCGGTGATTGCCAATAGCTCTTTTCTACCCGTTTAGTATGCAGCAAGGTGATCTCTTTGACGCCCAGCGCCGTCACGTGCTCTAGCGTTCGCGCTAACATACGGGGGCGCGGCAAGGCCAGCACGAGGTGAACGGGCAGGGCGGGGGGCGCCGATTCACAAAGATCCTCCAGCGCAAAGAGCGCTTCGTGTTGACTGAGTGTTATCAGCGAGGCTTTACCCATGGCGCCGCCCTGAATGCCCACCGTCAAGCGGTCGCCCTGTTGGGCACGGTGTACGTCGTGTAAATGGGTCAAGCGCCGCGCATCGGTAATGCGCGCGTGGTGAGCGTCGACCTCGCTTGGGTCTAGCAGTATCAAATTCATAGTCGTCGTCTATTGGTCCAAGGAAAGGCGTGCTTAACACCACGAATCCGCTAAGCTGGCTTGCATGGGCGCGTGTTGCAGGCACAATAGCAGCAACGGCGACAAAAGCCTTTATCGCGTTTAAGGAGATGCGCTGTGCGCGTAATTCGTAAATATGCCAACCGCAGGTTGTACGACACCCAGCAGAGCCGTTATGTCACGCTCGAGGACCTGCGCCGTTTGATCATTGAAGAAGAGCCGTTTCGCGTCGAAGATGCGAAAAGCGGTGAAGATCTAACGCGCACCATCCTGCTATCGATCATTATCGAACAAGAACAGGCGGATAGTGAAGCCGAAGTGTTTTCCAATGACCTGCTGGCGCAGCTGATTCGTGTGTACGATATGTCCTCTCCACTGCCGCTGGCACGCTACTTGGAGCAGGGCACGCAGCTAATGCTAGAGCAGCAAAAGCGGATGCAGACCCAGTGGCAGCAGGCCATGCGCCACTCGCCGATCGAGTTCATGCGTGAATTGGCCGAAGAGAACATGCGGTTTTGGCAAAACGCGCTCAACCAGCCTACCCAGACGGACGATGACGAGACATCGGACAAGCGTTCCTAAGGCCACGGGGTGGTACGTTGTGGCATAATGCCGCCCATCGACGCTCTCCCGTTTAAGAAGGATACCCATGAAAGTTTTGATGATCGGTGGCGGTGGCCGCGAACATGCCCTGGCGTGGAAACTCGCCCAGTCCAGTGATGTCGAGCAAGTCTTCGTCGCGCCTGGCAACGCAGGGACCGCAACGGAGCCCAAGCTGACCAATGTGGCCATTGGTGTCACCGACCTAGAGGCACTGGTCGCGTTTGCTCAGCAAGAGCAGATTGCCCTGACCGTCGTTGGCCCAGAAGCGCCGCTCGTCGAAGGTGTCGTCGACCGCTTCCAAGCCGCCGGTTTGACGATTTTTGGCCCCAGCCAGCGCGCCGCCCAGCTCGAAGGCTCCAAGTCGTTCACCAAGGACTTTCTGGCCCGTCATGACATTCCCACCGCGGCCTACCAGACGTTTACGGCCGTAGAGCCTGCGCTAGCGTATTTGGCTGAGATGGGCGCGCCGATCGTGATCAAAGCCGACGGCTTAGCGGCGGGTAAAGGGGTCATCGTGGCCATGAGCGAAGCGGAAGCCGAGGCGGCGATTCGCGATATGCTCGAAGCCAATGCCTTTGGTGATGCGGGCGCGCGTGTCGTCATCGAAGAGTTTCTCGACGGCGAAGAAGCGAGCTTCATCGTCATGGTAGATGGCGAAAACGTCGTTCCGATGGCGACCAGTCAGGATCACAAGCGCGCCTACGATGGCGACACGGGCCCCAACACGGGCGGCATGGGCGCCTACTCCCCTGCGCCGGTCGTCACGCCCGACGTCGATGCGCGGATCATGGAGCAGGTCATTCTCCCCACCGTGCGCGGTATGGCCGCGGAGGGGAACGCGTATACCGGCTTCCTGTATGCGGGGCTGATGATCGATGCGCAAGGCAATCCCAAAGTCATCGAGTACAACTGCCGATTTGGTGACCCGGAAACCCAGCCGATCATGATGCGCCTTACCTCCGATTTGGCGGCGCTCTGTTTGGCTGGCGCAAAAGGCGAGCTGGCCGGAAAGCAGTGTACGTGGGATTCCCGTGCCGCCGTGGGCGTGGTGCTGGCCGCGGGTGGGTATCCCGGTAGCTATCGTAAAGGCGACGTGATTCACGGCTTGGACGATGCCGAGCGGGCGCAGTGCAAGGTCTTCCACGCGGGGACGGCGCAAAATGCAGAAGGTGAGATCACTACGGCCGGTGGGCGCGTGCTGTGTGTCACGGCCTTGGGCGACAGCGTCTCGGCGGCTCAGCAGCAGGCGTATCGAGGGGTTAGCGCGATTCACTGGGAAGGCGTCGAGTTCCGCCGTGATATCGCCTTCCGCGCCATTGCGCGGGAGCAGTAAAAAGCGACTTTTCCCGGTCATATCGTCACCCGACAAGGAGTAAAGCAATGGAGCGTGTCTCGCTGGACTTCCCTTTGGCAGCGGTCATTCATCGCCATTCGCTGACGGTGCGGGTGACGGATATGAATTATGGCCGCCACTTGGGGCACGATGCCCTGGTGTCGCTGCTTCATGAAGCGCGGGCGAAGGCCTTTATGGCCTTGGATCTGCCGGAGTGGGATATGCACGGCTACCCCAGCGTGGTCGTGGATCTCGCCGTGCAGTATCAACAGGAGGCGCGCTTTCCTGACGCGCTGGTCATCGAAACGGCGGTGCCCGAGCCCGAGGGCAAAGCGTTGACGATCTATCAGCGGGTCATCAAGGCAGATACAGGCGATGTCGTAGCGACCGCGCGAGTCAACAAGCTGCTACTGGACCTGGCGGTGGGGCGGCCGGTGGCGATTCCCGATGCGCTAAAGCAAACGCTGGCGGATGCCCGGGGGGGATAAATGTCGCGAGAATATCCCATCATCGCGGTGACGGGCTCGTCAGGGGCGGGGACCACGACCGTCCGCCGCAGTTTCGAGCGCATGTTCCTCCGTGAAGACGTGCATGCGGCCATGGTGGATGGCGACGCTTTCCACCGCTATACCCGCGATGATCTCAAACGTATTTTCCGCGAAGAGCCGGAGCGTAAGGACGAGCTGTCTCATTTTGCCGTCGAGGCCAACCTGCTCGACCGCTTGGAAGGCCTGTTCATCGAGTACGGAGAGCACGGTACCGGCACGTTTCGGCACTACATTCACGCGGAAGACAAGCAGAAAATCGAGGCGGGTTATCGCGTAGGCACTTTCACCGAGTGGCAGTCACTGCCCTGCGGTACCGATCTGCTCTTTTATGAAGGGTTGCATGGCGGCTTGGTGACGCAAGAGTACGATATTGCCCGTCACGTCGATTTGCTGGTCGGCGTGGCACCGACGATGAACCTGGAGTGGATTCAAAAGATCGACCGTGACACCAAACTGCGCGGCTACTCTCAGGAAGCGGTCATTGATACCATTTTGGGGCGTATGGATGATTACGTGCGCTATATTCAGCCGCAGTTTTCGCGTACTCACATCAATTTCCAGCGGGTGCCCACGGTCGATACCTCCAACCCCTTCGAAGTGCAGGATATTCCCACCGATGCCGAGTCGTTCGTGGTGATTCGTTTTCGTGACCCGTCGACGGTGGATTTTCCATGGCTGCTGGCGATGATCCAAGATTCTTTTATGACCCGTCCGCATACCCTGGTGGTGCCCGGTGCTCGTATGTCCTTGGCGATGGAGCTGATACTCGCACCGCTGGTTCGCCACCTGCTATCGCAGCGCCGTTTTCGCTAAGGCGGCGCTGCTCGACCGACCATAAACGCGCCAAACGTAAGGAGGCTGCGATGGAGTGCCTATTCTGTAAAATCATTAACCGCGAGATTCCGGCAGACATCGTGTTCGAGGATGAGCACGTACTGGCGTTCAACGATATTAACCCCCAGGCGCCAACGCATCAGCTCATCATTCCTAAAAAGCACATCCCAACGCTAAACGATATCGAAGCAGACGACGTGGCGCTCGTAGGTCGCTTACAGCACACCGCGGCACAGCTCGCCAAACAGCAAGGCTTCGCGGAAGACGGCTATCGAGTGGTGATGAACTGCAATGAGATGGGTGGGCAGACCGTCTACCATATTCATATGCATCTACTGGGCGGTCGTGAGTTTACTTGGCCTGCGGGGTGAGACGTTCGTCAGACACGTTTCCATCGTCATAAAAAAGCCCTGCATGAGCAGGGCTTTTTGCGTCGAGGAGCACGACGTTAGGCGTCGATACGCTTGTACTTCATGCGCTTCGGCGTGTCGTTACCGACGCGTTTTTTGTGGTCCTCTTCGTACTCGGTGTAGTTACCGTCGAAGAACACCACTTCGGAATCACCTTCGAACGCCAAAATGTGCGTGGCGATTCGATCCAGGAACCAACGGTCGTGAGAGATCACCATCGCGCAGCCGGGGAAGGCGAGCAACGCCTCTTCCAGAGCGCGCAGCGTTTCGATGTCCAGGTCATTCGAGGGCTCATCCAGCAACAGTACGTTAGCCCCCTGTTTCAGGGTCTGCGCTAGCTGCAGGCGACCCCGCTCACCGCCGGACAGCTCATCCAAACGTTTTTGTTGGTCGTTGCCCTTGAAGTTGAAACGGCCCACGTAGGCGCGTGAGGAGACTTCATAGCCGTTGATATTGAGAATGTCCTGCCCGTCTGACACGGCTTCCCAAACGGTCTGTTTATCGTCTAGCGCATCGCGCAACTGCTCGACGTAAGCGATGTCGACGGTTTCACCGATCGCCACCTCACCGGCATCCGGCTGTTCTTTACCGGTGACCAGCTTGAACAGTGTCGATTTACCCGCGCCGTTACCACCCACGATCCCGACGATGGCGCCAGGGGGGATGGTGAAGGAGAGGTCTTGGTAGAGCAGCTTGTCATCGAAACGCTTGGTGACGTTGTGGAACTCGATCACCTTGTCACCCAGGCGCGGGCCAGGCGGAATGTAGATCTCGTTGGTCTCGTTACGCTTCTGGAAGTCGCCAGACTGCATTTCTTCGAAGCGGTTAAGGCGCGCTTTGCTCTTCGCCTGGCGGCCTTTGGCATTGCTGCGCACCCATTCGAGCTCTTGCTTGATGGCTTTCTGACGAGACGCTTCTTGCTTCGCCTCTTGGGTCAGGCGCTGCTCTTTCTGCTCCAGCCACTGGGAGTAGTTGCCTTCGAACGGAATGCCCTGCCCACGGTCAAGCTCGAGAATCCAGCCCGCAACGTTGTCCAAGAAGTAGCGGTCGTGGGTGATTGCCACGACGGTGCCATTGTAGTCGTGCAAAAAGCGCTCCAGCCAAGCCACGGACTCTGCATCCAGGTGGTTGGTGGGCTCGTCGAGTAACAGCATGTCAGGGCTGGAGAGCAGCAGACGACAGAGCGCCACACGGCGACGCTCACCGCCAGAGAGGTTGCCGACTTTGGCCTCCCACGGCGGCAGGCGTAGGGCTTCGGCGGCCACTTCTAGTTTGCGCTCGATATTATGCGCGTCTGCCGCTTCGATGATGTTCTCCAGACGTGCTTGCTCGCTGGCAAGGGCATCGAAGTCCGCGTCAGGTTCGGCGTAAGCGGCGTATACCGCATCGAGCTTTTCCTGTGCTTCTTTGATGGCACCCAGCGCTTCTTCGACGGTATCACGGACGTTTTTCTCGTCATCTAGCTGCGGCTCCTGGGGCAAATAGCCCACATTGATACCGGGCATCGGACGAGCTTCACCTTCAAACTCTTTATCGACACCGGCCATAATGCGCAGCAGCGTGGATTTACCGGCACCGTTCAAACCCAGCACGCCAATTTTGGCGCCGGGGAAGAACGAGAGCGAAATATCCTTGAGAATTTGCTTTTTGGGCGGCACGACTTTGCCGACCCGGTTCATGGTGAATACGTATTGCGCCATGGAAATCCGTTAGGTTGTAGTAAAAGCGAGACCAGCAAGAGGCTGGCTTGGTGCACAGATGATAGTGCCCCGCGCGGCTAAAGGCCAGTAAACCCGCGTTGCAAGAGGCGCCCAAAAAGAAGGGCACGTCTAGGTGCCCTCCGGGTCATCATTACTCTTCTTCGTCCCAGTCGTCTTCGATCGCCCGCTGCAGGCGACGCTCTTCCAGCCACGCTTCTACTTGGCGACGTGCACGCAGGGTATCCGCTTTACTGGGTTTGCTTTTACCATAGTGGTCGTCGTTGACGGCATCCACAGTGTCGAAATCGTCTGCGTCAAGACCGTCGTTGGTATAGGTGTCACGATTTAAGGGGTCACGGCTCATGGTATGCCCTCCAACCCAAGCCGGCGCACCGGCATCACAACGGCTTCTTACGCTATAGGAAAATGCGTAAAAAGCGCCTAACGCTCATTAAGCGCCTAGGCGCTATATAGCGCCACTGGGTTGGAAGTTCAAGCGTTTTTGACGCATGTGTCATGATTGTGGCGTGGGAGCGGTCTCTAATCGTCTGAGTATTACTTATTCTTGTCGGTGCGATGACGGTGAGACGTTACTCTGCGTGCTCCTGCTGCTTTTTCAATTCTGCCAGGGCTAGCTGCGCTTCGACACGCTCCGTTACGTCCTTTTGCACCCCGATGTAGTACATCAGCTTATCGGCTTCATCGTATACCGGGGTGATGGAGAGTTCGTTCCAAAACATCGTGCCATCTTTACGGTAGTTACGTAGCACTTCGCGGGAGGGGCGACCGTCCTGCAGTGCCTCACGTATCGACATGAGCGCATCCTGATCGCGATCTTCGTTTTGTAGAAAGCGGCAGTCGCGATAGAGGATTTCGTCTGCACTGTAGCCCGTCAAACGCTCGAAGCCTTTGTTCACGTAAATCAGAATGTTTTCGTCACCTTCCTGCTCTGCAACGACAATGCCATCTTCAGAAGCGTCAACAATGCGTTCGAGTAACTCCGGGCTTATCAAGGGAGATCGTTTCATCAATGGGTTCCTGTTGCTTCTCGTCTTTCTCCGCCATGGCGCTGTGCGTCAGCGCGGGGCGCTCTTTAGTGCAGGACGATGCCGTCTTTAACACCATCAAACAAAAATAGGATAGCAAAAAAACAGCTAGCCACCGTGATTTGCTGACCATCATGGCGAGCGTCGATCGGCTTTGCAATCGGCAATATCACTCCGCTTCGGGGAGTCGGTGCGCGCTAAGCATGGCGCCGAGGGCTATCAACGCCAAAATCACCAGCAGCATAGCGCTGCCTAACCACTGTGCCAATGCGCCAATCATGCCACCAACGATGAGCATTAGCACACCAGTAAAGGTATTGGAAAGCGCAACGTATAGCGCTCTATTGTCTTGGTTAGCGATGTCGACCAAATACGTTTTGCGCCCCAAGCGCACGCCGTGGTGAACCACCACCAATAGAGCGTAGACACCCGCATAAGGCAGCACGCTCTGCGTCCAACTGCCTGGCAACCAGGCGATCAGAGCTGCCAGCAGGCAACACATAGCCGTGCCGATGGCCGCGTCGCGCATGACCCGACGGCTGGAGCGGTCCGCTCTTTTTCCCCAGATGGGGCTTGCCACCATCGCGGCCAATCCCGACACCACTACCAAAATGCCCAGCCCGCCCAGCTCGGTGCCACTTTGCTGCTGCCCCAGCAGTGCCAGGTAGGGCAGGGCGAGCGCGCTAGAGAGCAGCAGCGCACGCGCCACGTTGAAGTGAAGAAACGTAGTGTCTTCGCGCATTAGAGACATGCCGAGTTTGATGCTATCCCAGGCGTTTTCACCGCCTTCCACGGCGCCTGGCACCTCTTTGATGCGCGCAGCGCACAGCGAGTTGATCAGCCACCCCGCTGCGGCCACGCTTAGCAGAATGGCTAAGGCAATATTCCCGGGACGGTCGCCAAAGAGGACTAAGACACCCCCGGCTATGAGCGTGGCGGCACCGGCGATGCTGCCACTCCAACCCATCAGCGTACCGCGGCGGCGTTTGGCAATGGTTTTGCCGAGCACGTCTTTCGTAGCAATTGACGAGAGTCCGCGCGCTAATGACAGCATGACGAGTACGGCCAGCACCAGCCCGCCGCCAAGTGCTCCGTGGCCGATCAAGGCAAGCAGTGCTAACAGGGCGGCGGCCACGGCCTGAAGAGTGGCCCCCGCGACCCACACCCATTTACGCTGGGGCTTCAAACGAATGAAGCCGGCGACGAACAGTTGGGGGAGCAGGGCGCCTGCCTCGCGGATGGGAACGAGTAACCCCACCATCCAGACCGGTGCGCCGATGATGCCCAGCAGCCAGGGCAGGACCAGACGAGCGCTCGAGAGTTCGTCGGCGAGTTTATTGCCCAGCGATGCCAACAGGTGAAGAAAAAAGTTGCGCGGCTGTTCCTGACAAGCGCCGTCAGGAATGTCGTCGCACATCCGGCTGTCGTCATCGCCAGTAAGCCACTCATAAAGCTGCGTTTGTGAAACATCCGGTTGGGCCATCATCGGTTCCTTGGAGGTTTACTCATACAAGATGACAGAATACCCTCAGGATGCCACATAATGCTGGCAAAAGGGGTTAGTCAGCGCCGCTGCGCAGTAAAAGGAACCGATCGATAAGGATTTGCACAATGGCCCGCATTCATATTCGCTACTGCACACAGTGTCAGTGGCTGCTACGCAGCGCTTGGTATGCGCAAGAACTTCTCTCTACGTTTGGTGAGCAGTTGACAGAAGTCGCGCTCTCACCCTCTCACGGCGGTACTTTCGAGATCTGGTGTGATGACTCGCTTCTCTGGGAGCGTAAGCGAGATGGTGGGTTTCCCGACATTAAAACGCTCAAACAGCAGGTGCGCGACCAGATCGATCCTGCCCAAGACCTGGGGCATATCGACCGATGACGCAAGATCAGCAGGCAGTACTGTATGGCTTGGGCGCCGTCGCGCTTTGGTCGACCGTGGCGACGGCATTCAAAGTCGCCCTGGCCTGGATGAGCCCGCTTGAACTCATGTGGTTGGCCGCTCTGGTGTCCTGGATGCTAATGGGCGCCATCGTCGTCAAGCAAGGGCATATGCGCGTTGCGCTACGCTGGGGGTGGGGGACGGCGCTTTGGGCTGGGTTAATGAACCCCGTGGCTTACTACTTGTTGCTATTTGCTGCCTATGACCGGCTACCTGGCCAAGAGGCCATGGCGCTCAACTATACATGGGCACTGGCGATGGCTTTTTTGGCAGTGCCGCTGCTGGGACATCGTCTCACCCGCTCGGATGTAGGGGCTGGTTTGGTGGCTTACAGCGGCGTTTGGGTCATTGCTACCCGAGGAGAGGTCTTCAACGTTGCTTTCGAAGATCCTCTGGGGGTCGTTTTCGCGTTGGCATCGACACTGGTATGGGCGCTTTACTGGCTGCTCAATGCGAAAGACGCGCGGCAGCCGTTGGTAGGGCAGTGGCAGAATTTCAGTGTTGGGTTACCTGTTTTAACACTATTGTTACTTTTTGGCCCTGGCCTGCAGTGGCACGGGTGGTCTGCGCTTGGGGCTGGTGCGTATGTCGGCCTCTTCGAAATGGGCGTTGCGTTCGTGCTTTGGCAAATGGCCGTGCAGAGCGTTTCACGAACTGCCAAGGTCTCTAATCTGATCTTCTTGTCGCCGCCTGTCTCCCTTTTGCTGCTGTTCTTGGTCGTCGGTGAGCCAATGCGGCTGTCTACCCTAGTGGGTTTAATACTGATTCTGTGCGGGTTGGCGATTCAACAGATTCCCCAAGCACGGCGTGAGCCAGCGCTGTAGTGTGTTTTTTTGGCCGCTTATTGTAAATTTTTGTGACTTTTGTTTTTATAGCTTGTCACTGCCGCTAATACGATTAATTTAAGCTAATATCATCCCGTTAGGGTGATTTAACTAAGACAATATCACCAGCGACGATAGCCAGCTTCATGTTGATCTGGCAGTGTTTAGTCGGGGTAAGCAGCCCAGGGGGTGACAATGTGTCGTGTGTTGTTACGAAGGAAAGGCGACTTGCTCATCGGTAGCGAAAACGTTCATTAGGGATCTCTGGCCATGAAAGACAACGTTACAACGAAACGCACACCTCTCTCACTTCAGCGCGCTGTCCGACCCTGGACACTGACCACGCTTGCCTGTTTACCGCTGACGGCGCTTGCCCAGCAGCTGCCTTCTACGCTGTACGCGCCTGGTATGACCGATCTCAATACCACAATTCAGCAAACGATCGTGAGTAACCCGCAGGTCAATGCAGCTTGGAACAATTTTAGCGCGGCGGGAAGTGATGTGCGCGTGGCTCAGGGTAACTACCTGCCGTCGATCGACGTGACGGCCGGGGTGGGGCGCCAAGACCAGCAAAACGATGGACGTGGCAGTTACAGCAGTGACTTTGCCGAGCTCACTCTGACGCAAATGGTATTCGATGGCTTTGCGACACGCAGCGAAGTAGAGCGCTTGGATCGTACGCGCCTCATCGCTTACTTCGAGTTGCTGGGGGCCAGCGAAACGGTAGCGCTGGAAGCGTTTGAAACCTATCTAGATGTCTTGCGATTCCGAGAAATGGTCCGCTTGGCGCAAGATAACTATCGCGAACACCAGCGTGTTTTCTCGCAGATCGAAGAGCGTGCACTGTCTGGTGCTGGGCGTGGAGTGGATCTGGAGCAAATCAGCGGTCGTTTGGCGCTGGCCGAATCCAATTTGATGACCGAAGCTTCGAACCTGCATGATGTGACGGCACGTTACCAGCGGATCGTCGGTGAGCTACCACCGCAAAATATGTCGCCTGCACCCTCGCTGGCTGACGAGCTGCCCAGCGATGTCAGCGAAGCAGTGCGAATGGCCTTTGAGGGCAATCCCGATTTCCATGCGGCCATTGAGAACATTGCCGTTCAGCGTGCTGAGCAAAATGCCGCTCGTGCCGCCTTCATGCCACGCCTGGATATTCAAGGCCGTACCGGTACCAATAACCAAGACGACTCGATCGCTGGTCGCAGCGATGAGCACAGCATTCAGCTCGTGGCAAGCATGAACCTCTATCGCGGTGGTTCTGATAGTGCCGCGTTCGAAGCTGCCACGACGCGCATCGAGCAGGCCGTCAATCAGCGTGAAGTGGCGTGTACCAATGTCCGTCAGACGACACAAATCGCCTACAACGATACGCAGCGTCTTAATGAGCAGTTGCGCTATCTCAACGACCACCGCCAATCCATCGATCGCGTGCGTGGCGCTTATCAGCAGCAGTTCGATATTGGCCAGCGCACCCTTTTGGACGTGCTGGACAGTGAGAATGAGTACTTCGAGGCCAGCCGTGCCTATGCCAATGCGGAATTCGACCTGACACTGGCCCAGGCGCGGACGCTGGCCGCCATGGGGCAGCTCATGCAAACGTTGGAAGTGGTCCGTGAAGACATTCCAACCTTGGCAGAGTTGGGCTACGAAGATTTAGCGCAAGACCCTGAGATGGCCTGCGCTACCGATGGCCCGCGTGGCTTCACTCTGGAAGATTTCACCCGTGGCATTTCCGCTTCGTCGTTGTCCAGCGACACGCTCACCACCGCCTACAACGAGCCGAGTGAGCCAGTCGTGATGCCAATCGATGCGCCTGTGTACGCCAACGCAGCGGTTGAGCCTGAGGCCATCGAGAGCAGTCTCTATATTCAAGTCGCCTCGCTAAGTGCCGCTGAGCGCGCTCAACAGTTAAGCGTTGAGTTAGGAGAGCAGCTAACAAGCCAGTCACGGGTGTATGCGTCGGCGGGAAATTATCGCGTTCAACTGGGGCCGGTGGCCTCGTTCAGTGATGCTCAGGCGCTACAGCAAACGCTACAACGAATGGGGTATGGTGATGCCTTTGTCACCAATGGTTAGAGCATCCAGCGTCTATGAGTAACTAGCCATCCTCTGAGCCTGCCGCGCAGGGCGGCAGGCAAGCACTACCCATTGGGTGTGTAATACGAGTCGCTTAATGCGTTTTAGGGTAATGAGGTCTTTGTGACACAACCAAACCTGAGTAGGGCGGAGGCTCCCCATTCGCGATCGGATGAAATCAGCCCCAATGAACTAGAGGGGCGTGATGAGCTGCTTGAGTGCCTCAAGGTAATCGCTTCTTTTCATCAACATGAAGTGTCATCGGAAGCACTTCGGGCAGGCCTGCCGTTGGAACAGGGCAAATTGACGCCCTCGGTGTTTGGGCGAGCTGCCTCACGGGCGGGTTTGACGGCTAGAATTACTAAAAGTCGGCTGTCTGGACTGAATCCAGCGCTATTCCCGGTGATTCTTCTGCTCGAACCCGGCCGAGCCTGTGTCTTGTTGGGGCTGGATCTTAAGCAGAAAAGAGCCCGCGTCATTTTTCCCGAACTCTCAGAGTCGGACGTCGACATTTCTCTCGACGAGCTTTACGCGGGTTATAGTGGCGAGGCTATTTACGTTCGCCCAAAGTTTTTAGCTGATAACGCATCCGAGCCGGGCGTTAAAAAACGCCGTGACCAGCACTGGTTTTGGGGCGTTATTCGTGAAAATCGTCGGCTTTACCGCGATATCGTTCTGGGGTCGGTGGCGATTAACGTATTCGCCATCGCCATGCCCCTATTCGTTCTCAATGTTTACGATCGTGTCGTGCCTAACCAAGCAACAGAAACGCTTTGGGTGCTCGCCGTCGGTATTTTTATCGTTCTCTGCTTCGACTTGGCCCTAAGGCTAATGCGAAGCAGCTTTGTCGACTTGGCCGCCAGCCGGGCAGACGTCAAGCTCTCATCAAGTATCATGGCCAAATCACTGGGGCTGCGTTTGGAAGAGCGGCCCGCCTCGACGGGGTCCTTCACCTCCACGCTTCAGTCGTTCGAATCAGTGCGTGCCTTTATCGGTTCTGCAACCATCCTAGGCATCGTGGACTTACCGTTCGTGCTGATGTTTGCCGCCATTATTGCGCTGATCAACCCCTGGCTCGTGCTCCCTGTACTGGTTGGGATCGTATTCGTATTGCTCTACGCCTTGGCGGCTCAAGGAAAGCTCCACGAACTTTCGCAAACGACCTGGGAGGTCGGCGCGCAGCGTAACTCGCTCTTGGTCGAGTCCATCTCCCAGTTGGAAAACGTCAAAGCGTTACGGGCCGAAAGTCGCATCCAGCGTCATTGGGAAAAAGCGTCGGCCTTTCTATCCAAGACCGGCGCGCAATTGAAAATGGTCAGCACGTCGGTCTCTAACGTCGCTCAGTGGGCACAGCATAGTGTGGCCGTTTGCGTCATCATCGTCGGGGTGTATCAAATCATCCAGGGGAATCTGACTCAGGGTGGCCTGATCGCTGCCTATATGCTCTCTTCGCGAGCCATGGCGCCTATCAGTCAAGCCGCTGCACTGCTGGCTCAGTATCATCAATCCTCCACCGCACTAGAGTCATTGAATGCGGTCATGAATAAAAAGGTAGAGCGGCACGAAGGCAAGGCGTACGTAGAAAAGCCCAGCTTTGCAGGCAATATTCGCCTTGAAAAAGTGACGTTACGCTATCCCAATGAAGAGCGTGACGCCTTGAAGGATGTTTCTGTTACGGTCAAAGCGGGCGAAAAAGTGGCGCTCCTGGGGCGCATTGGCTGTGGAAAATCGTCGCTCAATAAACTCGTGCTAGGTTTTTATCAGCCCACCGCCGGGGCGGTGCTGGTCGATAATGTCGATATTCGTCAGCTCGACCCGTTACAACTACGCCGCCACATAGGCTATGTGCCTCAGGATGTCAGCCTATTTTCAGGCTCGCTGCGTGACAATATCGTGGCAGGGGGTGGTAGTGACCGAGTGGATGACGATGCGCTGCTGCGGGCCATCGAGCTAGCGGGGCTGGAAAGCTTGGTCAACAGCCATCCTCATGGCGTCGATCTGCAGGTAGGCGAGCGCGGCCAAGCGCTATCGGGTGGGCAGAAACAGTCGGTTGCCATTGCCCGCGCGTTGGTTCAAGACCCGCCCATCTTATTACTGGACGAGCCTACCAGCTCTATGGATAACGCCAGTGAAGAGACGTTCAAAGCCAATCTAAAAAACGTCGCAGCAGGCAAAACCATTCTCGTCGTAACGCATCGTACCTCGCTACTCTCTCTGGTGGATCGTATTATCGTCATGGATGCAGGTAAAGTCGTCGCCGACGGTCCGCGGGATACCGTGGTGGAAGCGCTGCGCAAAGGCCAAATCGGGAGGGCTTCGTAATGGCGCGTAAATCCTCCTCGACATCCGAACAAAAAGGCTTTGAAGCGATTGGGCGCTTCTCTGAAAAGGGCCAAAAACCGTTTCGACCCTTTATGGATCGCCTGTTTGCCAAACGAGTGACCTCCGCGCACCTCAATCGTGACTGGGCGAGCGACACCGACTGGGCGCGAATGCAGCAAGAGCCCATTCGGGCGCGGCTGTTTCTTTATACGGTTCTGTTGGCGATCGTGGCGCTGCTGATATGGTCTTACTTTGCCGCTATTGATGAAGTGACCCGCGGGTCTGGACGGGTGATTCCTGCCAGCCAACTTCAGCGTATCCAGTCCTTTGACGGCGGGGTGATCGAACAGATCATGGTGCGGGAAGGGCAGATGGTGAGCGCCGGTGAGGTGCTGATGCAGATCGACCCGACCCGGTTCGTCTCGGATTTTCGTGAAAATCGCGCCCAGCGATTCGCTTTGGAAGCCCGCGCTGAACGTCTGCGTGCGCTGGCGACCGGTACGGCTTTCGAGCCCTCCGAAGAGCTACGCCAGGAAGTGCCCAACATCGTCATGCAAGAGCGTGAGGTATACGAGAGCCGACGCGAAGAGCTGGCGAGCAAAAGAACGTGTTAGAAGATCGCGTTCGCCAGCGCGAGCAGGAGTTGCGTGAGGCAGAGTCACGACGGGATACCGCTGCGCGTGAGGCTAGCATGGCCAGCCAGGAGCTGAACCTGACGCGGCCACTGCTGGCCTCGGGAGCGGTTTCTGAAGTCGAGGTGCTGCGTTTACAGCGGGAAGTTTCACGAGCATCTGGTGAGAGGAGTCAGGCCGATGCAGCGGTTGCCCGCCTGCAGGCAGCCGTCGAGGAGGCGCAAACGCAGCTGCGAGAGCTGGATGCCGAGCGTCGAAGCGAGTGGCGTAATGACCTCGCGCAAGCGCTGGGCGAGCTCAACGCACTACAGCAGTCGGGTACGGGGCTGCAGGATAGAGTGCGGCTGACGGAAATTCGCTCGCCGGTGGATGGCATCGTGCAGCGTATTCACATCAATACCATTGGCGGTGTTGCCCAGCCTGGCCAGGAAGTGGTGGAAATCGTGCCTACCGATGATCAACTGCTCGTGGAAGCACGGATTGCGCCTCAAGACATCGCCTTCCTTCACCCAGGCCAGCCAGCCACCATCAAGCTCACCGCCTACGACTATGCCATCTACGGCGGTCTACAGGCAGAGCTTGAGCACATCAGTGCCGATACCATCACCGATGATGACGGCAACACGTTTTATCTGGTGCGAGTGCGCAGCTTAGAGAATGAAAACGTAGCCGACCGGCTGCAGGTAATACCGGGCATGACGGCGCAGGTCGATATCGTCACCGGTAAGCGAACGGTGATGCAGTTTATGCTGAAACCTGTTTTAAGGGCGTGGCGAGATTCCATGGGGGAGCGCTGATGAAACACTGGTTTATCACAACAGATGGCAGTTTAAAGGCGCGGTGGAAAAAAGCGTTCCAAAATGTAGGAGCTTCGACGCCAGCCACCTACGAGCATCAGATATCACCCAACGATCTCGCTTGGCTCTCGACGACCGTCGAGAGCTGGCCCTCACTACTGCCTAAATTAGTCGAACAGGGTGCCATTGTCGTGGTGCTTAGCTACACCCCTGATGACCGAGAGGCGCTGAGTGCACTGGATCTGGGCGCAAGAGGCTATGTGCACACCCTGGCCGCCGCCGATGTGCTCAACCAAGTGGCGCTGGTCGTTACGAACCAGGGAGTCTGGGTAGGGCAAGAGTTACTGGCTAAAGTACTTGGCGGTACGTTCAAAGCTCTTCAGCAGCGTGTTGATCATGACCGCTACCAGCATAGCGATTACTTAGGGCTGCTGACCGAGCGAGAGCGCGGTGTTGCACTCGCGGTTGCGCGTGGTGCTACCAACAAGGAAGCGGCCCGCCAGTTGGATATCACCGAGCGAACGGTGAAAGCGCATTTGAGTGCTATTTTCAAGAAGTTGGAGGTGCGTGATCGGTTGCAATTGATCCTCAAATTAGCGCCAGTAGCAGAGCAGGCAGATATGTAGCTCGACTGCCGAAACGTGACAATCTCCTATATATACGTTTACTACCACGAGGCCTTAAGGGCCTCGTTTTTTTGTCCATCGGTACAATACTTTTTTGTTCCATACCCTCCTAATCTCGCTGTATATGCCACCGATCTATCTAGTCCCAACGTACTAGCGGGCGGCAACCTACAACGAGTGAGGAGTGACACATGGCGACGGCAACGGTTATCGCGATTACAGGTCAAGCATGGGCGCGTGACGAAGACGGCAACCTACGCGAATTGCGTATCGGGGATGTCCTTCAGGAAGGTGAAACGCTCATTACCTCTGCCGACGGCCGTGTCGAACTCGACTTTGCTGACGGCACGGGCGCTAACGTCGTCGAAGGTGGCCAAGAAGTCGCCGTCACATCCGATCTCGTCAGCGACTTGATCGTTGCCACCGATGCCAGTGCGCAAGATGACGATCTAGAAGCACTCCTCGCCGCGCTCGATGACGAAGATGGTGACCTGCTCGATATCCTAGACGCGACAGCCGCAGGTGCGGGTGCCGGCGGTGGCGGCGGTGGTGGCAACAGCTTCGTACGTGTTGCCCGTATCGCCGAAGAGACCGACCCCCTTAGCTTTAGTACAGAAGGCGGCTTAGAAGGCGCCGAGTTCGTTGAGTTTGATGGTGGTGCCGTTGCGGCTGACGATGGGGAGGATGTGACTGTTCCCACCCCTGCTCCAGAGCCCGGTGCTGACGTTGAGATTATTTTGACGGCTCCTCAGCAGGTGACAGAAGGTCAGCAGATTACGATAACTGCCACTGTCAGTGTTGCACCACAAGGCAGCCCGCTAGTGATTACGCTCAGCAACGGGCAGCAGATCACTATTGCCATTGGTGAGACTACCGGCAGCGTTACGTTCGATAGCCGTCCAGATGATGCCTACTTGCAGGGTGATGGATCAATTGCGATTGGCATTGATACGGCCACGGGAGGCGGATATGACACTATCGATACCACCTCTGAAGCCAATGTGATTGTTAGCGATGATAATGACATCACCACCATTACATTGACCGTTCCGGAAACCGTCACCGAAGGCGAGCCGATCACCGTCAGCGCGAGTGTTAATAACGCCCCGCAAGGCAGCCCGCTGGTCATTACGCTCAGCAACGGCCAACAGATCACCATCGCCGTGGGCGAGACCACCGGCAGCGTGACCTTCGAGAGTCGTGCTGACGATGTTTACCAGCAAGGCACCGACACGCTGAACCTGAGCATCGAGAGCGCCGAAGGCGGTAACTACGAAGCTCTCGACAGTGACGCCACCGCCGCGGTCACCATCAACGATGACGCCGACGCTACCACCATCACGCTGAGCGCCCCGAGCGCCGTCACCGAAGGCGAGCCGATCACCGTCAGCGCGAGTGTTAATAACGCCCCGCAAGGCAGCCCGTTGGTCATTACGCTCAGCAACGGCCAACAGATCACCATCGACGTGGGCGAGACCACCGGCAGCGTGACCTTCGAGAGCCGTGCTGACGATGTTTACCAGCAAGGCACCGACACGCTGAACCTGAGCATCGAGAGCGCCGAAGGCGGCAACTACGAAGCTCTAGACAGTGACGCCACTACAACAGTCAGCGTCGTCGACGATAATGACACCGTCACCGCCACCCTGAGTGCCGACGCCTCCAGCGTGGCCGAAGGCGGCACCGTCACCTACACCGTCACCCTAACCGGCCCGCAAGGCGCCGACCTCACGGGCCACAACGGCCTCGAGTTCCGCCTGGCCGATGGCAGCACCGTCACCATCGCCGCCGGACAGCTCAGCGGCAGCACCACCGTGACCGCCGCCGATGACGCCTTCGTGGGCGGCCAGGACACCCTGGTCAACCGCATCGACGCGGTGCTCAACAACAGCG
>NZ_JAKRFG010000015.1:0-104074 GCF_022348135.1 Halomonas sp. McD50-4 | reverse complement strand
CAACGACGGCGAGACCGTCACGGTTGAACTCG
Source organism: Halomonas sp. McD50-4 (assembly GCF_022348135.1). Taxonomy (NCBI): domain Bacteria; kingdom Pseudomonadati; phylum Pseudomonadota; class Gammaproteobacteria; order Oceanospirillales; family Halomonadaceae; genus Halomonas; species Halomonas sp. McD50-4. The sequence goes on along the minus strand of NZ_JAKRFG010000015.1, from coordinate 104,042 downwards.
AAAGCGCCGCGGCCAGCGACGGCACCGCGTTCGAGAACGTCACCCTGGGTGACGCCGCTGAAACGCAAGTGGTCGACACCATCGACACCGTGACCATCAAGCTCAGCGCCCCGGATGCCGTTACCGAAGGCGAGCCGATCACCGTTAGTGCGAGCGTCGACCACGCTCCGCAAGACAGCCCGCTGGTCATCAGGCTAAGCAACGGCCAACAGATCACCATCGCCGTGGGTGAAACCACTGGCAGCGTGACCTTCGAGAGCCGTGCTGACGATGTCTACCAGCAAGGCACCGACACGCTGAACCTGAGCATCGAGAGCGCCGAAGGCGGCAACTACGAAGCTCTCGACAGTGACGCCACCGCCGCGGTCACTATCAGCGATGACGCCGACGCTACCACCATCACGCTGAGCGCCCCGAGCGCCGTCACCGAAGGCGAGCCGATCACCGTCAGCGCGAGTGTTAATAACGCCCCGCAAGGCAGCCCGCTGGTCATTACGCTCAGCAACGGCCAACAGATCACCATCGCCGTGGGCGAGACCACCGGCAGCGTGACCTTCGAGAGTCGTGCTGACGATGTTTACCAGCAAGGCTCCGACACGCTGAACCTGAGCATCGAGAGCGCCGAAGGCGGCAACTACGAAGCTCTGGACAGTGACGCCACTGCCGCTGTCACCATCAGCGATGACACTGACGCTGCCACCATTGCCCTCCACGACATTACTGTGAACGAAGGCAGCGGAACGGCTACGATCAGTGCCACATTGAGCCATCCAGCGGGTAAAGAATTCACGGTGACGTTGAGTAATGGAGCGACCATTACGTTTGCTCCTGGAGCAACGGAAAGCACCTCGACTGCGTTTGCTATTCAAGGTGATGATGTTTACCTCGATAGTGAAAGCTATGAAGTCTCAGTGAGTGATTCAGGCGATCATAATTTCGAAAGCTTGGATATCAGCGATAAAGCTACTGTGACAGTGAACGATACCGTTGATACGACGACCGTCAGTATCAGTGCGATTGTCACTAAAACGTCTGAAATCAACGTAGGTAACGTTGATACGACCAGCAGTTTTACCGTAACTGCTTATAAAGGTAACGGTGAGGTGGGGCAGATCTCTAAGGTCACGGGAACCGTCCATGATGGCTTTGGTGTGGTTGGCTCTTCATCGGGCGGTGCAGCCAGCAGCGAGCTTGGCTACGTTGGAAATGGCCAGAGTGAGAAGATTGCGGTTGAATTTAACAACCAGGTCAAGTCTTTTGACGTTCAGTTTGCATGGCGAAATAATGCTGAGAAGGCACGTGTAGACTTCTTTGACAGCGAAGGGAACTCTGTTGGTTGGGCTGTCGTGTCGGGCGGTGGCAGTGCCACAGATGCGTTAGTGACTTATTACGACGCTCAAGGCAATGTCACAAAAACAGAACATGCGCCGGGTGGCTCTGATAGGGTAGATAACGCTTATACGTTCGAGCCTGGAAGCGGCTTGCTCTTTAATCGAGCTGAATTTACAGCTGTTGGTCATGATGATGACTACTTGATACATGCTATCAAGTATAAAGAAGTGCTGTCTGAAGATGCGGCTACGATTGATGGTCCTTCTGACGTCGTCTTTGATATACAGACGTCCAATCCGCCGGATGTGAGCCAATATGATTTTGAATACACTTTCCCAACTGCACTCGTGGAAGTGGCCGGTACACAGTATTTAGTTAACCTTGACCGCAATGGTAAGGGGACGCTATCGGTAAGTGCGGACGGGAATAGCGACCTGACAGTAACAGTGCTTGAAGTCAATGGCAATTTCGAATCAGTAGCTGTGCCAGAAAGTGCCACTCTCTACAAAGGCCTGTTGGTTGTTGGCAGTAACCTAGATGATGATGGTAGCCAAGCGGCGCCGCCAGCACATAATACGCCTAACCCGCAAGAGCCCAATAGTGGTGTGATTCAAGGTGGCTCTGGTAACGACGTCATCATTGGTGATGTCGGAGGGGCGAAAGTGACTGTTGAGCCAGGCAGTAACTATAATATTGCCCTAATCGTCGACGTCTCGGGGAGTATGGGTAATGCTTCGGGCACCGCCGGTCTAACTCGGATGGAGCTAGCCAAGCAGGCGCTCTCACAACTTGTTACCGAGCTTGCGGGCCATTCCGGCGTCATCAATATTGCACTGATACCGTTTGCCGGTAGCGGACAAACGTCCATCAAAGCATCGGTAAAAGATTTACAAAGTGGCGAGCTTCTTAAGAACTTGACTGACGCCATTGATACGTTAAGTGCTAACGGCGGTACGAACTATTCTGCCGCGTTCAATGCCGCCGAGCAGTGGTTTAGCGGTAGTGATGCCAAGGCTGGGTATGAGAACCTAACCTTCTTTTTAACCGATGGTGATCCCACCTTCTACGGGGCTAATGATCAAGGCCCAGGGAACTCAACAAATGCTGACGTGTTGCGCGCCTCTATCGATGCTTATGGATCGTTGGTGCAGGCTAGTAGCACGAAGGTCTATGGCGTAGGCATTGGAAATGGGGTCAATCAAGATTATTTGAACTTCTTTGACAATACCAATAGCTTAGGTCAAGGAACTGTCAGTGTAATCGATACCGTTACGTTGGCTGATTTTAGTGGCAGTAATGACGTACTTGACAGAGCGTCTAATTGGGCAGGAGCTGGCAGTAATGGTCGCTTTGTCATCGATCAAGGCTATCTGCAAATTTCAGATTCAAGAAACCAGGGTGCCTTCTCTGTTACGAGCGATCAGTTTAACGTGGCCGCCGATGGTAGCCAGTTACGTTTCTCTTACTCCACTTTTAGTAACTCAAGTGACGTCTTTGGATATCAGCTTCAAAAATTGGTTGGAGGCTCTTGGAACTCGCTCATCAATAGCGGTTTGAGTAGAACGGGTGGCTCTACCATTGTCATCAATGATCTGGCTGCAGGTGACTACAGGCTTGTCTACTCTGTAGATGACCGGAGTAGCAATAACTCCAATGCAACAATGTCTTTGAATGAAATTAGCCTAGTGTCTCCTGTACCCGTGACAGCCGCTATTGGCCAACCACAAATCGTCAATACAGCAGATGAACTCTCTGTTGCGTTGAACCAAGGGTCTACCGAACTGGAGTTGGCAGACGTCGGGGACGACATACTCCGTGGTGGGGAGGGTGACGATATTATCTTTGGCGATGCTATCTTCACTGATAATTTGACATGGGAGGGACGCGACTCGGCTGAGCTTCCTGATGGTTCTGGATTGAAGGCTCTGAAAGCGTACCTTGAGGATGATCTGGGCCGTGTGCCAACAACGGATGATATTTACAACTACATCAAGGATAACTATGAGAGCTTGGTAGATCCGGACCCTGTTAAAGGTGGCAATGACACGCTGATTGGAGGTCAAGGAGACGATATCTTGATTGGCGGACTCGGTGCCGATACTTTCAAGTGGGAGCTCAATGATCAAGGCACTACCGATCAACCTGCCACTGATACGGTGATGGACTTCAATGCTAGTGAAGGGGATGTTTTGGATATCTCTGAGTTGCTTCAGAACGAAGAGAATGCCACCGATCTGAGTACCTATATCGTTGCAGAAGAGGAGGGGACGGACACGGTTCTATATATCAGCTCGGACGGCAACTTGGCCGGCAATAAAGAGAACGCAGACCAAGTAGTTCGCTTAGAAGGTAAGAGCTTCTCTGACTTCGGCGGCGGAAGTGCTCAGGATGTCATTCAGCATATGTTGAATAACGACCAGCTCAAAATCGATCAGTAACCCCTCACTCAACCCAAAGGCCGCCTCCGGGCGGCCTTGTTGTCTCTAACGAAGGTTTACGTTTCGCAACCAATCGGCGCGTTTACTTACAGAGGAAGCCGCTATGCTCTACATCAAACGAAATGCCCGTGGGGAGATTGTGATGCTCAGCAAAGAGCCCTCGCCTGAGTGTAATGACACCATCGCGGCGGACTCGCCGGAGGTGTTTGCCTTTCTGGCCCAGCAAACGGGGCAGTCGGCGCAAATGATCGCGTCGGATTTGGCGTTTGTACGGGTCGTCGAAGATATGCTGGAAGTGTTGCTGGAGAAGGGCGTGCTCAGTTTTACCGACTTGCCTGCTGCCGCTCAGAGCAAGGTGATGGAGCGTAAGTCGCTTCGTTCTAAGAACGATGTCAACTTGATCGGTGATGATGGCGGTATTATCTGACGCGGCAGGTGCCGCGTCATTCCTATCGTGTTATTTCTTCGAGTCGTCTTCCGTGTTAGCTCAAGCGAACACCGGGCCCCGTTGCACCGTCCACGCCTGTGCGGAATAGGCTTTGTAACTCCTCCGAGTCAATGACCCCCTCAGCGATGACCTGGATACCCAGGGAGTGGCACAGCGTGGCCATGCCGCGCACGATGGTCTGCTGCTCGTTCGAGACGTGAATCCCACGAATCAAGCTGCTATCGACCTTCAGGTAGGCAAGCCCCACATCGTGCAAGTCAGCGAGTTTGGTGAATTCGGCACCCACGTGCTCGATGCCGAACTGACAGCCGAGTGGGCGAAGAGCACTACACAATCCGCGTAGGCTACCAATGGAGTGGGCCGTTAACGTTGCGGGTACTTCGAAGCACAGCTTGCTGGCGAGAGCGGGCTGCTTTTCTAACAGTAAACGCAGCTCGTTGACGAACTGGGCATTGTTGATCGATGCAATCGAGAGGTTAACACCGATACGCTGATCAGGATTTGCCTCGAGTTGTCCCAATGCTTTTTTGACGACGGCCATATCCAGCGCGGGCTCGAGAGCGAAGCGCGTTACCCAAGGAATGAAGATACCGGCGGTCTGCCAAGCATTGGCAAGTTCCAATCGTGCGGGACATTCATAGTGAAGCACCTGGTTCTGGGCATCGATCACGGGGAAATACGCCAACTGTGGGCCTTGTTCGATGGCCACGGTCAGTGCGGTTCGCCACTCGTTATGGTTGCCAAATAGCGACCCTTGTTCCCGTTGGCGTAGGGCAATATTCGTTGAGCTGCTACCGCTTTCGGCTTCGGCCAGGGCGTCGTCTAAGGTAGCCAGTAGCGGCCCGCGTTCGTCGTCTGAGTGATACGCTACGATCGCGGTGGCCAAGCGTACATCGGCCTGAGGGGCGCTGGCAGTAACGGTGGCCAGCGCTTGCTGCAAACGGGGCAGCAGGGCATCCGGCTGCTCTTCAAGTGGTAGCATGAGCAGAAAGTCGCTGCCGTTCAAACGGCCGATGAGCGCCTCGTCGGCGCTGGTTTCCAGGGCGGCAAGTGCCTTAACCAACGTACTGAGCAGTTGGTCGGTGGCTTGGTGGCCAAGCTGATCGTTCAAGTGCTCTAGCGCCTGTACACGCACCATGACCATCAGGCCGGTGGCACGGGCATCGTCGCTACCCAAAAGTGAGGCCAATCTGCCCATCAGCACATCACGGTTCAGTGCGCCCGTCACCCGATCATGCTGCAAATCGCGACGCAGCTCATCGAGCTTTTGACTCTCTTGGCTCAGCATTTGGCGTACATTAGCGGACAGCACGTTCATCGCCTGGGCGACTTCGCGTAGCTCTAAGGTGCGGGGCTCTTGGATAGTCGTGAAGCGTCGCGCGCTGATATCTTTAGCTTGAGCCACAACGCGTACCAGCGGGTGCTTGATGCCCCGCACCAAGACGGTGGCAATCGCCAAGCTAATGGCACCTGCCAGCAAAAACCAGCCGGCAAGCTCTAGCATACTGCGCCATAGAGAAGCGTAGGCGTAGCTGTGCTGACTCTCTAGTTCCAGTGTACCGAACTGTCGCCAGCCATCTTGAATCGTTGCAGTACCGGTGGGGACATCAAACTGCACTAAGCTTCTAAACCATGCAGGCACGTCGCCGCTATATCCATCGGCGCGGCGCTCGACAAGAACTTCGCCCTCGGCGTCACGCAGAATGATCGAACGATAGTAGCCGGTATCGAACTGTGCAGAGATCAGCAGCTCCAGAATCACTAGATCTTTGTCGAGCTGGCTCATGGACAGGGCCAAGGTGGTGGCATTGTCTGCGTTCTTGATGCGCACTTCCTGCTCGATGTAGTCACGGCTGCTAGTAATACTGATCGCTAAGCTACCGACGAACGACAGTAGTAAGAGCGCAATAATGGCCAGCCAAAGCTGTTTAATCAGCGACATAGCGCCAGTCCTCTTAAATGAATCCTTGTGATTGCATCCGCCCGATCACGCTGCGCCAGCGCGACAGTCGTGCCAGTGGGTCGGCACGGGATTCTGAACCGCCACCTGCCCAAAGCCCGTCGCTGTTGAAGCTAAAAACGGGATCTAGATCGTTACGTTGGGAAGCGGGAGAAATAGAAGGCGCAATGTTATCCAGTACCAGTGGCTCGGCGTTCGGCGTCGAGTAGTAACCTAGCACCATGTGGGCTTGGGTGATTTGACTACGGCCAATTCGGGCGCGAACGTAGATCATACGCAAGCGCTCACCCGGTACTCCCAACTGCTTTAAGGTAATGTATTTAGCAATGGAGTAGTCCTCACAGTCGCCTTGACCTTTACCTAGCGCTTCCAGGGGGGTGGCCCAAAAGTCCTCCTCTCCCCAAACGCGAATATCCTCCACCCAGCGGATGCGGCGGTTGAAAAAATCATTCACGTCACGCAGTTGGGCTTGTACATCCTGGCCGTGCAAGCGCTCCAGCAGGGCGAACCACTCTTCTAAAACGTTGAGCCCCCCCTGTCCATATAGCTGCTGCATACTTTGCCGAAGCCGTTGCGGGTTGAACGCCACAGCAGAGCTGGGATTGATCCCCAGCCCAACGCCCAATAACAACGCGCCAGCAGAAGCCAGAAATTGCCGGCGCGATAGGGAGCAGCATGGAGGGGATGATGAAGTCGACATGGACGCCATTAGCGTTGGTCAAATATCGCTTAAGACTACAAGCTAAGGCATAAAAGCGCTATATCTCCTCAGTAGAAAGTACCAATGTTTACATGACGGGTTCTTCTTGGTGTGGTTTTGCCGTTAAGTCCATACCCAGTGCACGCATGACAGCTAACATCGTCTTCAGCGTTGGGTTGCCTTGCTCGCTGAACGAACGATAGAGCTGTTCACGGGAGAGGCCAGTTTCGCGAGCAAGTTCTGTCATTCCCTTAGCACGCGCTACGATACCCATCGCTTTAGCAACATAAGTGGCATCTCCGGTTTCCAGCGCATCAGCGAGAAAGAGAGCGATGGCTTCATCGTTCTCTAATGCTGCTGCCGGGTCATAGTCGTAAATCTTATCGCTCATGATTCCTCCCATTGTGCTGCCAGACAGCTGCGCTGTATCGATATCGTTTTGCTGCGTGCTTTTATCGCCACCACATAACAGGATGACAAGCTCGTTACCGCGTTGTTTAAAATAGACACGATATCCTGGACCATGATGAATACGCAGTTCACTGATGCCTTGGCCAACGGGTTTTACATCGCCAGCTAATCCGTTGGCTAGCCTGAAAATACGAGCAGCAATCAGTGCTTTTGCGCGCGAATCACGGAGCTTACGTTCCCACCGTCGGTAAGTGTCGGTCTGTTTAATAGCGATCATAAAAATATTGTAGTTCTTAGACTACATGCGTGCAAGCTATGAAAAACCGGTGCTTAGCCAGTCGGTGCTGTGCACCAAGTATACTACTGAGAAGAGGCCTGATACGTCTCTTCCAGCATGGGTTCAAGGGCGGGCCAAACGTTATCTAAGATAATGGGCTGTGCGTCAGCGGTAGGATGGATGCCATCGCTTTGCATTAATTGTTGATTGAGGGCGATATCTTCCAGCAAGAAGGGCACCAGCGAGAGCTCGTACTCCTGTGCCAGAGAGTGATAGACCCCGGTGAAGGCATCGCGGTAGGCTTGACCGTAGTTCGGCGGAATATCGATCCCTAGGAGTAATACTTCCGCACCCGCTTGCTGGCTCTGCTCGATTATAGTGGCTAAATTGGCGCGCATTTGAGCGGGAGGTAAACCGCGTAAACCATCGTTACCGCCAAGTTCTAAAAGAACGATATCCGGCTGACGCTGTCCGATAATATCGGCAAAACGTTGGGCACCGCCTGAGGTGGTCTCTCCGCTGATGCTGGCGTTCACCACCTGTGCGTCACCCTCGAGGCGCTCTGCCAGCAGCGACACCCAGCCCTGCTCCTGCTCGATACCATAAGCCGCACTCAGGCTGTCTCCCATGACGAGGAGCGTTGGCAAGCCCTCTTCGGCAGTGCTGGCTTGCAGCGGGACAGCCCCCAAGAATACGACCAGTAGAAGGGTGCTTGATAGACCACCACGAACGGCCGTTTGCCACGACTGAAAGGTCAGTATCTGCGTCAACCATGCTGGAACCACGCGTTTTTGTATCGCTAATATCCAAAGAGCTACAGGGAATTTACGCTTCATGTCTTACTCCTCTGACCCTACATCCCATACCGTGACCGAAGGTGCGCCGTTGCGCTCGCCCCACACCGACCCATCTGCTGCCCAGAAGGTTCCCCAAGCAGCCGCTAGCCAGCCCGTCCTGCAGGCCGAAAAGCTCGCCAAACGGGTGACCAGCGGTGAACGCACGCTAACTATTTTACATGACTTGTCGTTGAGCGTAGCGGCCGGGGAGAGTGTGGCTATATTGGGCAAAAGCGGCGCGGGTAAATCCACGTTGCTGGGCTTGCTGGCCGGGTTGGATACGCCCAGCGACGGCGAATTGACTCTTTTTGGCCATGCCTTGAGTCGCTTGGATGAAGATGGTCGTGCGGCATTACGAGCGGGGCGAGTGGGCTTCGTGTTCCAGAACTTTCAACTGCTGCCGACGCTCAGCGCACTGGAAAACGTACTGCTGCCCCTAGAGCTCTCTCCTCGAGCCGGAGAATCGCACGCTGCCCAGCAGTGGTTGGAGCGTGTAGGGTTGGGGGAGCGCACGTCTCATCAACCTAAGCAGCTTTCCGGCGGAGAGCAGCAGCGAGTAGCCATTGCACGCGCTTTCGTGACGGACCCCGAGCTGGTGTTCGCCGATGAACCTACCGGCAACCTAGACCCGGATACCGGTGCGCAGATCATCGACCTGCTGTTTACGCTCAATAAAGAAGCGGGCACGACGCTGATTCTCGTGACACACGACCACGCCTTGGCGCGCCGATGCGACCGCTGCCTGCGGCTGGCCAACGGCCAGCTCGTGCCGTTCGAACCGGCCCCAGTCAACAGCGAGGAAGGCGATGAGTGATATCAACTGGCGATTAGCCGCGCGGAGCCTCAAGCGCGATCTTCGCGCGGCGGACGTGCGAGCGCTGTTCGTGGCCCTGGTCTTGGCGGTGGCCGCGTCCACCATGATTGCGTTCTTCCTTGACCGCTTAGAGCGTGGTTTGGAGCGTCAAGCGGGTCAGATGCTAGGGGGCGACTTAGTCCTCGAACAGCGCGACCCGTTTTCAGACGAGCTGCGCGCCACTCTGGAGCAGGCTGGCTTCACGCTGAGCGATCAAGTGGATCTAGTCTCCATGATCAGCCAAGGGGAGCGCTTTCAGCCCGCCAGCCTCAAGGCAGTCGATGATGTGTATCCGCACTATGGTGTGTCACATGTGGACCGAGGAAACGGCGTTGAGCAAATCGCGTCAGGCCCACCACCGGGCGAAGCCTGGGCCGATCCTCGGCTGGCCGAGTTGGTCGAGATCGCGATAGGCGACCGCGTACAGGTGGGGCAAGCGGAGCTGACCATTAGCGGGATTATCGAACGCGAAGCGGACCAGTCCGCCGGTTTTGGTAACTTCAACCCGCGCTTGATGCTCAATACCGCTGATCTCGAATCAACCGGGCTGGTACAGCCAGGGTCCCGTATCGAGTTCGAACTGTTGGCCGCTGGTCCACCCGAGGCATTGGATCAGGTTCAAGGGTTGTTGACGCAGCTTCGCCGTGACGGTGTCGAGGTGCGTGATGTTCGAGTCGACCGTCCGCAGTTGGGTAATGCGCTGCAACGGGCAGAAAGCTACTTGGGCTTGGCCGGTTTGGCGGCAGTGCTGCTGGCGGGTGTCGCGGTGGCGATGTCGACCCGCCGTTACGTAGAGCGCCACCTGGATACCGCTGCGCTGCTGCGCTGTTTCGGTGCCAGCCAGTATCAGCTGGTGACGATCTTTAGCCTACAGCTGTTGGGACTGGCGTTGATGGCCTCGCTCATCGGCGCGCTGTTGGGCTTGGTGGGGCAAGCCGTGCTGCTGTGGCTACTGACCAGTTTCCTGCCCATGACGCTGCCGCCGCCGGGCATCATGCCGCTATGGCTGGGTATTTTCACGGCGCTGGCGGTATTGGTCGGCTTTGCCGGGCCAACGCTGCTGCGTATCAAGCAGGTGAGCGCGCTCAAAGTACTGCGACGTGAGTTAGACCCGCTCCCGCCCGCGGCGTGGCTGGTGGTCGGCGTGGCTAGCATCGTCTTTGGAGGGCTGCTGTGGCTCTATTCGGGCAGCTTCTCGCTGGCCTTGGCGCTGCTGGTGGGCGGGGCAGTCCTCCTGTCGTTGCTATGGGGCGTGAGTTCCCTGTTATTGAAAGGCATGCTACGTGCCCTCCAGCGCTTGACGGGCGGCAGTGAATGGGCGCAGGCGTTGCGTTTGGGGGGAAGACAGTTAGCCCGTCGTAAACAGGCGGGGCTAGGCCAGCTGCTTGCCTTTTCGGTCACGTTCTTTGCCATGGCGATGATCGTGTTGGTGCGAGGCGATCTGCTCACGACATGGCAAGATCAACTGCCCGCTGACACGCCTAATTACTTTGCCATCAACATACAGCCCAGCGAACGCGATGCTTTCGAGCAGGCGGTCGCGCCTCGAGTAGAGACCCAAAGCACACTCTACCCGATGGTACGTGGGCGAATTACACAGATTAACGGCCAAGCACCCAGGGAGGCCGTACCTCCTGATGCTCGAGGCGATAACTCGCTACGCCGCGAGTTGAACCTCACCTGGCAATCAGAGCTGCCCGAAGGGAACCAGGTGGTGGCGGGGCAGTGGTTTGTCGCGGAGCCCCAAGGCTGGATGAGCGAAGTGGATGCCACCGCCTCCAGCGAGTCGCAAACCGTCCCTATTTCGGTAGAGGATGGTTTGGCTGAACGCCTTGGTTTGGGGATAGGAGACGAAATCACGTTTGCCGTGGGGAGCGATAGCATCACCACGCATATTCAAAGCCTGCGCAGCTTGAACTGGGATAGCTTCAATCCCAACTTCTTCGTGATCTTCCCGCCCGGCGTGTTGGAGTCGTTCGGCCATAGCTTTATCACCGCCTTCCACCTGCCGGATCAAGAGCAGGGGCTGGTGCGCGAGCTGGTCAGCGACTTCCCTGGGGTGTCTCTACTCAACGTGGATGCCATTCTAGGGCAGGTCCGCGACGTGCTGACCCAGGTCACTCGGGCGGTAGAACTCGTGCTGGTTCTAGTCCTGTTAGCGGGTGTCAGCGTGCTTTACGCCGCGCTTACCGCCAGCCGCCCGGTGCGTGCCCATGAAAGTGGTCTGCTAAGGGTGTTTGGTGCAGGTAACCGTATGATTTCTCGAGTGCAGGGGGCCGAATACGCGCTGCTCGGGTTTGCCAGCGGCGTGTTGGGAGCCCTATTGGCAGAGCTCGCTACCGCGGCGCTCTACCTCTATTGGCTGGATCTTACACCCCGCCTGCACCTGGGTCTGTGGCTAGCACTTCCCATTGGCGGCGCGCTGCTGATTGGTTTGATTGGCCACGCACTCTCCTACAGCCTGCGCAAACAAGCCCCCGCGGCGAGTCTGGGATTATTAGGCGAGGCGTAAGCGTCTCTCTTACAAAAGGCGGCCACGAGCCGCCTTTTTACTACCTGGACGGCAGTGGCGGTATCGTGACTTGGTGATATGCTGAAGCCTTTCAACAGGGAGGTCAGGGTATGCGTAGTAAGGTAATGACATGGGGCGCTGCAGGGGTGTCCTTTTGGCTGGTCATAGGGACTGCGCATGCGTCGCTAGAGCAGTTCGAGGCGGATTTGCAGGCGGAGTTGGCGGGCGACGATGCTCGAATGGCGATTGGGCAACTGGTGGAAGAAGCCAATGGCTATGTCGCAGAGGATGTAGCCGTTACCTACCCCAACGGCGATTTGCTCTCGATCGACCGCTATCGCGTGGACGGTCGATACGCGCAGCCCGAGTCGATTACACTAGACGGCATCCGCCTCACGGAGCTGGGATTCGACACGCCCGTGTTGACGGTGGGCGAGCTGGTCATGCGGGACCCTAGCGCGGCCGTTCCCTCACTGGCCTCTTTCGAGACCGAAGACAGTACCCTCAATGCACTCAGCTTGACCGATATGACCTTTCGGTTGGAGGGTAGCCTGGGCGATGAGCTAGCCGCCGAGTTCGATAGCCAAACGCTTGCTGGCTATCTCTCCATTGACGCTCTCGAGCTGGAGGAAGTGAGCCGTAGCGCCGTGGGTTTGATTGCGCTGCAAGGGGTGAGCGGGGAGTTCGATGATCTCGCCACCGGCATCTCCGCAACGCTGGCGTTAGGCGACATGCGGGTCGAGGCGCTGGAAGGGCTCGACCAGCCCGGCGAAGAGCGCCTCGAACATGCCGAGTTGAACGGTTTCAGCTTGACCAGCGAGCAGTGGAGCGTGCTGCTGGATAACGCTTGGGTCAAAGGTAACAGCTACCTAGGCGAAGCAGGCTTTCGCGGTGCCGAATTCGATCTGGGTGGGCTGATTGACCTAGCGCCACCTTCCGAACGCGATGAGCTGCAGGCGTTGAATCGTGTGCTGACGGGCGGAACCGGGCGTTTGAGTGCCGAAGGGCAGAGTGCTTCCCAGTGGCATGAGCCCGAACCCGGCGAAGCGAACGGCCGTGCGCGCCTCACCTCCGAAGGCTATCTACAGCTGGACGGCGCAGGCGGGCTCGAATTCTCCATGGATGTGCCCATTAGCCTACCGAAGGGCGCCACACTCGAGCAGGCCAGCAAAAACCCCTCGCTGTTCGAAGCAGCGACGCTTTACGGTGGCAACGCGACCGTGGCTTACCGCGATGAGGGGTTGCTGCCGCGTATAGCCACCGAAATGGCGGCACAAGGGAGGATCAGCGAAGAACAGGCGATTTCGCAAGCCTGGTCGCAGGCCCAGCAGCTCGGGCCGCTCGTAGGCCCACAGCTCACCAAACTGATGGTGGGGATGGTGGATATCATGGCCGGAAAGGCCCAGTCGCTGACCGTTCACGTGGCGGTACCCAATCCCTTTATGCTCAATCAATTCATACTCGACCCCATGGGCAGCAGCGAGCGGCTCACCTTTACCTTCGAACTCAAGTAGCGTGGTTGTCCAGTCGGTCAGTTTTTAGCGCGGCTGGCAACATGAAACATGCTCATGCAAGACCTGACGCGGATGCGATGAAAGTCGCGTCCGGCTGCGGTATCATAGCCGCCTCGCTTCTCCATGATGATCCTTTCGTAACGAGGTTCCCGCCGATGTTCAGCCGCGACATGACAATTGCCGGATTCGATGATGCGCTGTTTGATGCCATGCAAAAAGAAGTGGCACGCCAAGAAGCCCACATCGAACTGATTGCTTCCGAAAACTACGCCAGCCCCCGCGTACTCGAAGCACAAGGCAGCCAGCTGACTAACAAATACGCCGAAGGCTATCCCGGCAAGCGCTACTACGGCGGCTGTGAATTCGTCGATATCGCCGAGAACCTGGCCATCGATTACGCCAAGCAGCTGTTCGGCGCGACCTACGTCAACGTGCAGCCGCACTCGGGCTCGCAAGCCAACAGCGCCGTGTTCCAAGCGCTGGTCACGCCAGGCGACACCATCCTCGGTATGAGCCTGGACGCGGGCGGCCACCTGACCCACGGCGCCAAGCCGAATTTCTCCGGCAAGCACTACAATGCCATTCAGTACGGCCTGAACGAGCAAGGCCTGATCGACTACGATCAAGTCGCCGAGCTGGCCCGTGAACACAAGCCGAAAATGATCATCGCCGGTTTTTCTGCCTACTCGCAAATCGTCGACTGGGCGAAATTCCGTGAAATCGCCGATGAAGTGGGTGCTTACCTACTGGTCGATATGGCCCACGTCTCTGGCTTGGTCGCTGCAGGCGTCTACCCCAGCCCGCTGCCCCATGCTCACGTGGTGACCTCCACGACGCATAAAACCCTGCGTGGCCCACGCAGCGGCGTGATTCTGTCGGCGGAGAACGACCCAGACATCGAGAAGAAGCTGCAGTCAGCGGTGTTTCCGGGCGGCCAGGGCGGCCCGCTGATGCACGTGATTGCGGCCAAAGCGATCTGCTTCAAAGAAGCCATGGCGCCCGAATTCAAAACTTACCAGCAGCAGGTGGTCAAGAACGCCCAAGCCATGGCGTCGGTCTTCATCGAGCGTGGTTACGATATCGTCTCAGGCGGTACTGAAGACCACCTTTTCCTACTGTCATTGATCAAGCAAGGCGTGACCGGCAAAGATGCGGACGCCGCGCTTGGCCGCGCCCATATCACCGTCAATAAGAACGCCGTGCCGAACGACCCGCAAAGTCCGTTCGTCACCTCTGGTCTGCGTATCGGCACCCCCGCCGTGACCACTCGCGGTTTTGGTGAGCAAGAGTGCGCACAGCTTGCCGGGTGGATTTGTGACATTCTCGACGTGCTCGCCAAAGGCGAAGACACCAGCGCGATCGAAGCCGACGTGCTGAATAAAGTCGCGGACGTATGTGGTCGTTTCCCGGTGTATAAATAAGCACTGCATAGCCACGTGGTATGCAGAAGCGCTAGCCCTAGCGGGCTAGCGCTTTTTTTGTTGAAGTGCACCTATCAGGCCGAGGGGGGATTTTGGCGAATGATGCTTACCTTTTGCTGCTCTTTGGTCCATTTGCCTGCTTTCTTGTCGATGTACTGGAAATGCTCGTTGGTGAAGCTTCCCTGGTTGCAAGCGTGACGGTAGGAAACCGTGGGCACGTCTGCTTGATCCAATAGCTTGATGAAAACGCCTGGCCCGGTCAGCTCGAAGACGTTGGTAAGCTGATTCTCGACAATGTTTTGATGTACCTGCTCGATCAATTTCAGCAGATTGGGATTGCCCGGGCGGCTGGCGATGAAGTAATTGCTCAACTCTCCTTTACGTGTCGTCACATACAATTCGTCGATATCTGCTGGTACGACCCGACCCAACGGCCAGATAGCGTGGGCATCGATATCCAGGTAAACGCCGCCATGTTTATACAGCGCCAATAGCCTCCAAAAATCGGCTTGGGCAGCACCAATTTGCAGCCTGTCGTAGCTCTCGAGCCACTCTGGGCTGAAGTTCTTTTCGATGAAGTCGTGGCGCGCTTGGGTGATCATGAATCGATACTCAAAGCGCGGTGCCATCAGGCGGTTGAACAGATAGTTGAGATACACCGGCAGGGTGACTCGGTTCGTAAAGTTGGTTTGCCAAATGATTCGAGGGATACTGCTCTCTTGCTTCGACGAAAGCCAAGGGGCTGCTCTTTCTGGCAGGGTAAAGCGCTTGGCAGGAAAGAGCGCGTGAAACCCATAGCTCAGCATCTTGGTAATGTTGGCAAACAGTTTGATCACCCGGCTGATGGCCACAATATGAGGCTGGCGGGTACGGCGACGTAGAGACATAGTCGTCCTTTCGATGAGCAAATGAAAAGCCTAGCGTATCGGCTAGGCTTTCAGAAGGTACTGTGCGTCAAATCGGGTGTTTTACCATCCGCCCTGAGCCTCTAATAGGCTGCGCATATTATTATCCAAAGGTAGCTGGAAGTCTGCACTGCCTAACACCATGGCATCACCAGCGCGTACGACGCGGGCACTTACGTATAGATAGTCCTGGCCCTGAGCGTAGGTGCCCATTAGGATGGAGCGCGCATTGTGCTGAGAGCTTAGCCGTTGAACTTGGCGCGATAGAATCAATTCCCCCACGCTCTCTTCGATAAACATGCTATCGCGCATTTTGACTTCGCGAACCTGCATGCCTTGTTGGGCGAGTGCCGAGGCCATGATCTCGGAACTGATCCGACCAAAGGTCGACGATTGACTCAGATTATCGATACTGACGAACGTGGCTGCAATCATCGGGCTATAGCGAGTCAAGTCAGGATTGTTAGCGACCATCCGCTGCGCCGCTTCATGGGCGAGCTCTGACAAGTCTGGTTCTGGTTCTTGAGGTTGGGCGCTATTGCCTAGGTTAGCGCAGCCTGCCAGCAGTAGCGTCATGCAAAGCGTAGCCAACATGTCAGTGCGAAGCAGGCGCATCGACGGTAACGCAAAGATTGAGCGTAGAGACATAAACATTACCAAGTATCAGTGATAGAAACAGTCGGCGTCGTAGGCGTTCTAGGTACCCGATGCGGGGCGTATTGGCGGCGATCACCCGAGTTAATGTAATAGATATTGGAGGAGGAGTAGAGGATTTGATCCTGTTCCACTATCTGGGTGGTGATGATGATTTCTTCATTGCCTTTGGGTGTCCAGCTACCGCTGGTGGTATCGGCCACCATCGCCGCTGGGATGAGCGCAAGTGCTGGTTCACTCCAGTTACCTAAAGGAATACTGGCCACCGCGATGCCGCTCGCTAAGGCCGTGTAAGCGCCAAAGGGTGGTCGTGTATAGCCACGATCTCGGTGCTCGACGACTTCCACATCGATTTGAATCGTGGCGCCGTTGGCACGTGGCTGTGTCGTGACGCTACCGCCGCCGGATACGAGCTCGCTGGTTAGCAGTGTTCTAAAGCCACGCTCGAATTCCCCGCCACTGTAATAGGAGCCGTACTGCTCATGCTCCGGCGCCGCAATGTGCAAGTCGCGAAAACGTACTCGTTCGCTGGATAAAATGCCCGCGGCTTCATGCTGTGCAAGGACCTCCCAATGCTGGGCTGCCTGCATCTTTTGCTGTTCCGAATAGGGGTATGTCGTAGCAATGGGCGCTTGGGAAGTGCTGGCGTAAAAACAGCCGCTGAGCATCAGGCTCGCAAGTCCCAGGCCAACGGGGCGTAAATAACGGGCAATGGGGTGTGTCATAGGACGAGTGCGCACCTGGTAGTTCCTTATCGCTACTAATCGGCTTTTTGATAGACTAGTTTGCCATGCTTAGCATAGATCGGCCACGAGGTTAAAAACTTGAATGAGTAATCACCCCCATGCTTGAGGACCACCGTAGCGGCCCGCGTCATGATTCGCTGCTATCGACATACCCTGAGGACGATAGCAACAGCGGATGGATGATTAGCTATATCGATATCATGACGCTCCTCGTCGCGCTGTTCGTCATCATTATCGCCGCCGCCGGCGTCACGGGTCCCAATTGGGCCCCTGACGAGCCAGTAGCGGACCCAAGCACGGCCCTTACGACACCATTGGAAGTGCCTTTGCCGACCCTGCTGGAGGAGCGGCGCCAGTCACGTCCGCTGATGCCGACAGTGGTGCCGGGTGAGCTCAACCCCATGGCGATCAGCGCCGCATTGGGTGTTGCAGGACTGCCGCCACGCGTCGCACGTTCGCCCAGCGCGCCGCCCTTATTGGCGCTTCCCGCTAATGCCGATGCAGAGCCCAGTTCAGAGTGGAACCTGGTCGCATCGCTGACGGACAGTCGCCAGGCCAGGCGGCCGTCTCCCTCTTTGTCACAGCCGCTTCCCCGGTTGCCCACGCCACTGGTCCAGGTAGAAGCACCGTCGGAGGCACTGCCTTTGGCCGATTATATGGTGCTGCTCACGGACCGGCCGCCGGTGAACGTCCGCGAGGTGAGCGATGAGGCAATCAGTGGCGCGCTTGCGCTGATGGACAACCTCGCTGAACGGGTCGATACCTCGCCTTACTTACCCAACCTGGAGGGTGTCGAAGTCTCGCGTGTGGCAGAGGGAATTAGTCTGAGGGTGCAAGATAGGCTGCTGTTCCCTTCGGCAACCGCCGAACTGACCCAGGGAGGTGCCTCGCTGGTGGGTAGTCTGTTGGAAACGATCCAGCGTTACGAGGGGGAGGTGTGGGTCGAAGGCCACTCCGATAGCCAAACTATCAACACCCCGGAATTTTCGTCCAATTGGGCACTCTCCAGCGCCCGTGCCATCGCCATCGTCGAAGCCTTGGAAGCGGCTGGCGTTGCTGCAGAGCGCTTGCGAGCCGTGGGGTTAGCCGCGACGCAGCCGCTCGAAGACAACAGCACCGCAGAGGGTAGGGCGCGTAATCGCCGTGTCGAAGTCGTCATTCACGTAGAGTGATGTTTTCGTCGAAGGGGGATGTACTAAATGAGCGTGTGGGAGGAGTGAGCTGAAAAAAAAAGCCCGCCGGGGGAGGCGGGCATGAAAGGGCTTGGCTCACTGCAGCCCACTGACATCAGGTGAGGGGGTGTACAAGGTTGTCAGTGGGTACAATTCGAGTATAGCTATTTGCGAGCGTTTGCCAAGGCCTTGTGCAACTTTTTTTACAGGTATTTCACGACTAGATATTTCACGACTGGGGTTGTTTATGACGCCCTAAACCGCACTATGTTAGTGCATTTTAGGTGCTCTATTTTGGTGCCCTCATAATCGGTCATGCCGATTCTTTTTTAAGTTTTTGATTTATTTTATATAAATAGTGTTGGCACACATTCTGCTTTATTGCTTATCTGAGAACGACGCCTGAGTAACGGCTTTTCAGATTGCGATAAGGTGGCGCCATGAACGAACACTCCCGCACGACACAGACTCCCCGCATGTTGGCGAGTCTTCCTCTCCAGCCTCTTGGAAGCCCTGATCCGGCGCTGACACCGCGTTTGGTGGTGACCGATCTCGACGGGTCGCTGCTCGATCATCATAGCTACGATTTTTCGCCTGCAGCACCTTGGCTCGCACGCCTGAAACAGCTGGGCGTGCCGGTGATTCCGGTGACCAGCAAAACCCGTGCCGAACTAGTGACGTTGCGTGAGTCGCTGGGCCTGACCGCAACGCCATTCGTAGCGGAAAACGGCGCAGTGATCGGCTTGCCCCCAGGCTGGTGCCATGCGCGGCTGGATCGCCCTGGCAGCGGTCGAGATGGGGTGGTCGTCAAGCACACCGGCGTCGACGTTGGGTTCATCCGCGCGCGACTGAACGTGTGGCGCACGCGGCTGGGCGTGCGTTTCACTCGAATGAGCGAGCTCGATATCACTGAGGTCATGTCGCTGACGGGATTGGATGAGACGCGCGCGAGAGCTGCCCGACAGCGCGAAGGCAGCGAGCCGCTCATCTGGCAAGACGACGACACTGCCCTAAAAAATTTCCGCTTAGCGCTAGAGGGCGACGGTCTGATGCTGACTCAAGGTGGGCGTTTTTGGCATGTAATGGGAAACGCTTCGGATAAAGGCAGCGCCGTCGATTGGCTCATCAAGCGCTTTACTGCGCTGCGCGGCCGTCCGCCACTATCTCTAGGCCTGGGCGATGGCCCCAACGATGTATCCATGCTCGAGGCGGTCGATCAGGCCGTGGTCATCAAAGGGTGCCACGAACTGGCCGTCACCCCGTCGAATGAAGCGCTGTATCGCACTCGAGCGGCCGGACCCGCCGGCTGGGCCGAGGGGGTGGCCCACTGGTGGGGGCGAGACGACCGCCGACTAGCGGCGGCCCCAGTACTGCTAGCCGTCACGGCCTAACCCATCAAGAGGTTCGCGTATGAGTGACTTCCATCAAAACGGCGTCATCACCGATTTTCATAATCTTACCCGTCGCCCGGTCGAGGCGCTCGAGCAAGAGCTAAGCCAGTTCGCCAACCGTCGACCGATGGGGCTCATCCTACCGTCGCTGTTTTCCGAGTTGGAGGGCCCCGCGCTATCGGCGATCGTCGATGAGTTGGTAAAGGTGCCGTATCTCAATGAAATCGTGATCGGGCTGGATCGTGCCGACCGCAAACAGTTTTTGTATGCCCGCGAGTTTTTCTCCCGTTTGCCTCAGCACACGCGCATTTTATGGAACGACGGCCCACGTTTGCGCGAACTCGATGCCGAGCTGGAGAGCCACGGCCTGGGCGCACTAGAGCCCGGCAAAGGACGCAACGTGTGGTACTGCGCGGGATACGTATTGGCCTCCGGCCGTTCATCGGTGGTAGGCCTACACGACTGCGATATTCTCACCTATGACCGTAGCTTGCTGGCGCGGCTCATGTATCCCGTGGCGCATCCGCGCTTCAACTACAGCTTCTGTAAAGGGTATTACCCTCGTATTGCCGAAGGAAAGTTGAATGGCCGCGTGTCGCGGTTGATGGTGACGCCGCTGCTGCGGGCGCTCAAGACCGTATGTGGGCCGCTGCCTTATCTGGATTATTTGGATAGCTTTCGTTATCCGCTCTCGGGCGAGTTTGCAATGCGCAGCGACGTGCTGGAAGGCATTCGTATTCCCGCCGACTGGGGGCTTGAAATCGGCGTGCTGTCCGAACTCCAGCGTAACTACTCTCATCGTCAACTATGTCAGGTGGACATTGCCGATGCCTATGACCACAAGCATCAGCCCGTCAGCGAGGGGGATGCTACCGGTGGCCTGAACCGAATGAGCTTGGACATCGCCAAGGCCCTGTATCGCAAGTTAGCGACGCAAGGAGTGAGCTTTAGCAGTGAAGACTTCCGCACGCTCAAAGCCACGTACTATCGTTTGGCGCTCGATTTGATCGAAGCTTACGATCACGACGCCACCATGAATGGCCTCAGTTTGGATCGTCACTGTGAAGAGCAGGCGGTAGAGCTGTTTGCCAGCAACCTGTTGGAAGCGGGAAACCTGTTTTTGGACAATCCCCGGGAGCGGCCCTTCATTCCTAGCTGGAACCGCGTACAAGCCGCCGTGCCCGACCTGTTGGCCAGAATGCACGAGGCGGTAGAGCTGGATAATCAAGGCAAGGTCTAGTCGAGGCGTATTAGGCATGGCATGGCCTCCGCCGTGCTAGGCGGAGGCCATGTCTGGGCGATTAAAAATCGCTAAAGGAGGAGGAGCGGGCCATAGGTGGGGTAATGGCGGCTGGGGCAATGGCGGCCTGTGGTGCTTGGTGGTCGAGCTTGAAGTTCGTCACTAAATGGCGGAGCTGGGTGCTCAGCTGCGCGAGTTGCTGGGTCGCGTGGTTACTCTGCTGTACCAACCCTGCGTTTTGCTGCGTCATTTGGTCCATCTGTGTCACGGCCTGATTGACCTGCTCGATACCGCTGCTTTGTTCGATGGTGGCTGCCGAGATGTCCTGCACCAGCGTGCTGAGCTGCTGAATGTCAGCCACTACACCGTTGATCATTTCACCCGTGTTTTTAACTTGGCGGCTGCCTTCGACCACCTGAGCATCCGCGTTTTCGATCAAACCTTTGATCTCCTGGGCAGCAGACGCCGAGCGGCTAGCCAACTGGCGAACCTCGTTGGCCACCACCGCAAAACCACGCCCCTGCTCCCCCGCGCGGGCTGCTTCTACAGAAGCGTTGAGTGCCAGAATGTTGGTCTGGAACGCGATGGCATCAATGGTATTGACGATACTGCTCATCTGCGTGGCGCTGTTGTTGATGTTCTCCATGGTATGAATCACCGACGCCATGGCGTCGCTGCCACGTTGAGCACTTTCCGCCGTTTTGGTGGCGAGGTTACGAGCATGGTCAGCATGGTCGGCGTTCTGCTTTACCGTTGCCGTTAGCTGCTCCATGCTGGAGGCGGTCTCCGCCAGGGATGCAGCTTGCTCTTCGGTACGGGTGGAAAGCTCTTCGTTGACGCCAACGATTTGCTCCACGCCGTGATTCACCTGATCCGCGCCGTGGTGAATGTCACTGATGGTGCCCGCCAGCGTTTCGCGCATGCGGTTGATGTCATACAGCAAGCTATGCTGATCGTTAGCGGAGAGGGTGGCCGCTTGAGTAAGATCCCCATCGGCGATGTGACGTACCACCGTGGCGGCATAGCGTGGATCACCGCCCAGTCGGCGGGCAACGTCACGAATGACCCAGCCCATCAGGAGCGTGACCGGTACACCGATCACCAAGAGGATGAAGGCGGAACGAATCAACCGGGCAATGAAGGCGGCATTGATATCGTCGACATACACGCCAGCCGCCAGCGACCAGCCCCACTCTGGCAGGTAGGCAACATAGCTCACTTTAGGCACTTGGTCGTCACCGCTAATACGCCGTGAGTAGTAGTCCACGTGGCCACCACCGGCTTGGGCAACGTCCAAAAAGGCTGAATAGAGTCGCATACCGCTGGCGTCTTGATAGGCACTCATATCCTCGCCTCTGGGGCGGTTAGGGTGCGAAACGATCGCTAAATCGTCATCGAAAGCAAAGACGTACTCCCCCTCACCAAAACGAACGCTGGCGATGCTGTCGATGGCTCGCTGCTGCGCTTCTTCTTCGGTCAGTTCGCCGCTCTCGGCGCGTGCCTGTAGCGCTTCTAACTGTCCATGGATGCTGCTCACGATATGCTGAATACTGTCGCGTCGTTCACTTTCGATGGTTTGGCGGTTTTCCCACGCTAACCACCCCACCAGCAGTAGCATCGCCACCCAAATGATGCCCAGCGTGCCCCAAAGTTTCTGTGTCGTTGTCAAACGGTTCATGGTGTCCCTATAAAAAATTCCAAGCAGTAAGTAAGCCCTCACTGTTATCGGCCATTATCGTTCATACCTTAGTCGAGTGAATCGAAAAGTAGGGATGGAAAGCACTATTAATTCTTTAATGATATAAATATATAACTTTATTTGCGCTACACTCAGGGCACGTACTCAACGATAGTTATCCATCAATGGGAGGCTCTCGATGCAACGCCCCATCGTGACCCACTTTTTCGACGAACCTACCAATACATTCAGCTACGTGGTGCAAGATCCCGACAGTGCTGCGTGCGCCATCATCGACTCCGTACTGGACTTCGATTACGCCGCTGGCCGCACCGACGTTCGCTCGGCGGAGCAGATCATCGCCTTTGTGCGCCGCCAGGGGTTGACGGTGGAATGGATCTTAGAAACGCACGTACACGCCGATCATCTGTCGGCGGCCCCCTATCTACACTTGGCGCTAGGCGGCAAGACCGGTATTGGTGCCCATATCGTCGATGTGCAGGAAATATTCGGTAAGGCTTTCAATGCAGGCTCGGAGTTTGCCCGAGACGGCAGCCAGTTCGATGCGCTCTTCAAAGAGGGCGATGTCTTCGCCATTGGTGGGCTCGAAGGGCGGGTGCTGCACACGCCGGGCCACACGCCCGCCTGTCTGACCTACGTGATAGGCGACGCCGCGTTTGTGGGGGATACCTTGTTCATGCCGGACTACGGTACCGCGCGCTGCGATTTCCCCGGCGGCGACGCACGCACGCTCTATCAATCCATTCAGAAAGTGCTGGCGCTACCCGAAAAAACGCGGCTGTTTTTATGCCACGACTATCAAGCACCTGGACGTGAGCACTATCAACATGAGACGAGCGTGGCCGAGCAGCGCCGAGCGAACGTCCATGTGCATGACGGCATTAGCGAAGAGGAGTTCGTCAAGATGCGTACCGAGAGGGATGCCACGTTAGGTATGCCGCGCCTGATCATTCCTTCGGTGCAGATCAATATGCGGGCGGGGGAAATGCCCCCAGCAGAAGATGACGGGCAAGTGTATTTAAAAGTGCCGATCAACCGGTTTTGATGTTGGAAAGTAGAAGGCGAGATCATCAGTCATGAATGAAACAGCCAATGGGTTGGCAAGTTTGCAAGGGTTGATGGGAGGCGTGTTGATAGGCCTCTCAGCGGTATGGCTAATGGGGGCGCTGGGCCGTATTGCCGGTATTAGCGGCATCATTGGAGGGCTGATGACCCAGCGCCCGAGAGGAGACAGCGCGTGGCGCATGGCGTTCTTGGCTGGGCTAGTCAGCGGCCCGTTGCTGGTGATGGCGGCCGGGGGCGGGCTGGGTAACGTGGCAGGCGTCCCCGGTGCGGTGATCGGTGAACCCGCAGGCGGCGTGCCGCTCATGCTGTTGGCAGGCCTGCTGGTAGGGGTAGGCACGGGACTTGGCAGTGGCTGTACCAGCGGTCACGGCGTATGTGGCTTGGCGCGTTTGGCACCTCGGTCGATGGCGGCCACCGTCACCTTCCTGGTCGCGGCCATCGCGACGGTCTATGTGGTTCGCCATGTCATGGGAGGTGGAGCATGAGGGTTCCAGCGGTCAAAACAGCGGCGGGATATCTCGCTGGCCTGCTGTTCGGTGTAGGACTCGCGATCTCCGGGATGACCGACCCCGCGCGCGTGCTCGGCTTTTTGGATGTGGCTGGTGCCTGGGATCCGACGTTGATGTTCGTACTGGGTGGCGCCGTCGGCACCACGTTCGTGGGCTATCGCGTGGTCTTCGCTCGCGGCACGCCGCTGTTTGGCACCCACTTCCAACTGCCGAGCAAGCAAGAGCTAGACGCCAAATTGTTAGGCGGCGCGGCGCTGTTTGGCGTGGGCTGGGGGCTATCGGGTTACTGCCCTGGTCCTGCGATCGCCTCCATCGGCGGAGCAACGTTGCCGCTGCTCGCGCTGTTGGCGGCCATGGTGTTGGGCTGGTTCATTGCTCAGCGGCTGTCCCGCTAGCCAAATGGGCAGCAATACCAGCCGCATCGACGCTCTCATGGCGCTTCGCTACCCATCATTTCGATGAAGCGCTCGTCGCTGGGTAGGCCTTGAATACGGTCTATGCGGACCGTGCCGCTGTCGGTTTCGCGTTGAAACGCACTGGTGGGAGTGGCGTAGAGGCCGAGCTGTTCGAAGAGTTGATTGTTGTCGTAGACCTGCTCTTCGATGTCTCGTGGCTGTGCGCTGGGGGAGAGTTCATCCCCCTCACTATGGCGATGTAGCGCGGCGGATGGGTCCTCGGCGCCCAGTATCGTGGCGGCGAGTGCCGGGCTATTGGGGGCTAGAATACCCACCATGATATGGCGCAGCTGGACCTTGCCAGCCTCTACCCATGGGCGGGTTTGTTGCCATAGTTGGCGGCAATAAGGGCAGTTGGCGTCAGTAAAGGTGTAGATGACGCGTGGCGCATCCGGGTTGCCATCCTGGATCCAGTGGCTCTCTTCGAGCAGCGCCCACGTGTCGGCTTCTAGCGGCGCTCGTACGTGCTCATCGAGCTGGGCCTCAGTCAGGTCGGTGCCTTCACCGTCGACCAGCGTGCCAATGATCGCATGCTCTCCATCGGGGGTGAGATAAATCGCCATGTCCTGCCCTTGCACGCTGGCCCCAAAGCCGCGCATTCCGCCCGGTGCATCGAACTGACCATGAATCGTCAAACCCTGGTTGGCGAGCGCCTGAATGGGCGCGGGCAGCTCGTCAGCGAAGCTGACAACGGCAGTGCTAGCTGTCGCGGCCAGCAGGCTGACACGACCGAGACTTTTTAATGAAACCCATGACATCGCATAATCCTTTTAGTAAAACGGCGTGGGGCACTCGCGCCTCCTTGCCTCGTGACATGATCGTCACACAGTATCGCAGCGGATGATTATGTAAGAGTGACGATCATGGATGCCTGAGTCGTTATGTCGCAAGCGTCAAGCGTCAAGCGTCAGCCACCAGCCAGCACACGGCATAGGGTGGCAGCGTCGCGTCATGGTGAGTACTCGCACTGCCGATCGGCTGCCAGTCATGCTGAGTAAGCGTTTGATGGAGGGCATCCCCTGCGTGAGTGAGATCGACCTTGCCATCGGTCACGTTATAGAGCGCGAGTAGGCGTCGACCGTTAGGCAGGGGGCCACGCTCGAGGGCGAGCAGCTCAGGGGGAGTGTCGATCACGCGCTGCGGGGCGTTGGGGTGGAAACAAGGCTCTTGGCGACGCTGTGTCAGCAGCCGATGCAGGGCATGAAAAACGTCATGAGTCGGGGTGGCGGGGCTTTCTAATAACAAGGCAAGCTCATCGAGCTGCCAGCGTCGGCGGTTGATCGAGCGCAGGCGGCCGCTACGTTCCACACCTTCCACATCGTTCAGCGTGCCGGTGAGCGTGTGGATATAGAGCGCAGGGATCCCTTGCAAGCTGAGCATGATCGCTTGGCTGCAGAGAAAGCGTGCAATTTGCCACGGGTCCGGGCCACGGCGGGTGCCGCGCATCGCCTCGAACCATGTGATATTGATCTCGTAGGGCGTGTCGCTGCCGTCAGGATTGCTGCGCATGCTGACAAACCCACCAAAGCGGTGCATCAATTCCAGCAGCGCGTCACGCTCGTGGTCGGGTAGCAGGCCTTCAAGAGGCCGTACACCTATACCGTCGTGGCTGGCGGTAAAGTTCAAGTAGGTACACTGCGGCGGCAGTACCGGGAGGCTGTTCAACCACGTTTGTAGCGTCGTCGCTTCCCCGCGGGTCAGGGTATGCAGTAAAAGCGGGGGCAGGGCGAACTGATACACCATGTGGGCTTCGTCGGGAGTGCCCTGCGTCAACCGCTCCAAGCCGAAGTAGCTAATGTTTTCGGCGTGTGGCACGTTGGTTTCGGTAATCAATAGCGTGCCAGGCGCCACCTCATCCACGATAGCGCGCAGTAAGCGCACGACGGTATGGGTCTCTGGCAGATGGATGCACGGGGTGCCGAGCCGTTTCCATAGAAAGGCCACTGCATCCAGGCGAATGATGCGTACGCCTTGCTGCAGGTAGAACAGCAAAATGCCCACGAACTCGAGCAGCACGTCCGGGTTTTCGAAGTTGAGATCGATTTGATCTTCCGAAAAGGTAGCCCATACGTGGCGGGTGCCGCGACGCGTCGAGATCGGCACCAATAACGGGCTGCTGCGCGGGCGGGTGACCTGGGAAACGTCCGTGTCAGGATCCACCTCAATGAAATAGTCGCGCCCGGGTAGGCTACCGGTGAGATAGTCGACGAACCAGAGCGACTCTCGGGAGACATGGTTGAGTACCAAGTCAGCCATCAAGTCGTAGTGGCTGGCTAGGGTTTGGACGTCCGACCACGCGCCCAGCTCACTATTGACCTCACGATAATGAATCACCGAAAAGCCGTCGTCGCTGCTCCAAGGGAAAAAGGGCAGCACGTGAACCCCACTGACGGTGTCTCCCAGATAACGTTGCAAAAACGTATCCAGCACGGCTAGCGGTGGCGTTCCTTCATCGACGATCGAGTCGCCGTAACAGATGACCCACTGATCCTTTTCGCTCCACATTGGTGCATCGACAGATTGACCGTTAACGGTCGGTGCAGCGTTTGCTCCCCCGCGAAAATGCGCGACGTGTTGACCTATTCGCCGCTGCACTTCCCCTGCGCGCGGGCCGTATAGCTGGGTGAGGTAGTGGTGAACGGTCTTTTCGAAAGCGGTCATAACGGGCGTCCTTTCAATCATCCTTCGACAAACGCTGCAGCTTGTGTGCCAAATCGTTACAATACGTCGAGATAGGGGCTGTATAACACCGCCATACGATAGCTCGGCGGGTCGGCTACCGCCGACAGCTGGCGATAAAACAGTTTACAAAATAGCGAAGGGCTCGTAGAGCACGCACCGTGACGCTGCGTCCCTTCGTTCAGGCTGACACGCTGCACGTACTGGTTTTAGTGCGTACTGATAATAGGTTGACTGCCATGCATTGCCCTTTTTGTGGTGCAAACGATACGAGAGTGACGGATTCCAGGCTGGTGGCAGAGGGTGACCAGGTGCGCCGACGCCGCCAGTGCGCCAGCTGCCATGAGCGTTTTACGACGTACGAGACCGCTGAGTTGATCATGCCGCGGGTGGTGAAGTCCGACGGCTCTCGCGAGAGTTTCGATGAAGCAAAGCTACGTGCGGGGATGCTTCGCGCACTGGAAAAACGCCCGGTCAGTGCCGAGGCGATCGAAGCCTCGGTAGAGCGCATTCGTCAAACGTTGCGCGCACGTGGTGACCGTGAGGTGAACGCCCGGGAGGTGGGCGAGGCGGTCATGAAAGCGTTACGTAGCCTCGACCAAGTGGCCTACATTCGTTTTGCCTCTGTATACCGCAAGTTTCAGGACCTGGATGAGTTTCGTGCTGAAATCGATCGGCTCTCCCAAGAGCCCTCCGATGAGCCGGCCGGGCAGGGATCACCGAACGGAGCGTCATGATGGGTGAGTTCTCCACTGCCGATCATCGCTACATGGCCCGCGCGATTCAGTTGGCCAAGCGGGGGCTTTACACCACCGACCCTAACCCAAGAGTGGGGTGCGTGATCGTGCGCTTCGATAGCGATGGAGACGCTCGCATCGTGGGGGAGGGGTATCACGTGCGGGCTGGGGAACCTCATGCCGAAATTCATGCGCTTCAAGCGGCAGGCAACGCTGCACAGGGCGCGACGGCGTACGTCACGTTAGAGCCGTGTTCTCACACGGGGCGCACGGGCCCTTGTGCCGTGGCCCTGACCAAGGCGGGTGTCCGTCGCGTGGTGATCGCGATGCAAGACCCCAACCCCCAGGTCAGCGGTGGCGGTATCGCACACTTGGCCTCCGCCGGTATCGACGTGCAGGTAGGTTTGCTGGAAGCCGACGCCCGGGCGCTCAATCCCGGCTTCATCTCGCGCATGGTGCGCCGCCGTCCCTTTGTGCGGCTGAAGATGGCCATGAGCTTGGATGGTCGGACCGCGATGGGCTCAGGTGAGTCGCAATGGATTACCGGGCCCCAGGCGCGCACGCAGGTGCAGCGCCTGCGGGCGCGGTCGAGCGCCATCCTGAGCGGCGTAGAGTCGCTCATCATGGATGACTCCCGGTTGACGCTGCGGGCCGACCAATTAGCCTTGGGCAACGCCGACGACATCACCCAGCGCCAACCCCTGCGAGTGATTCTTGATTCTCGCCTGCGTCTTCCTCTGGCGGCAGCGTGTCTGCGCGAGCCCGGGCGCACGCTGATCATCACCACTGACCAGCACAGCGAAGAGAAACGGCACCGGTTGGCGCAGGCCGGGGCCGAGATTCACGTGCTGCCTGCCGAAGGCGGGCGCATTGCACTGGCTGACATGCTGCGCTGGCTGGCAGATAATGAGCAGGTGAACGAACTCTTAGTAGAAACGGGAGCGACGCTTGCGGGCGCGCTGCTGGAAGCCGGCCTGGTCGATGAAATGCAGCTTTTCGTCGCGCCGACATTGCTGGGCGGCGAGGCAAGACCGCTGTTTTCCCTGCCGGGAATGACCCAGATGGCCGATCAAAAGCGCTTGACGATCCTCGAGTCGCGAACCGTGGGAAACGACTGGTGGATCATAGCCGCCCCGCACGCTGACTAGCGCAAGCCGTCATTGCAAGGTACCCTGACGCCCGAATTCGCATACGATGCGAGCCTAATTTTTGGAGATTCCATGGCGCACTCCTCTTCAGAGGGTTTATCCCCCATCGCTGAGCTGGTAGACGACATTCGCCAGGGCAAAATGGTGATTCTCATGGACGATGAGGATCGCGAGAACGAAGGCGATATCATCATGGCCGCCGAAATGGTGAAGCCAGAGCATATCAATTTCATGGCGCGCTATGCCTGCGGCCTGATCTGCATGCCGATGACCCGTGAGCGCTGCGAGCAGCTCAATCTGCCGCTCATGGTGCGCGATAACGGCTCCGGCTTTGGCACCAAATTCACGCTCTCGATCGAGGCGACCGAAGGGGTCACCACCGGCATTTCAGCCGCCGACCGCGCCCGTACGGTGCAAGCCGCCGTTGCGCCGAATGCCAAACCGACGGATATCGTTCAGCCAGGGCATATTTTTCCGCTGATGGCCGAACCCGGTGGCGTGCTGCGTCGCGCAGGCCATACCGAAGCCGCTTGCGATTTAGCCGCGCTGGCCGGATTAGATCCCAGCGGCGTCATTTGTGAGATCATGAACGATGACGGCAGTATGGCCCGCCGCCCTGAGTTAGAGGCCTTTGCCAAAGCACACGATATCAAGATGGGCACCATCGCCGACTTGATTCACTACCGGATCGTCAACGAACAAACGGTAGATCACGTAGAAACGACGCAAGTGACCACCGTCCATGGTGAGCTGGCGCTGCATGTGTTCCGTGATCGTATTCAGGGCGCTCACCACCTCGCGCTCGTGAACGGGCAGCCCACACCCGAGCAGGCCACTACCGTGCGCGTGCATTTGGCCGATACCCTGCGCGATGTGATGGGGCTGATGAAGGGCGATCAATGCCGTTGGGATGCTCACCGCGCCATCGAACAGATTGCCCAGGCGCCTGCCGGGGTGTTCGTACTGATCGATGACGGGCGGCCACATCAAGATTTGAAGGATCAGCTAGATATCTATCTGGATCGCGTGCGTCAGCCGCGCACCAGCGACTCTGATGGCTCTGGCAATTATTTAACGATTGGTACGGGTTCGCAAATTCTACGCCATCTCGGCGTGGGTAAAATGCGCCTACTCAGCTCGCCGTGGAAGTTCTCAGCGCTCTCTGGGTTCGACCTAGAAGTGGTCGAGCGGCTGGGGCCCAATGACACGGCCGACGAGCCAACTTTTCAGCAGGAATAAATCGATGCAATCCCTTTCGCAAATTGAAGGTACCTTCGTAGACGTCGATGGGCGCTACGTGATCGTGGTGGGTCGTTTTAATCACCACGTCGTGGATAGCTTGGTAGAAGGTGCCGTCGACAGTCTGACGCGCCACGGTGTGGACATGGAAAACATCCACATCGTTCACGTCCCCGGTGCATGGGAGCTGCCCCTAGCCGTCAAGCGCGTGCTCAACGTGATGAAGCCCGATGCGGTGATTGCGCTTGGCGCCGTCATTCGCGGCGGCACACCGCACTTCGAGTACGTGGCGGGGGGCTGCAACACGGCCATCAATCATCTTCAGTTGGAGTTCGATACGCCAGTAGCCAACGGTGTGCTGACCGTCGAGTCCATCGAGCAGGCCATCGAGCGTGCCGGCACCAAGGCGGGTAACAAAGGCACTGAGGCGGCCATGGCGGCGATGGAAATGGTCTCTCTACTGCGTGCCCTGCCGGTGGGAGATTCGCAATGAGTGAGCGTCGTGAGCGCAAGCCCTCAGCCGCACAGCAGGGGCGTCACGCCGCCAGGGAGTTAGCGGTACAAGGGCTTTATCAATGGCAGATGACCGGTAAATCGATTACCAGCATCGAAGCGGAATTTCGCAGTCAGGTGGCCGACGACGATCTCGAAGATCACGAGAACTGGGTCAAGGTCATGGAAATCGCCGACAAAGCGCTGTTCCATGAGCTTTTACACAACACGGTGCGCTTCAAAACCGAGCTGGACCGCGAAATCGCCCCGTTGTTGGATCGCCGCCTGGAAGATTTGGACGCGGTAGAGCTGGCCATTCTTCGCTTGGGAGCGTACGAGCTCTCCCGGCGAATGGAAGTGCCTTACCGCGTAGTGATTAACGAAGGCGTTGAGCTGGCAAAATCATTTGGCGCCACCGACGGCCATAAATACGTGAATGGCATTCTCGATAAGCTAGCCAACCGCTTACGAAGTGCCGAAGTCAGCGCCCGCCGCTTGTAAGCGGAGGGGGCTGATCAAGCGTTTAAGGGGCCTTTGTGCTTGCCGAATTCGATCTGATTCGACGTTTCTTTATGTCGCCGCAGGAGGCGCAAGCGACGAATGGCGTTGCCCTAGGATGCGGCGATGACGCCACCCTATTGATGCCTCAGGCCGGCCAAGAGCTGGCAGTGAGCGTTGACACGTCAGTGGTGAACGTACACTTCCCTCACGATGCGCCGGCTCAGGCAGTCGGTCACCGGGCGTTGGCGGTGGCCCTCAGCGATTTGGCGGCCATGGGAGCCGTCTCGCGCTGGTGCTTGATGGCACTGACGCTCGACCAGCGCGCCTTCGAGGATGACGCTCATGCGGAACAGTGGCTGTCCCGCTACGCGAGGGGGTTCCATGCGCTTTGCCAGCAGCATGCCACGGTGCTGGCGGGCGGCGATGTCACGTCCGGTGAGTTGAGTATCGGCGTTACGGTCATGGGCGAAGTGCCTGCAGGATCAGCAATGACCCGGTCAGGCGCCCGTCCAGGCGATGTCGTGGCGGTAACCGGGGCGCTAGGCGGCGGCGCGGGCGGGCTAGCGCTGTGGCAACGCGGTGAGCGAGACCTCGCACATCCGTTGCTTCAGCGCTACCTCATGCCACAGCCAAGGCTCGACGCCGGCATCGCTCTGCGCGGAGTGGCGACGGCGGCGATGGACATCTCCGACGGCTTGTTGGCGGATTTGACCCACCTGCGAGAGGCGTCTCACGTGGGGGTCGACCTGGCCCCCGAGTCGCTACCGCTGGCCGAGGGACTGGTCGAGTGCCTCGGCCACGAGCAAGCCCTGACGGCAGCGCTCTCCGGAGGAGACGATTACGAACTCTTGGTCACGCTACCGCCCGATCAAGTCACTAAGGCGGTTGCTAAACTGGCCGAGAGCGGCCTGTCTCTGAGGGTGATTGGTCGCTGCACGGAGACGTTGGGCGTGACGGGCGTGCCTGACGGCAGAGCGACGGGCTGGCAGCACTTCCGAGGGGGTGCATCATGAACCGTGCACCAGCGAGCGTTTGGCGACGCCCCACTCACTTTTTTGCCTTCGGTTTGGGCAGCGGGACGGTGCCTTGGGCGCCGGGCACGTTTGGCACGTTGGCGGCCATTCCCTTCTACTGGATGATGGCCGACCTTTCCCTCGGTTGGTACTTGGGGATCGTCCTGGCCGCATTTATCGTTGGGGTTTGGCTATGTGACAAAACCTCCCACGATCTGGGTGTGCACGATCATTCGGGGATCGTCTGGGATGAGTTCGTTGGCTATTGGATTACCATGGCCGCCGTGCCATTCTCCTGGGAAGCGGCGCTGTGGGGGTTCGTGGTGTTCCGCATTTTCGATGTCTTTAAACCGTGGCCCATTCGCTGGGCTGACCGCCGAGTGGCCGGTGGGTTTGGCATCATGATCGACGATGTCATGGCAGGGATTTACGCCTGGAGTACCATGCACCTGTGGTTTTGGCTGCATTGATCGACGGGTGGCGTGGAATCAGGTCTCGTTGAGGGGCCGTTCAAGGAGATAGCATGCGCAAGGAACGTTTGATCGTGCCTGTTCTCGCGACGATTGCCGTCGTGTGGATGGTCGCGCAACTGCTATCCAGCGTGCTTTTCGAGCGCAGTCTCCGTCAGGCGCTCGAAGATCTAGAGGCACGCGGCGAGTGGCGTGTTAGCCAGGTAGAGAATCGACAAGGATGGCTCACTTCTCGGGGGCGGCTGATTCTTTCGCCGCTGCTGGGACGCCCCTGGCGTCTAGAGCTCACCTACCGAGCACGACACGGGGTGTTGAGTACCGATGTCGAAGGCACGCTGCTGCCGCGCTTGGATAGCGTGCTACAAAAGGCGGTGGGTGAAGTCTCGGCACCGTCGGTCCCCCGTTGGCAGGGCCGCTATCAAACTTTGAGTGGTCATACCGAGCTGCGCTTGGCACTTGCTCCCTTCGTCATTCAGCAAAACGGGCGCGAGCTGGAGGTTCGCGGTGCCCGAGTACGCTTGGAAGGCGTGTTTGGGGATTGGCGCCTGCGTGGACTGCTCGATCAGCTCACCCTGACCGACGGCCTATCACAACTCACGCTGGGTCCCGCCACCTTGGAAAGTCGCTATACCTACATCGACGATGCCTACCACTTTGCCCAGCGTGACCATCTGCACATCGAGCAGCTAGCGTTGCATTACCCTGCCTACGACATCAACGTAGCGCCTCTGGATCTCCATAGTCACATGGAGCTGGATGAGAGCGAGCTTCGTCTAAAAGGCGAGCTGGTCGTCGGCGACGTGCATGTGCCGAGTGAAGCGCCTGACACCCCGCTCCTGAATGGTCGTATCGAGGCAGAACTCTCGCGTTTGAATGGGGATGCCGTTCGGCAAACGATTCGTCGACTGCGCCAAGAGGCCGCCTGGGGAGACACTAGCTTGCCCATGGCAGAAGGGTTATTGGCTCGCTTGGAGCCCGACCTGCGCCAAGTATTGAGTGACTCTCCGCGCCTCGATATCACCACCATCGCCTTGGACAGCCCGTTATTGGGGCTGCAAGTCAATGCCGAGGGGGCCCTGTTCTTCGATGCACGTCGCTTGGAAGAGCTGAGCGTAACGTCACTGGATAAGCCAGTCGAACGCGCTCGCTGGATCGAGCGCATCGATGGTGACTTCGTGTGGCACGATGCGCCTACCGTGGCAGCGCTCTGGCTGGGCTTACCACTGGGCACCCGTGAACTGCAGTTCGACGTGATTCGAGGCGTATGGCGCGTCAACGGTCGACCCATGCCATCGTTGTGGCCGCCTAACGAGAGTTAGGTAAAACGCTTTTAGGGTTGAAGTTTTCCCACCCTGCCCACATTCCTTTCAACATACAAAGCGGCAACGGCCGCAGGCTACTGTTGATGGAGGGCGCATGAGCGACCAGGATTACGACCGCGATCAAGAACCCCTAGATTGGCTCACCGATGCTGAGTCACAGGAACAGGACGCTCAAGAGCAGAGCGCCCACGGCGAGGCCTACCGTTCGGACGGTGAGCGGGTAAGTTCGCTCGTGCCCGCCAGCGATATGTTGCCCGAGCGCATCTACTTGCTTCCGATTCATAACCGCCCCTTTTTCCCCGCCCAGGTGCAGCCCCTGGTCATCAACCGCGAACGCTGGGAAGAGACCATGCGTCGCGTTGGCAACACCCCGCACCACACCATTGGTGTCGCGTTCGTGGGTGAGCAGGGCGTCGACTCCCTGGATCACGACGGTTTTCCTGAGATTGGTACCGCCGTCAAGGTGCACAAGCTCAAAAGCGAAGATCAGCAAATCCAGTTCATTGCCCAAGGACTCCAGCGCTTTAAAATTCAGCGATGGCTCTCCAAAGAACCGCCGTACTTGGTGGAAGTCACCTACCCCAAAGAGCCGGTCAATGCCGAAGACGAAGAGACCCGTGCCTACGCCATGGCGATCATCAACGGCATCAAGGAACTGCTGCCGATCAATCCGCTCTACGGTGAGGAACTCAAACACTACCTGAACCGTTTCAGCCCCCACCAGCCAGGACCGCTGACCGACTTCGCTGCAGCCATTACGTCGGCCAAAGGCCCCGAGCTTCAGGATGTGTTGGCCACGCTGCCAGTGGCGGAGCG
This sequence comes from Halomonas sp. McD50-4, assembly GCF_022348135.1. Taxonomy (NCBI): domain Bacteria; kingdom Pseudomonadati; phylum Pseudomonadota; class Gammaproteobacteria; order Oceanospirillales; family Halomonadaceae; genus Halomonas; species Halomonas sp. McD50-4. Next base: position 69,087 of record NZ_JAKRFG010000015.1, on the reverse strand, counting down.
AATGCACAAAGTGCTGCCGCTGCTGCGCAAAGAGATCGATGTGGCTCAACTGCAAAGCGAGATCAGCGAGCAGGTCAACGCGCAGATGCAGGAGCGTCAGCGGGAGTTTTTCCTCCGCGAGCAGCTCAAGGTCATTCAGCGTGAGCTGGGCATCTCTAAAGACGATCGAGAGAACGATGTCGATACGTTCAGAAACCGCTTGGAAGCCCTGGTGGTGCCCGAGCGGGTGCAGGCGCGCATCGATGAGGAGTTGAACAAGCTCAGCGTGTTGGAAACCGGTTCCCCAGAATACGGCACCACGCGTAATTACCTCGACTGGCTGACCTCGTTGCCTTGGGGTGTCACCAGCCAGGACAAGCTGGATCTTGCCCATGCTCGTCAAATCCTCGACCGCGATCACGACGGCTTGAAAGATGTCAAAGAGCGCATCATCGAATTTCTGGCCGAAGGCACCTTCAAAGGTGATGTGGGCGGTTCCATCGTGCTGCTGGTTGGCCCGCCAGGGGTGGGGAAAACCTCCATTGGCCGCTCCATTGCCGAGGCGCTGGGTCGCGAGTTCTACCGCTTCTCCGTGGGCGGCATGCGCGATGAGGCCGAGATCAAAGGCCATCGTCGCACCTACGTAGGGGCGATGCCCGGCAAGTTGGTCCAGGCTTTCAAGGAGGTCGAGGTCGAGAACCCGGTCATCATGCTCGACGAAATCGACAAGCTGGGTCAGTCCTTCCAAGGCGACCCCGCGTCGGCCCTGCTCGAAGTCCTCGACCCTGAGCAGAACGTCGACTTTTTGGATCACTACCTCGACGTACGCATGGATCTGTCCAAGGTGCTCTTCGTATGCACGGCCAACACCCTGGATAGCATTCCTGGCCCGCTCCTGGACCGTATGGAGCAAATTCGTCTGTCGGGCTACATCGCCGAAGAGAAGCTGCAAATCGCCAAGCACCACCTTTGGCCGAAGCTGCTAAAACGCGACAACCTGCCGAAGAAACGTATCAACCTCAGCGATGCCGCTCTCAAGCAGGTCATCGAGGGGTATGCACGTGAAGCTGGCGTTCGCCAACTGGAAAAGCAGCTCCACCGTATCGTGCGCAAAGCGGCGGTGAAACTGCTGGAAGAGGATATCGAGACCGTCAAAATTTCGGTGAAGAACCTCGAAGAGTTTCTTGGTGCTCCGCTTTTCCGCAAAGAGAAAGTGCTCAAAGGCGAAGGCGTGGTGACGGGGCTTGCCTGGACCTCCATGGGCGGCGCGACGCTCCCTATCGAAGCGGGCAAAGTGCACTCGCTGGATCGCGGCTTCAAGCTGACAGGCAAATTGGGCGATGTCATGAAAGAGTCTGCCAACATTGCTTACAGCTACACACTGGGTCACTTGGCCGAGTATGGTGCGGATGCCGACTTCTTCGACTCGGCGTTCGTGCACCTGCACGTGCCTGAAGGCGCCACGCCAAAGGATGGCCCCTCTGCTGGCGTGACCATGACGACGGCGCTGTTATCATTGGCCAAACACCAGGCCATCGACCGGCCGCTGGCCATGACCGGGGAGCTGACGCTCACGGGGCAAGTGCTACCGGTAGGGGGCATTCGTGAAAAGGTCATCGCCGCGCGCCGAAGCGATATCTTCGAGGTGATTCTTCCTGAGGCCAACCGTCGTGATTACGAGGAGTTGCCCGACTATCTCAAAGAGGGCATGACCGTTCATTTTGCCAATCGCTATAGAGATGTCGCCAACGTGGTCTTCAAATAGCGATTGAGCCTGACTCTCTTTCTGTTCACGCCTGCGCCGCTCTGAAGAGAGCGGCGCTTTTTTATAGCTATTCACTGGTTAGGTGCCCGGTAAATTCGTGATAATAGTTCAAAATCAATTATTAAAAATAAAACCTCTGGGGAGCTTCTATGCGCAATAACCAGCCCGTTACGCAACGTGAATACGTGCTCGACGAAGAGACGGTACTCATTTCACGCTCGGATTTGAAAGGGAACGTCACCTATGCCAACGCTGCTTTCGTAGAAGTCAGCGGCTATTCGAGAGATGAACTGCTGGGAGCACCGCACAACCTGATCCGTCACCCCGATATGCCCGAAGCGGCCTACGCCGATTTCTGGAAAACCATTCAAGCGGGCGGAACGTGGCAGGGAACGGTGAAAAACCGCCGCAAAAATGGCGATCACTATTGGGTCAACGCTACCGTCGCCCCCTTGCGAGACGGCGATCGCATCGTGGGCTATACCTCACTGCGCCGTAAAGCGTCGCCAAAGCGCATTGCCTTGGCCGAGCAGGTGTACGCCGACATACGTGAAAAGGGCAAGTCGCGCCGCTACACGCTACAACAAGGCGCATTGCAGCGCCGGGGGCTAGGTGGCATTGTCGCCCGCTTTCAATTCACCAGTCTCAAAGCCAAATTGATCGGGATGGTCGTGGCAGCCGTCGTGTTGCTAGGGCTATCGGGTGGGCTGGGTCTTTATGGTTTGAGCGTGTCTGGTGAGCGACTGGAAACCCTCAACCGTTCTGGATTGGAGTCCGTCGCCGATTTGCAGCTCATCGAGCGCCATATTGGGCTGGCCGTCGAGGAGCTAGAGCCCGCCGTCAGAAACCCGCGTCGTGTCGATATGGAAACGGTATCGGCACAATTGGCGGCCAACACTCAAAGTGCCCAAACACTATGGGAGGCGTATCGCCAAACCAGCAGCGCGTCGTCAACGGTGCTTCAGGGGTTCGATGAAGCGTTCGCCGCTTGGCGCGGCGGCGTGACGGGCGCCATCGAAGCGATCGATCAAGCCAACGGTTTTGCAGCGTTCGAGGCGCTCAATAGCGTGGTGCTGCCCGCAACGGCCAATATCCGAGAGCTCAACAGCCAGCTAGTGGACGACGAGCGTGCCGGTGCCGCCGATCTGGTGGAGGACGCACGACAAGGCCGTCAGCAGATGTTCATTGCTCAGCTAGTACTGCTGTTGATCGGCCTTTGCATACTGGTGGCGCTCAGCGTGTTCATTTTGAAGTCGGTCTTTCGCAGTTTGGCGGGGGCGCGCTATATGACGTTTCAAATCGCGGCCGGTAACCTGGCGGCCCGTGAGCGTCGCCAGAGTAACGATGAGCTGGGGGAACTGCTCTACTCGTTGGATACGATGCGCTTCAGTCTCTCTAGTATCGTGGGCGACGTAGAAAACCGCGTGTCGGTCGTCACGCCTGCGATCCAACAAATTGCTGCCGAAAACGAGGAGCTTGCTTCACGCACGGAGCAGCAAGCGTCGTCGCTGCAGCAAACCGCCTCGAGTATGGAGGAGATGACCTCCACCGTTCAGCAGAATAACGACAATGCGCGTCAAGCCACGGAGCTAGCCCAGCAAAATGCCGCCAGCACGCGGGATACTCGCCAACAAATGGAGCAGCTCGTCGAGCGCATGCAGCGCATTGCCAAAAGCGCCGAAAAAATGACCGAAATGATCGGCGTCATCGACAGCATTGCTTTCCAAACCAATATCCTGGCGCTCAACGCCTCGGTAGAGGCCGCCCGTGCGGGCGAACATGGCCGGGGCTTTGCCGTGGTCGCCAGTGAGGTACGCACCCTAGCCAGTCGTAGTGCCGATGCCGCCCAGGAAATTCGCAAAATGATCGATAGCACGACGCAAGAGGTGAGCGGCGGGCGTAGCGCTGTCGAGCAAGCCGAGAGCGCCATCGAGAACGTCGTGGCGCAGGTCAGCCGCGTCAGCGAGCTCATGGCCTCGATCAGTACGGCATCGAACGAACAGAGCAGCGGGATTGGCCAAATCAACGCCGCCATTGCCGAGATGGATAGCGTCACCCAGCAAAATGCCACTAAAGTGCAGTCGATTGCGGCCTCGGCAGACAACTTGGCACTGGAGGCCTTCGAGCTGGCCAACGTCGTCGATGCCTTCCGCCTGGAGGGCGCACAAGCCGAGAGTATCGGCGCTGCACGCGAAAAATTGGCACGTGCCCAAAGAGCCATCAAGCAGAACGTTCCAGGACTGCCTAGTGACGCACCGTCGAAACACGCCCGTCGTCAAACACATTCGTACACACCGTCCCAAGACGAACAGGAGGAGTGGGATACGTTTTAAGGCGTTTCATGGGAAGCGCTGCGTTTAATCACCATTGATGATTCGCATGGTCGATCATTTGAATATGCCACCCGCCGGGTGGCATATTTTTTGCTGGGTTTTTGTGGATGGGCGTAGGTCGGAAAGTGGATCGACGCTCGATAACGGCTTGGTAAAAAGGACGTCGCTGGGTCACAGGCAAAACAGGCCTTTCATAAAAAAACAGTAGGGGTTCTTGATGAGCATATCCAGCCAAGCAGCATTCGAACTCTCTGATGATCAAGTGTTGATTTCACGCTCTGACCGCCAGGGAAAGATCACCTACGTGAACCAGACATTCGTCGATGTCAGTGGCTACGCGCAGACAGAGCTAATGGGGGAACCCCACAGTGTCTTTCGTGATCCGGACATGCCTGCGATGGTTTTCAGCAATATGTGGACGACCATCGAAAAGGGAAAAACGTGGCAAGGGGTCGTCAAAAATCGCTGTAAAAATGGCGACACGTATTGGGTACATACCACGGTAGCACCGTTACTCGATGGTCAACGAGTGGCAGGCTATACGGCGATTCGCCGTAAAGCCGGACAAAAAGCCATTGCCCGCGCCGCCAGGGCGTATAGCATTATGCAACAGGGCCGAAGCCGAGGGTTCAAGCTCCATCATGGTGCATTACGGCGCACCGGGGTGCGCGGATGGGTGCAGCGTTTTAGCTTCAGCAGTATGCAGGCCAAACTGATGGGGATGGTCATTGCCGCTATTGCGCTGCTGGCCGTGGCGGGGGCCGCCGGCGTGTATGGCATCACCAGCTCTGCTGACCGGCTGCGCACACTGAACCAAACCGGGCTCGAAGGGGTGGCCAATCTGCAGCAAATCGAGCAGGGTACCGCCCAGCTCTTGCAGGCGCTGGAGCCTGCCGTGCGTAACCCGCGACGTGCCGATCTGGATCTGCTCGAAGAGCAGTTGACCACACTCCAAGGTGATATCAACCAAACATGGCAGGGGTTCACCGCCCAGCGCACGGAAACCAGTGGCGTTCAGCAGGGGCTGACGGCGCATTTGACGACGTTCTTGAGCGGCGCTGAGACGGCATTCACCGCGATACGCGATGGCAATGGCTTTGCGGCGTTCGAGGCGTTCAACGATGTCGTGAAGCCGACCTCCGATAGCATTAGTGCCACCATCAATTTGCTGGTCGATAACGAGCGTGCCGCGGCTCAAACACTCATGGCCAATGCAGAGCGTCAGCAGCAATGGCTCTTGTGGGGGCAGTTGGGCGTCTTACTCTTCGGTATTTTGCTGATGGTAGGGCTCAGCGTGGCCGTGCTACGGTCGTTGATCAAGTCGCTCAATGAAGCACGTCGCGTCACGTTTCAAATTGCAGCAGGTAATTTGGCCAATCGGGTCACCCTCAAGCGAAACGATGAGCTTGGCGAGCTATTGGCTTCTCTGGAAACCATGCGTGCCAGCCTCTCAGGATTGATTACCGAAGTCGGCAACAAAGTGGAGATCGTCACGCCCGCCTCGGAGCACATCCATCAGCAAAACGAGGAGTTGGCTTCACGCACCGAACAGCAGGCCTCGTCGCTGCAGCAAACGGCCTCCAGCATGGACCAAATGACCGCAACGGTGCAGCAAAATACCGAAAACGCGCGTCAAGCCAATCAACTGGCCATGCAAAATGCGACGACCAGCCGCGAAACGGGTGAGCGCATGCAGGCGTTGGTGGAGCGGATGGAGCGCATCGCGGCAAGCGCCGCTAAAATGAACGATATCATCACGGTCATCGATGGTATTGCTTTCCAGACCAACATCCTGGCCTTGAACGCCTCGGTCGAAGCCGCTAGGGCAGGTGAGCAGGGCCGAGGATTTGCCGTAGTCGCCAACGAGGTACGCAATTTGGCCGGGCGCAGTGCCGATGCGGCGGGCGAGATTCGCCGATTGATCGATACCTCCTCTCAAGAGATTGCCGGTGGCGCGGATGCCGTCAAAGAGGCCGAGCGATCTATCGAGCAGGTGGTCAACCAAGTGATGCGGGTAAGCGACATCATGGAAGAGATCAGTACCGCCTCGGACGAGCAGAGCAGCGGCATTGCTCAGATCAATACGGCGGTCTCTGAAATGGATCATGTCACCCAGCAGAACGCGACCAAAGTGCAGTCGATTTCCAGCGCCGCCCAGCGCTTGACCCACGAAGCGCTAGACCTAGCGAACGTCATTGCCGCCTTCCGGTTAGAGGGCGCGGAGGAGGAGAGCAGCGAGACAGCGCGGATGCGACTGTCTCAGCGTAACGATCCAGCTCCCGGCCTACCGTCGCAACATGCGTTACAAGCGCGCGCAGAGGCGCTATCCACACCTGCGCCCAAGCGTCGAGAAACGGCCCCTGCCGAGGAGAAGTGGGAGACCTTTTAAGGAGGCATCAGCATCCCACGCGTTTGGTTGCCCTCTACATCTAGTCTAGGCGGTGCGCTCATGCCACAATCTAAGGCCGCTGGATTCAATTGCCTGCCGCCACGTATGCGGCAGGCCACGATAAAGATGTAGAGGACACCATGCCTGAGTACCGCTCCCGTACCACCACCGCTGGCCGCAATATGGCTGGCGCTCGTGCCCTTTGGCGTGCCACCGGTATGAAAGACGACGACTTTCATAAACCGATCATTGCCGTTGCTAACTCGTTTACCCAGTTCGTCCCAGGGCATGTGCACCTAAAAGACATGGGGCAGCTGGTGGCGCGCGAGATCGAAAAAGCGGGAGGCGTGGCCAAAGAGTTCAACACGATCGCCGTGGATGACGGGATCGCCATGGGCCACGATGGCATGCTCTACTCGCTGCCGAGCCGCGACATCATCGCCGATAGCGTCGAGTACATGTGTAACGCCCACTGTGCCGATGCGCTGGTGTGTATTTCCAACTGCGACAAGATCACCCCAGGCATGTTGATGGCCGCGATGCGTCTCAATATTCCGGTCATCTTTGTCTCCGGCGGCCCAATGGAAGCCGGTAAGACCAAGCTGCTGGATCACGGCCTCGACCTCGTCGATGCCATGGTCATGGCGGCCGACGACAGTGTCGACGACGAAACCCTCGCCGAAGTCGAGCGCAGTGCGTGCCCTACCTGCGGCAGCTGCTCGGGCATGTTCACCGCCAACTCCATGAACTGTCTGACCGAAGCGCTAGGGCTAGCGCTGCCGGGTAACGGTACCGTGCTGGCGACCCACGCTGACCGTCGTCGTTTGTTCGAGACTGCGGGGCATCGCATCGTCGAGTTGGCCAAACGCTATTACGAAGGTGAAGAGGCGCACCTGCTACCCCGCGCGATTGGTAGCAAAGCCGCTTTCAAGAACGCCATGACGCTGGACATTGCCATGGGCGGCTCGACCAACACCATCCTCCACCTGCTGGCCGCCGCCCAAGAAGCGGAAATCGACTTCACCATGGCGGATATCGACCGTCTTTCCCGGGAAGTGCCGCAGCTATGCAAGGTGGCCCCCAATACCCAGAAGTACCACATCGAAGACGTCCACCGTGCCGGGGGGATCATGGCCATCCTGGGTGAACTGGACCGCGCGGGCGTATTGGATACCTCGGTGCCGACCGTCTATGGCGACAGCCTGAAAGCGGCGCTGGATGAGTGGGACATCATGCGCTCGCCAAGCCCAGAGGTGGTGGAGTTCTTTAAAGCAGGCCCCGGCGGCGTTCCCACGCAAACCGCGTTTTCGCAAAGCGCCCGCTGGCCGAGTCTGGACGGCGACCGTGCCACCGGCTGTATTCGCGACCTGGCGCATGCGTTCTCTCGCGAGGGCGGCTTGGCCGTTCTCTACGGCAACATCGCGCTGGATGGCTGCGTCGTGAAGACCGCCGGCGTCGACGACTCCATTCTGGTCTTCGAGGGCAAAGCCCACGTGGTGGAGTCGCAAGACCAAGCGGTGGCCAACGTCTTGGATGGCAAGGTGAAAGAGGGCGACGTGGTGGTTATCCGCTACGAAGGTCCCAAAGGGGGGCCGGGCATGCAGGAGATGCTCTATCCAACCTCTTACTTGAAATCGAAAGGCCTAGGCAAAGCCTGCGCGCTGCTCACCGATGGCCGCTTCTCTGGCGGCACCTCGGGGCTGTCGATTGGCCACGTTTCCCCAGAAGCAGCGGCGGGCGGCGCCATAGGCTTGGTCGAGCAGGGCGACACCATCTTGATCGACATTCCCAACCGCGCGATCAACGTGCAACTGAGCGATGCCGAGCTGGCCAAGCGCCGCGAGGCAATGGACGCCAAAGGTAAAGATGCCTGGAAGCCCGTCGAGCAGCGCCCGCGTAAGGTCACACCTGCGCTCAAAGCGTATGCGCTGCTCGCTACCTCTGCGGACAAAGGCGCGGTGCGCGATCTGTCCAAGCTAGATTAAGTGACACCACAGCCCGTCTCGTGCGGGCTGTTTTTTTGCCAGCCTGAACCGTCACATCGACTAAGGATTGTAATGAAGGCGATCATCAACGTTGGCCTCGTTGGCTATGGTTTTGCGAGCAAGACGTTCCACGCCCCGCTCATCCAAGCAACCGAAGGGATGGACCTAGTGGCCGTCTCATCGAGCGATGTTGCCAAAGTGCAGGCAGACCTGCCCAATGTAGAGGTAGAAAGCCAAGCGCTGGCGCTATGTAAGCGACCGGATATCGACCTGATCGTCATCCCCACGCCAAATGACACTCACTTCCCGCTGGCCAAAGCGGCGCTCACCGCTGGAAAGCACGTGGTGGTCGATAAACCCTTCACCGTCACGCTCTCCGAGGCCAAGCAGTTAAAAGCCCTGGGAATGGACAAAGAGCGGTTGATATCGGTGTTTCATAACCGCCGTTGGGATAGCGATTTCCTGACGCTCAAAGCGCTTTTGGAAAAAGGGACGCTGGGGCGGGTAACGGGGTTCGAGTCGCGCTTCGATCGCTTTCGCCCCGAAGTGCGTGATCGCTGGCGGGAAAAAGCCACCCCTGGCGGCGGTATTTGGTACGACCTAGGACCGCACCTCCTCGATCAAGCCTGCGAACTGTTTGGCATGCCCAGTGCCATTTTGCTCGAGCTAGGCGCACGCCGCGACGGTGCCAGGGCCGACGACGACTTTCTCGCTTTGCTGGAGTATGACGATCGACGTGTCAGCTTGAGTGCCGGTACGCTGGTGGCCGAGCCGACGCCGCGCTACCGCGTGCATGGCACGAAGGGGAGCTACATCAAATACGGCCTAGACCCGCAGGAAGATCGTCTGAAAGCCGGGGAGACGCCGTCAGCCGCTTGGGGCGCAGATGGCCCTGGCATACTCACGCTGCGCGAGGGAGAAGGCGAGGAGGCGCCACTGGTGCGCCACGATCATCCTTCTCTGCCAGGTGATTATCTCGCCTATTACCAAGGGGTGAGCGCGGCGATTCGTGATAAAGCGCCGCTTCCAGTGGATATCGATGACGCCCTTCGCAGCATGGCGCTTCTGGAAGCGGGCCTAGACAGCCACCGCCAGCGTCGCTGGATTCCGCTCAAGCATCATCTGTAATGCTCAACGGCCAGAACGCCCGGCGCGTTCTGGCCGTTGAACCAGGCGGTTAGAGCAAATCCATCTCACTACGGCGCTTCTCTTCGCGCAACTTATCCCGCGCAATATAGAGCGCTGCAATGGCGCGCGCTTCATGGAAGTCTTCGCGCATCAGTAGCGCGGGTAACTCTTCGATGGCATGGGTCTCGACGATCAGCGGCTCGGGCTCGTCGCCCGGTAAGCGCTTGGGGTAGAGGTCCGTCGCCATGAGAACCTGCATACGGTGGCGCATGTAGTTAGGTGCCAACGACAGCTCGACCAGCGGTTCGATGCGATGTGCACCGAAACCGCACTCTTCCATTAGCTCGCGATTCGCGGCGGTCACGATGTCTTCACCGGGGTCGACCAAGCCTTTGGGCAGCGTCAGCACGTAGTCCTCGAACCCTGCGGCATACTCCCGAATGAGTAACACATGCTCTGGGTCGGGCATGGCAATGATCATGACCGCGCCTCGATCAGCGCCGGTCAACCGCTCGAACTGTCGCTCCTCTCCGTTGGAGAAGCGTAAGTCCAGCGCTTCGATTTGGAACAAGCGGCTTTGCGCAACACGCTGGCGCCCCAGGATTTGCGGCTTGCGTGGGTAGCCGTTTGGCGTATCGCCGTGTGCTGTATCGTCGCGTGACATCCTGCCTCCGTGGCTGCAAAAAACGGGTTACGCTACAATAGCACGCTTACTCTTTCAGACTGGAGCGGCAATGATTGATTGGCGAGAGATCGATACCGTCCTGCTCGATATGGATGGCACGCTGCTGGACCTCCACTTCGACAGCCACTTTTGGCTCGAGCATCTGCCACGTCGCTACGTCGAGCTGCACCAGTTAGACCAAGCCAGTCAAGACGCGTTGAAAACCCGCATCATGGGGGAGCAGGGGACGCTGAACTGGTATAGCCTGGCGTACTGGAGCCGCGAGCTCGATGTCGACATCATCGCGCTCAAGCGCGAAGTGCAACACTTGATTGGTCTGCGCAGCGATGCACACGATTTTTTGACGTGGCTAAAGCAGTCGCACCCCCGGGTCGTATTGGCGACCAACGCTGACCGCGCAAGCTTAGCGTTGAAACTCCCCCTCACGGGGTTGGAAAACTACCTGGACGCCATCATCTCATCGGAAGACGTGGGGGCAGCCAAAGAGGAGCAGGCGTTTTGGTTGGCTCTGCAAGAACGGGAGCCGTTCGATCCTGCTCGTACGCTCTTCATCGATGATAACCCCCGCGTTTTAGAGAGCGCTCGCGAGTTCGGTATCAAGCATCTGTTGGGTATCAAGCAGCCCGATAGTCAGCGCCCCGAAAAAGAGCTGCAGGAATTCATCGCTCTGGATCGATTTGCCCAACTGCTGCCAGCCGATCTGCCAGGGCAGCATCCACCCACCTGAGGAGAGCGTGAATGAGTGATAGCGTTCGCTTGGATAAGTGGCTATGGGCAGCGCGGTTTTTCAAAACCCGCGCCTTAGCCAAAAAAGCCATTGAAGGCGGAAAAGTTCACTACGATGGCGCCCGCGTCAAAACCAGCAAGAACGTCGAACTGGGCGCGCTGATCCGCGTTCCGCAGGGCTGGGATATTTTCGAAGTGGAGGTAACGGCGCTCTCGGATCAGCGTCGGGGTGCCCCCGAGGCGCGCAAACTCTATGCAGAAACCCAAGAGAGCGCGACGCGACGTGCCAAAGAAGCCGAGGCGCGGCGGCTGACCAATGAAGTCATGCAGCACCCCCTCAAGCGTCCTGACAAAAAGCAGCGGCGCGATATCCAGCGTTTTCAGCGTCAACAAGGGGAGTAAGCCGCGGCTGACTCCCAGCGCTCTCTTTTGACTCTCTCTTTCATGGTCTCGTTATGTCCGATCAAATCCAACGTTTTCTGTTCGACCAAACCAACGTGCGTGGCGAAATCGTCACGCTCGGTACCGCCTATCAGGAGGTACTCGACCGACACGCCTACCCACCGGCAGTGAACCAACTGCTGGGTGAGCTCCTGGCGGCGGTGGCGCTACTGACCGATACCGTCAAGCTCGATGGCACGCTCAGTATCGAAGTGCGTGGCCAAGGGGCGCTCGCTCTGCTCATGGCGGAATCCAACCCAGGTGGCGAGCTGCGAGCGATCGCGCGCATTGCCGAAGACGCCGCGCTGCCCAGCGAGCACGCCAGCTTCCGCGAGCTGGTCGGGGAGGGGCAAATCGTGATTACCCTAGACCCGCGAGAGGGCCACCGCTATCAAGGGATCGTCGCGCTGGACCACGACACGTTGGGTGGCTGCCTGGAAGCCTACTTTGGCCAATCCGAGCAGTTGCCGACCCGGCTTTGGCTCGCAGCCGATGGTGAGCGGGCAGGCGGCCTGCTGCTTCAGCGCCTGCCGGATGCGTCGCAAAATCAAGACGTCGACGCCTGGGAGCGCAGCGTGTACCTGGCCGACACCATCAAGTCAGAAGAGCTGCTGGAGCTGGAGCAGCGTGACGTGCTCTACCGTCTTTACCATGAAGAGACCGTACGGGTCTTCGATCCCAAAACGCTCCGCTTTGGCTGCACCTGCTCGCGGGAGCGCATGAGCCACGCGCTCTATACATTAGGAAAGGACGAACTGCGCGATATATTGCACGAGCAAGGCGCCATCGACACCCAATGCCATTTTTGTCACACGAAATATCACTACACCGCCGCCGATATTGAAATTTTATTGGAAGACCCAGGTGCGCCGCCGCCGGTGATTCACTGATTGTGTAGTCGGCGCTGGCTGGGCATGCTGTTTGGCCTATCGTCTAGACCTCCCAGGTGGTCCCGTCTAGCGTCAGGCGGGCAAACGGTTGTTTGAAAAATTACTGCGCTGCAACACAAAATGTAGTGGCATTGTAGTAGTTTAACTACAAGATATTTGCTCGAAGCCCCCCGTTTCCCGGGGGTTTTCTTTTTGCCATAATGCGCCGGACTTCAGCGCACCTAGTCAGCTGTGACCACCCTGCCAGCGGCTAGGATGATTTCTCAAGGCGTCGGCGACGCCCGGTAAATTAGAGACCCAGGAATCGACATGACCACGACTCAAGCCGCCCCCCAAGCCCACGTTAATCTCAGCAGCGCCGAACTGATCGAGCGCGCCGTGGCCCGTGGTGAAGGCCGCCTGTCCGCCAATGGTGCCCTGGTAGTCAATACAGGACTACGCACTGGGCGTTCACCGAAAGATCGTTATATTGTCGATGAGCCGACCACCCGCGATAGTATCGACTGGGGCAGCGTCAACCGCCCCTTCGACGCCGACAAGTTTTCTGCCTTGTGGGCACGGGTCGAAGAGCACCTGGAGAGTCGTGATCACTTCGTCGCCGAGCTTCACGTTGGCAGCGATGCCACGCACTACCTGCCAGTACGCGTCACGACGGAAACCGCTTGGCAGAACCTGTTTGGCCGTACCATGTTCGTGCGCCCTCAGGCCTACAACCAAGCTGCGAAAGACGAATGGACGATCCTTAACGCTGCCGGTTTCGAGTGCGACCCGAACCGTGACGGCACGAATTCCGATGGTTGTGTCATCATCAATTTCGCCGAGCGCAAAGTATTGATTGCGGGTATGCGCTATGCAGGCGAAATGAAGAAAGCCATGTTCTCCGTCCAAAACTTCCTGCTGCCAGCGTCCGACGTGCTGCCGATGCACTGCTCGGCCAACGTCGGTGAAGATGGCGAGACCTGCCTGTTCTTCGGCCTCTCGGGTACCGGTAAAACCACCCTGTCTGCCGACCAGGCACGGTTCTTGATTGGTGATGACGAGCACGCCTGGGGCGACGGTATCGTCTTCAACATGGAAGGCGGCTGCTACGCCAAGTGCATCGACCTGTCCGAGAAGAACGAGCCGGTCATCTGGAACGCGATCAAGTTCGGCACCGTGCTGGAAAACGTCGTGCTGGATGACCGCCGCGAGCCGGACTACGCCGACGACAGCCTGACCCAGAACTCCCGTGCTGCCTACCCGCTGGAGCACGTCGAGAAGCGCGTAGCCGAAAACCTGGCGGGTGAGCCCAACGCCATCGTATTCCTGACCTGTGACATGTCGGGCGTACTGCCGCCGGTGTCCATCCTGTCCAAGGAAGCCGCGGCCTACCACTTCCTGTCGGGCTACACCGCCAAGGTCGGCTCCACGGAAATGGGCTCTTCCGAAGGCCTGGCGGCAACGTTCTCTACCTGCTTCGGCGCACCGTTCTTCCCGCGTCCGGCCCGTGAATACGCCGACCTGCTGATCAAGCGTGTCGAAAAGAAAGACGCCCAGGTGTACCTGGTGAATACTGGCTGGACCGGTGGTGCCTACGGTGAAGGCGGCTCACGCTTCTCGATCCCCACCACGCGCGCCATCATCAGCGCGATTCAGTCAGGCATCCTGCGTGATGTCGAGACCAAGCACATCGACGGCCTGAACCTGCAAGTGCCGCTGGCCGTACCGGGCGTGGACTCCAGCCTGCTGGACCCCCGCGACACCTGGGCCGACCGCGACGCCTACGACCGTCACCTGCAGGAGCTGGCCACAAAGTTCGTTGACAACTTCAAGAAGTTCGAAGGCGTCAACGAAGCGATCATCAAAGCTGGCCCGCAACTGACCTGATACTCGCTGTTTCATCGCTTCAAGGGAGGATGCCTGGCATCCTCCCTTTTTTATTTTTCTCTGTTTTTCGTTAAATAATCGTTTATCAAGTTTGTTTAATGCACCAATAGTGGGCAAAAAAAGTGCGACTTTAGTCGAGTTGCAGCCGGTTTTTTTCCCATACCAAACCGGCATAGGGTATGCAGAAAAACGCCGTCACCGTTAAATACCGTCATGCGCTGGCCAGCATAACGACAGTTTCACTAAAGTAACGGTACGATGCCATGCCCTATGTTCATGACACCCTTGCGCGGCTAGCCAAGAGTAGCCCTGCCCAAACCGAGTTCTATCAAGCCACCGAGGAAGTGCTCGAGTGCTTGCGCCCCCTGTTCGAGCGCTCGCCGCACTATCACCAGCACAGTATCATCGAGCGTATGATCGAGCCTGAACGGCAGATCATGTTCCGTGTCAGTTGGCTGGATGACAAGGGTCGGGTGCAGGTCAACAAAGGGTATCGAGTGCAGTTCAACTCGGCCCTGGGGCCGTATAAAGGCGGGCTGCGGTTTCATCCCAGCGTGACCGCAGGCACCATCAAGTTTCTGGGGTTCGAGCAAATCTTCAAGAACGCGCTGACCGGCCTGGCGATTGGCGGCGGGAAGGGCGGCGCGGACTTCGACCCTAAGGGCAAGTCGGACAACGAGATCATGCGCTTCTGCCAGTCGTTCATGACCGAGCTGTACCGCCACGTGGGGCCCCATAGCGATGTGCCCGCCGGCGATATCGGCGTGGGTGCCCGCGAGATTGGCTATCTGTTTGGCCAGTACAAGCGGCTGACAGGACGTTACGAAGGGGTGCTGACCGGCAAAGGGCTGAATTGGGGCGGCTCGCTCGGGCGCAAGGAGGCCACCGGCTACGGCGCGGTCTACTTTGCCCAGAACATGCTGGCCGCCCGGGGGGAGAGTCTGGCAGGCAAGACTTGCCTGGTGTCCGGCGCGGGCAATGTTGCCATCTATACCATCGAAAAGCTGCTGGAACTCGGTGCACTACCGGTGACCTGCAGTGATTCCAAGGGCATGATTCATGATCCTCGAGGCATCGACCTGGGGCTGCTCAAGCGTCTGAAGGAAGTGGAGCGGGTTTCCCTGGAGGCTTACCTTCACGAGCATCCTGAGGCACACTATGTGGCGGCACGGGATTACCCCGCCGATGGCCATGCCGTATGGCGGCTACCGGCGCAGGTGGCGTTTCCCTGCGCCACTCAGAACGAACTGACCGAACAGGATGCCCAGGCGCTGATCGCCAACGGGGTGAGCTGTATCAGTGAGGGGGCCAATATGCCCTCCACCAAGGCCGCCGTCGAACGCTTTATTGCCGCCAGTATCGCTTACGGCCCTGGTAAGGCCGCCAACGCCGGTGGCGTGGCCACGAGCCAGCTGGAAATGGCCCAGAACAGCAGCATGGAGCAGTGGTCGCTAGAGAAAGTCGATGACAAACTCAAGCGCATCATGGCCGATATCTATCAGCAGTGTGCTGACACGGCAGAAGAGTTTGGCGAGCCTGGTAACCTGGTGCTCGGTGCCAACATCGCAGGCTTCCGCAAGGTGGCCGATGCCATGATCGAGCAGGGCGTTACCTGATCATGTCAGTGGCCTGGTTCAATGAGTTACCGGGTCACTTTAAATAAGTTATCCTGCATATGGCAGATATCCACAGTCCTTTCCCTTTGGGGAAGGGCTGTTTTTTATGGTCGGTATCATCAAGGAGAGAGACCATGGGGCAGCGTCCTCCAATCATCATCAACCGTCTCGATGCAGAGCGTCTGCAGCGACTGATCGATCAAGCGCCGGAAAAGGATCAGATGGTGGCGGAATTGCTCGAAGAAGAGCTGCTGCGCGGTGAGGTGCTCGACCCGCAGGACATTCCCGATAACGTCGTGAGCATGAATAGCCAGATCCGCTTCACCGACCTGACTCGTGGGCGGCAAATGATCCGCACGCTGGTCTATCCCCATGCGCTGGCCAGCGTGGAAGACGGTATTTCCGTCATGGCGCCGATCGGGGCCGCGCTGATTGGCCTAGAGGTGGGCGATGTCATTGAATGGCCGCTGCCCAATGCCACCGACGTGAAGCTGCGGGTGGATGCCATCTTCTGGCAGCCCGAGCGGGAGAAGCAGTTCCACCGCTAGCTCGCGCTCAGGTGCTCAAGCCATGCCAGCACAGGTGCTTTGTGGTACCTTGTCGACACCTCGAATGCTGCATGAGTTAGTTGCACGTTATGGATGTCAAACAACGCATTACTGCGCGCTTGGCCGAAGAGCTAAGCGTCCGGCCGGAACAGGTCGCCGCCACGGTAGAGCTTCTGGATGGTGGCGCTACCGTGCCTTTCATTGCCCGTTACCGTAAAGAAGTCACTGGCGCGCTGGACGATACGCAGCTTCGCCAGTTGGACGAACGCCTGCGTTACCTGCGCGAGCTGGAAGAGCGTCGTGAGGCGGTATTAGCCGCCATCGATGAGCAGGGCAAGCTGGATGCGAGCCTTAAAGCGACCATTCAAGCCGCCGATACCAAGCAGCGTTTGGAAGATTTATACCTTCCCTTCAAGAAAAAGCGCCGCACCAAAGCGCAAATTGCCCGTGAGGCGGGGTTGGAGCCCCTGGCCGACGCGCTGCTGGCGAATCCAGCGCTCGAGCCCGAAAGCGAAGCCGCCCACTACCTGCGTGAAGCCGAGGGGGATATCCCCGCCATCGATGATGCCAAAGCGGCGCTGGATGGCGCCAAGCAGATTCTGATGGAGCGCTTTGCCGAAGACCCGGAGCTCATTGGTCAACTGCGCGAGCGGCTATGGCAAGAGGGCGAACTCAGTGCGCGCGTGCTGGAGGGCAAACAGCAGGAGGGCGCGAAGTTCTCCGACTACTTCGAGCACGACGAAAAGCTGGCGAAAGTGCCCTCGCACCGGGCGCTGGCCATGTTCCGCGGCCGCAATGAAGGCATCTTGAGCCTGGCGATCCGCTTGCCGGGCGAAGACGACGCTCCCATCCATCCCGCCCAGGTAGCGATTGCCAAGCAGGTGGGCATTAGCGATGAGGGGCGTGCAGCGGATAAGTGGTTGAATGAAGTGGTGCGCTGGACCTGGCGTGTGAAGCTATACACCGCGCTGGAAACCGAGCTGCTGGGCCGCCTGCGCGAGCAGGCCGAACAGACCGCCATCGACGTGTTTGCCGCCAATTTGAAGGATCTGCTGCTCGCCGCACCGGCCGGACAGAAAGTGACCCTGGCGCTCGACCCCGGCCTACGTACCGGCTGTAAAGTAGCGGTGGTCGATGCCACCGGCCAGTTCGTCGACCAAGCCACCATTTATCCCCATGCGCCGCAAAACCGCTGGGACGAGGCGCTCAATGTGCTCGCCAAGTTGGTCAAGCAGCATGGCGTGGAATTGATTGCCGTGGGTAACGGCACCGCCAGCCGGGAAACCGACAAGCTCGCGGGCGAGCTGGTAAAAGCGCTGGCCCCAGCCCATCGGCTGAGCAAGGTAATGGTATCCGAGGCGGGCGCATCGGTGTATTCGGCATCCGAGTACGCCGCGCGCGAACTCCCGGATCTCGACGTGACCATTCGCGGCGCTGTCTCGATTGCCCGCCGCTTGCAAGACCCCTTGGCCGAGCTGGTGAAGATCGAACCGAAATCCATCGGCGTTGGCCAATATCAGCACGATGTTTCTCAAGTGCAGCTCTCGCGCAGCCTGGAAGCGGTCATCGAAGACTGCGTGAACGCCGTGGGCGTGGATCTCAATACCGCCTCCAGCGCGCTGTTATCGCGTGTGGCAGGCCTCAGCGCGGCGATCGCCGACAATATCGTGGCGCAGCGTAACGTTCAGGGGGCGTTCAAGAGCCGTAAAGAGCTACTTGAAGTGAGCCGCCTGGGCCCGAAAACCTTCGAGCAGTGCGCAGGCTTCTTGCGTATCAGCAACGCCGAGAACCCGCTGGACGCCAGTGCGGTTCACCCCGAGGCCTACACGCTGGTGGAGCGCATTGCCAAGCAGAACAGCCGCGACGTGAAAGGGCTGATTGGCGACAGCGCTACCCTGAAAGCGCTCAAGCCCGCCGACTTCGCCGATGAGCGCTTTGGTGTGCCTACCGTAAGCGATATTCTCAAAGAGCTGGATAAGCCCGGTCGCGACCCGCGCCCGGAGTTCAAGGCCGCTGAATTCCGAGAGGGCGTCGAAACCCTCAAGGATTTGAAGCTGGGCATGGTATTGGAAGGCACCGTCACCAACGTGACCCACTTCGGGGCCTTCGTGGATATTGGCGTTCACCAAGACGGCTTGGTGCATATTTCGGCGCTGTCCGACCGCTTCATCGATGACCCGCGCAGCATCGTCAAGGCGGGGGATATCGTCACGGTGAAGGTAATGAGCGTGGACATTCCGCGTAAACGGGTTGGGCTATCCATGCGCTTGGATGACGAACCGGAACAGCCCGAGGCGTCGGGCAGTCCGGCCTCGCCAGCGCCGCGCAAGCCTGCCCGAAGCCAGCGCCAAGGTGGCAAGCGTCCAGCGGGACAGCAAAATGAAGCCCCTGCCGCCATGGGGGCGCTCGGTGCTGCGCTGCTCAAAGCCAAGCGGGGCAAATAGTCGCGTGTCTTGAATATTTCACCATTGCCGCCATATCCTGCTGTCTATTCTCGATTAGAAAGCAGGGTAATGGTTATGGCGATGCCAGCTGATCTCAACGAGGCCTGCGCGATGCAGGCCTTACTAACAAGGAGTGTTCACCTTGTCTGAACCACTCACTGTGCCACCCTCGCTCACCGCCCAGGTAGAGCGGCTGCTGCCGAGCGCGCGGTTAGGGCGTTTGGGTCGCCTGCGTCGCGGATTGGAAAAAGAGGGTTTGCGGGTCGATGCCCATGGCCATATCGCCCAAACGCCTCACCCGCACGCGCTCGGATCGAAACTGACGCACCCGCATATCACCACCGATTACGCCGAAGCGCTGCTGGAGTACATCACCCCGGTCTACTCCGAGCCGAAGGAGGCACTGGCCTTCTTATCGGATCTGCACACCTTTACCTATCATCATCTAGATAGCGAGTGGATCTGGCCGGGCAGCATGCCAGCACGTCTTTCTGGCAACGACAGCGTACTCATTGCCGATTACGGTCGCTCCAATGTGGGCACCATGAAGCACGTTTACCGCAAAGGGTTGGACGTGCGTTACGGGCGTATCATGCAGGCCATTGCAGGCGTGCATTACAACGTGTCGTTGCCAGAGGATATGTGGCACGCCCTACGGGAAATGGAAAAAGCCACCAATATTCCCTTCAATGATTACCGCTCGACCCGATATTTCGGGATGATTCGCCACTTCCGTCGTTATAGCTGGCTGCTGCTCTATCTGTTTGGCGCCTCGCCGGCCATCGACAAGAGCTTTCTGCCGAATGGCCACGTGCCGGATAAACTTCAGTTGCTGAGCGACGACACGTATTACGCGCCTTATGCGACCACACTGCGCATGTCGGATCTTGGTTACCAGAACAAGGTGCAGGCGCAGCTCAAAATCTGTTTCAACTCGCTGTCGAACTACGTCAATACGCTGCGTCATGCCATTTCCACTCCCTGGCCCGACTACGAAGCACTCGGCGTGAGAAACGGCGACGAGTGGCGGCAGCTCAATGCCAATATCCTGCAGATCGAAAACGAGTACTACAGTGATATTCGGCCCAAGCGTGTTGCCAAACACAACGAGACCCCCAGCCAAGCCCTGGAGGCGCGTGGCGTCGAGTACATCGAAGTGCGCTGCCTGGACCTCAACCCGTTCGACCCGCTGGGCGTCACCGAAACGCAGATGCGCTTCGTCGATACCTTCTTGATGTGGTGTCTACTTAGCGATAGCCCATGGATTTCCGACGAGGAGTGCGACCGTTTGGACGATAACCGTCGCTTAGTGGTAGAGCGTGGGCGCGATCCGGAGCTTCGTCTCACGCGGGATGGCGAGTCGGTCACACTGCCTGAGTGGGGCGAGCAAATCTTTGCGGAGATGGCCGATGTGGCGCGGCTGCTCGATGCGGTCGAAGAGGGCGAGCCCCACGCTGCTGCGCTCGACGAGTTGGCGCCTCGCCTTCAGGATCCATCGCTAACACCGTCAGGGCAGATGCTGGCGCGTCTGCAGGAAAGCAATGGCTCACTGAGCGATACGCTGCTTGAAATGGCGCAGGCGCAAGCCGATAAGCTAAAAGCCACGCCCATGTTACGCTCGCGCGAAGCACTGCTGGCGCAGTTGATCGATACCTCGCATCAGCAGCAACGGGATATCGAAGAGGCCGACCAAGAGAGCTTCAGCGCGTTTCTTGAGAGCTATTTTGCCAAGGCGCGTGAGTCACGGGCGCTGTCCGCTTTACCCTCCGAGGATGCCCAATGACCCCTTCCGCTATTCGTCCGGCGGCACTTGCCGGTGTTGCCTTTTGCGTATTGATGATGGCCGTTGCCTTGAGCCTAGAGCACATTGCTGGCTTGGAGCCATGTCCGCTATGTATTTTTCAGCGCGTAGCGGTCATCGCGGCTGGCTTGGTGCTAGCCATGGCGGCCATCCATAATCCTAAAGGCGGTGTTGGCAAAGGCCTCTACGGCGTATTGGGGCTGGCGGCCGTAGGCACTGGTGCCTTCATTGCTGGGCGGCATGTGTGGCTGCAGGGGCTGCCTGCCGATGAAGTGCCGAGCTGCGGCCCAGGGCTCGATTACATGATGGATATCCTGCCCATGCAGGACGTCGTCGCCATGGTGCTGACAGGGTCAGGCGAGTGCGCTGAGATCGACTTCATGCTGTTAGGGCTGTCACTGCCTGCCTGGACGCTGATCGGTTTTCTGGTGCTGGCCCTGGCGCCGCTGCGTATGCTGTGGCTAGCCATCAAGCGCTAGCATAGTCGTTAGGCAGCCGATCTATCGACGGCTGTCTAACGCAAGCGTTGACTATCGAAGACGTACTCTCCAGTATCAAGGAAATCATTCCCGCCAGGATTGACAGAGGTAGAAGGAAAAGCGAGTCTAGCCCTGTTCAAGGCGGCTATCTGCAAGGAGAAAGCCCCATGCTCGAAGATTGCAAAAATGCCCTGGAGCGCTGGGGGGGCGTGCACAGCCTGATCGACCGCTGGCTGGATCAACGCCGAGCGCTGCTGGTGAGCTTCATTGAGCTAAAAGATGCCTGTGACGCGGAGCTGGAAGCCGTGAGCAAGGCGCGTATCGACACCTTCAGCGAGCTGCTGATGGACTACATCAGCGCGGGTCACTTCGAAGTGTATCCGCAGCTAGCGGAAGAAGCCAAAGCCTTCGACGACGATAGCGCGTTGCAAATCGCCGGTAAATTGCTCGAACGGCTAGAGATGTCCACGGCCATGGTGCTGGAGTTCGACGAGGACTTCGCCTCTTCAGTACGCTGCCAGCAAAACCTAGCGCGCCTCCCCGCCTGGATCGACCGCCTCGCCAAAGGCCTGACCGAGCGCTTTGCCCTGGAAGACCAGCTCATCGCCCGCTTGCACGCTGCCCACAGCCCCCAGCAGGCCAAATCCCCCGCCTAACATCTCATCATCAGGCAGCGCGCCCGCTGCCTGATGCACAATGCTTCACCACTCACCATTTATTTATCACGCCTTAACTTACCTCCTATCACTAGCATGCACGGGGTAAGCAGGAGGGTGAGGGCAGTGGCGAAGGTGAGGCCGCCGGCAATGGCGCTGGACATTTGTGTCCACCACTGGGCAGACGGCGCGTTGAAACCTAATGCCGGGGCAAACAAATTGACGTTGACGCCCAACACCATCGGCATCAACCCCAGTACGGTCGTAATCGCGGTGAGTAGCACCGGGCGCAGGCGTAAACAGCCTGCTTCCAAGGCCGCTTGAGCGGGGGGCATGCCCTCGGCGCGCAGCTCGTTATAGGTATCGATCAAGACGATATTGTTGTTCACCACGATACCCGCTAGCGCGATGACCCCCATACCCACCATCACGATGCCAAAGGCTTGGCCGGTGATCAGCAAGCCCATCAACACCCCGGCGGTCGAGAAAACGATCGCCGACAGCACCAGCGCGGCTTGGTAGTAGCTATTGAACTGCGTCACCAGAATCAGTGCCATCAAGCCAATCGCAACCAAGAAAGCGCTGACCAGAAACTGCATCGACTCCTGCTGATCCTCTTGCTCACCGGCGACGTTGACCATCAAACCGTCGGGCAGTTGGCCTTGGCCAGCGTCCAATAGCGCGCGCAGCCGCTCATCGGCCAAAAATCCTGGCGCTAAGTCGGCTTCGACCGTAATGGCGCGACGGCCATCGATGCGGTTGAGCGTGCCCACCTTGGGCGCAGGAGTGATCTCGACGAAGTGGGAAATCGGTACCTGGCCCCGTGGGGTGTTGATGGTCAAACGTTCGAGCTGGTTCAGCGTGCGCCAGTTCTCCGGTAGGCGCACGCGAATATCCACCTCGTCGTTGACCGTGGGCGGGCGGTAAGATGCCACTTGCAGGCCGGTCGTGAGTAGCTGCACGGCACTGCCAATCGTGGTGATGTCGGTTCCCATACGGGCGGCCGCTTCGCGGTCCACATTCACCTGCCACTCCACGCCCGGCAGGCTGCGGTTATCCTGAATATCGGTGAAACCGCCCAGTTGGCGCATCATGGCCGTCAATTGATCGACTCCCGCATCGGCCACCTCTGGGTCCGTCGCGCTGACTTCCAGGACGATGGGCTTACCGCCGCCGGGACCCATTTCCTGCTCTTGGAATTCCAGAGTAATGCCTGGGATGTCTTGGGTGCGCTCGGCCATGTCCGCCAAAATGGTGCGCGCCGGGCGACGCTGATACCAGTCGATGAACTGAAACTGCAGCATGCCAATCACATCGCTACCCATCTGCTGGTCAGGCACGGCGTAAGAGCGCGCATAGAGGGCTTCCACTTCGCCCATGCCTTCCAAACGCTGCTCTACGCGCTGCAGGATGGCATCCGTCTCTTCTGCCGAGAAATCACCGCGAGCGCGGACCAGCACTTGGGCGCTGTCGGGTTCGACGTTAGGAAAGAAATCCACGCCATGATTGAAACGTGCATAGCCGGTGTAGAGCAGGGCGATGAGCAGTACCGCAAACAGCAGTACCCAGGCCGGATGCTGCAGCAGGCGGCCCAATAGGCGACGATAACCACGCCCGAGCGCCGTGCTTTCGTCTATCGGCCCGGAGCCGCTAGCGTGCGAAGTGCGGGTGAACAACCGGCCGAGCGTAGGCAGAAACACCAGCGCCATGGCCAGCGAGGCCAGCAAGCATAGAATCACCGTAGCCGGCAGGTACTTCATGAATTGGCCCACCACGCCCGGCCAAAACAGCAGCGGGATGAACACGGCAAGTGTCGTTGCCGTAGAGGCGATGACCGGCCAGCTCATGCGTGAGGCGGCATTGAGCCACGCTTGATGCGGTGCTTGGCCGTCGTGCAGATGCCGGTCGGCCAACTCGCTGACGACGATAGCCCCATCCACGAGCATGCCCGCGACCAAAATCAGTGCAAACAGCACCACGATGTTGAGCGTGAAGCCAAACGCCCACACCAGCAGAATGCCGGTCAAAAACGCCCCTGGAATCGTCAGCCCTACCAGCAGCGCCATCCGCCAGCCCATCACGGCCACCACCACGATCAGCACCAGCACCACGGCGGTCAATACGTTATTGAGCAGCTCCGAGAGCATGTTCTGCACGGTCACCGATTCATCGAGAATGGTGGTGACACGCAGCTGCTCCGGCAGCAGCTCCTCTGCTTGGGCAAAAGTGGCCCGCACCGCCTCGATGGTGGCAATGATATTGGCCCCGGCGCGTTTGGAAATTTCCAATACCACGGCAGGCTGGCCATCGATCCGGGCGAACCCTTCCGCCTCTTTGTAGGTCGGGTGAATCCACGCCACATCGCCAAAGGTGACGACTTGGTCATCCTCGACCTTCACCGGCATGTTCATCACGTCGTTCAGCGACTCGATGATCCCAGGCACTTTTAGCGCTAGTCGCCCTGCACCGGTATCCAGGCTGCCCGCGGCCACCAAGCGGTTATTGCGCGACACTTGATTGAACAGCGTATCGAAATCGACGCCGTAGCTCTCCAGCACCAATGGGTCGACGACGATTTCCAACAGGTCTTCCCGCTCCCCCGCGATGTCCACTTCGAGCACATCGGCAATGCCTTCGATCTCCTCTTTCAAGCGCCGGGCAATGGTCATGCGCTCGCGGGTATCCAACTCACCGGAGAGGCCAATGCTCAGCACAGGAAACTCGGAGACATTCACCTCCATCACCCGAGGCTCTTCGGCTTCGTCGGGTAGGCTGCTGCGGGCAATATCGACACGCTCACGGACGTCGGCCAGCGCGGTATCGGGATCAAATCCGGGGTCGAACTCCAGCGTCACCGAACCGTGCCCTTCGCTGGACTGTGCGGTGAACTTACGCAGCCCCTCGATGCCACGAAGCTCTTGCTCCATGGGGCGCACCAAGAGACGCTCGCCATCTTCAGGGCTCACGCCCTCCAGGGCGAGCGACACATAGATGATCGGGATCGTCACGTCCGGGTTCGCCTCTTTGGGAATCATCTGCCAAGCGGTCGTCCCCGCTAGCAATAGCCCGACGAGCAGTAGAAGCGTGGTGCGTGTATGGGTGAGTGCGGCATTAATCAGTCGACGCATGACCACCTTCCTGGGCAGACACGGGCGTCACTGCGTCGCCGGGGCTCACCAACCCCGCGCCCAGTGTGATCAGCGTGACGGGGTTGGGGAGGCCGGTCACGTAGGCGCGTTCGGTGTCGGCGCTCACCAACTCGACCGCCGTTTGCACCACGCGGTTTTCGTCATCGACATGTTTGATGGCTAACTGACCACGATCATCCAGACTAAACAGCGCGGGAGAGAGCGTGTGCACCTGTCGAGGGGGCAGGGTGATGGTGAACTCCGCGCTTCCCCCGGCCAAGCGTAAGCGTTCGGGGTTGTCCAGGGCGACTTCGATATAGAAAGTGCGCGTCGCCTCCTCGGCGCGGCTGCTGATGTAGCTGACCTCGCCGGTGAGCGAGCCACCGTTGAGCAGGCGCGCCGTCACCGGCAGACCAACGGCCAATTCGCCTACCTGCTGTTGCGATACCCACGCGGTGCCGGTCAAACGGCGATCATCGATCAAGCGCGCCCACTCTTCGCCAGGCTGGAGCAGGTCGCCAAGCTCCACCTGAACACGATCCAGCACGCCTTCGAACGGGGCCGTGGGGCGGGTGTCTTCGAGCTGCTTCTCCAACTGAGCCACTTGAGCCGCGCTGGCGCTGAGTGCGCTTTGCAGGCGCAGCAGTTCCGGTTGCGAGATCAGCTCACGGCGGCGCAGGTTTTGGGCACCGGCGTACTCGGCCTCGGCCAGTGCTAGCTCGTCTCGGGCTTGCTGTAAGCGCTCGGGCAGGGCGTCGTTATCCAGCACGAGTAGCGTTTCCCCCTGGTCCACGCTCTCCCCTTGCTCGATAGGTTTTTCGGCCACGTAACCCGCGACGTTGGCACGCAGTACCGTCTCACGCTCGGCGGTAAGTTGGCCCTGCAGCACCTGCTGGGGAATATAGGGTGTGCTCTGTTGCCTGTTGACCTCCACACGGGGCAGGGCGTTGGCCTCTTCCGCGTTGTTCTCTGGCGGAGACGATTGAAACTGCTGAAAATCGCCGACGGCCAACCAAACCACTAACGCCAGCACCAGCAGGCTTGCCAGCGCATAAGAAGGGGGAATTCGTCGCATGGGAAGTCACTGTTCCAAGGAAATGACAAAATAGATAGCGCGGTAAGGATGGTACCGCAGCCCGTCACACCATAGCGTAACTGGCCGTTTTCAGCGAGTATCAAGCCCGCGTGCAAATGGGTAGTCGTCTCATGTCTGATTGAGTTTTTGAGCATCTGGGCATAACATCGTGGCGCTATTCTTTACCAGGCGAACCTCCATTAGGCGAACCATCAAGGAGCAATGATGAAAGATCCAGTCCGTATTGCGATTACCGGCGGTGCCGGTCAAATCAGCTACTCTCTCATTTTCCGTATTGCCGCTGGCGACATGCTGGGGCCGGATCAGCCCGTCATTCTCCAGCTTCTCGAAATTCCTCAAGCGATGGACGCGCTGAACGGCGTCGTGATGGAAGTCAACGACTGTGCGTTCCCGCTGGTACAAGACATCGTCGCCACCGACGATCCGAACGTAGCGTTCAAAGATGCCGATTTCGCCCTGCTGGTAGGTGCACGTCCGCGTGGCCCGGGTATGGAGCGTAAAGATCTGCTGGAAGCCAACGCTGCGATCTTCTCCGTGCAGGGTAAAGCACTGAACGACCACGCCAGCCGTGACGTCAAAGTGCTGGTCGTCGGTAACCCGGCCAACACCAACGCGCTGATCGCTTCTTGCAACGCGCCGGATCTGGATGCAGGTCAGTTCACGGCCATGACGCGTCTGGACCACAACCGCGCGCTGACGCAGCTGGCTCAGAAAACCGGCAAGCACGTCACCGACGTCGAAAACATGATCATCTGGGGCAACCACAGCGCCACGCAGTATCCGGATCTGGCCCAGTGCAAAGTCGACGGCAAAGCCGCTTTCGATCTGGTCGAGCGCGACTGGTACGAAAACGACTTCATCCCGACCGTTCAGCAGCGCGGTGCTGCCATCATCAAAGCGCGCGGTGCGTCCTCTGCCGCGTCTGCCGCCTCTTCCGCCATCGACCACATGCGTGACTGGGCGCTGGGTTGCGACGGCATCGTCAGCATGGCGATTCCCTCCGACGGCAGCTACGGCATTGCCGAAGGCATCATCTACTCCTACCCGGTGCGCTGCCAGGGTGGCAAATATGAAATCGTCCAAGGCTTCGAACTGGACGCGTTCAGCAAAGAGAAGATGCAAGCCACCGAAAAAGAACTGCGTGAAGAGCGCGCCGCCGTCGAGCACCTGCTCGGCTAAACGCGCCGTTTGGCACCCGCCAACCGCATCCACCCCGCAAGCCATGCTTGCGGGGTTTTTTATGCCCAGTGCAATGGATTGGGATGGAACGTTATGTCGCTTGCGGGATAGCTTCAGTGGATACACCCGTAGCGCGGCGTAAGCGGAGCGCACCCGCGAAGCAACGCGAGGAGCGTTGCCGATGGGGCGGGGTGGGTGGTGGTGGCACGTTTGGTTCGGTAACGCCATCGGGGCGGCTGGCGCCGCCCTCCGCGGGTGCCTCTTTCGCTCGTTGCTCTCGATCTTTCGTTACGCCGCGCTACGGGGGGGCCTCGATTCACCGTGATGTGGTAGCCGGGTGCTCGATTCGTCGAGATGTATAGTAGCTGGGCACCTCGATGTCTCGTGGTGATGGCGTCAGCAAATTTCCATACGGTTTCGGCCGCTACGTTTAGCTTCGTATAGGGCTTGGTCGCTTCGTGCAAGGAGGCTAGACAGGTCTTGGGTGGGCTGGGTGAGGCGTGTGACGCCCAGGCTCAACGAGACAGGGTTGGGCGTGGGGTACGTGTGCGAAGCCACGGTTTGGAATCGTTGGCGTAATTGTTGGCCCATGCGCAGTACAGCATCGTCATCGACGTCTTTCAGCAGGAATACGAACTCATCGCCGCCCAAGCGGGCCATCAGAGCGTCCGCTGGCAATGTTTGTTGAGCGATATCGCCCAGGGCGATCAGTAGGTGATCGCCCGCGGCGTGGCCATAGAGGTCATTGACTTGCTTGAAGTTGTCCAAATCGACCAGGAGTAGCGCCCCAGGTTGGCCTGGGGTGATGCGCTTTAGCACGCGAAGTGCCTGGGTTTCGAAGCCACGCCGATTGAGCAGTGACGTCAAGGCATCGCGTTCGGCGAGATGCGTGATGTGACGCTCTCGCTGGTAGCGCACGGTGCCGGTCATCGAGAGCGCAATCAGCAAGATGGCCATGGCACCCTCCACCAATGAAACGCGAATGATGGCTCCACGAAAGGCCATGAGGTCGACCAGCGTGTTGGGGGCCAAGGGCAGCAGCCCCTTGGCGATGTAAAAAAGACCGTGAATCAACAAGACGTAGTGCAATTGGCGAGTGCCGAGAGTGGCGCTGCCGGACTCCAGTTTGAGCGCCCAACTAGCCCTCAAGGCGAGCAGCCCTACCAATAACGAATTGAGTGCCAGATAGAGTTTGGAGCTGGTCAAGGGGGCGGGGAGTAGCAGCAGTGCGCACCAGATGACGACCAGCAGCCACCAGGCCTGGCTGGGACGTTGGCCGACGAAGCGCAAGACGCCCAGCAAGAAGAGCCAGTGGGCCAGGATCAGCAGGCCATTGGCAAACCACACGCCGACCAAGAAGAAACCATTGGCGCGTAGCAGTGAAAGACTCGAGCCCACCGTGATCGTGGCAAACCCTGCCGCCCATAGCAGCAGCGCCCGTTCTCGAGCGCCACGCCACTCCATCAGCAAATAAAGCGCCGCTGCAGCGGCAATGGCGATGGTTAGCGTTAATAGGGTAGGTGGGTCGAATGCCATTAATCCCGCAAGCTCATGATTCGCCAGTGTCGCTCTTCGGCCACTTGGCGAAGCGTATCGTCAGGATCTACGGCGACGGGGTTATCGACCACTTCCAGCAGCGGCAGGTCGTTATGGGAGTCGCTATAGAACCACGCATCATCGAGGGTGCACTCTTGCCCTTCCAGCCACGCTTCCAAGCGGGTGACTTTGCCTTCCCGGTAGCTGGGCACACCGGCCACGCGTCCTGTGTAACGGCCATCGACCATCTCGGGGTCGACAGCAATCAGGTCGTCCACGCCCAGCCGCTCGGCAATCGGACCAGTGATGAAACGGTTGGTGGCCGTAATGATCAGCAAGGTATCGCCCTTGGTGCGGTGTCGCGCCAGCAGCTCTTCCGCCTTGGGTAGAATGTTCGGCTCGATCTTGCTAATCATAAACTGTTGGTGCCAAGCAGCAAGTTGCTCTGGGCTATTGTCAGCCAGCGGTTTCAGCGCCAGCGCCAGAAACGCCATCATATCCAGCGTGCCGGCATTGTAATCGGCGAGAAAGCGCTCGTTGGCCTCGCGGTAGGCCACCGG
The DNA here is from genome assembly GCF_022348135.1 of Halomonas sp. McD50-4. Classification (NCBI taxonomy): domain Bacteria; kingdom Pseudomonadati; phylum Pseudomonadota; class Gammaproteobacteria; order Oceanospirillales; family Halomonadaceae; genus Halomonas; species Halomonas sp. McD50-4. Next base: position 39,857 of record NZ_JAKRFG010000015.1, on the reverse strand, counting down.
GTCCACCGCGCCTTGCTCCACCAGAAACTCCCCCCAGGCATGATCGCTATCGATGGATAGCAGCGTATTATCCAGGTCGAAAATGGCCAGACTCACGGCGCTCCCCTTGACGGTCAATGTTCGTTAGTTATAAGCGACACAAAGCGCGGGATTATCGCAGAGTCACCTGGGTTTAACCACTTAGCGTTATATTGTATTGATACGGTTGTCTCCCTTATGGAAAAATGGGGACAACTGAAAATTTATGAAGGTGATGTCCGTGATCGACGCTGACGGCTTTCGCCCCAATGTTGGCATTATCATTGCCAATAGCCAGGGGCAGCTGCTTTGGGCGCGTCGTGTAGGGCAAAATGCGTGGCAGTTTCCCCAGGGAGGCATCAAAGCAAGCGAGACTCCACAACAAGCGCTTTTTCGTGAACTCCACGAAGAGATCGGCCTAACCGCCGACGATGTTGATATTGTCGCCTGCACCCGGGGCTGGCTGCGCTACCGTCTGCCACGACGCATGATTCGTACCCACTCACGGCCGGTGTGTATCGGCCAGAAGCAGAAGTGGTTTTTACTCAAAATTCGTTGCCAAGAAAACCGCATCTGTATGACGGCCACGCCCAAGCCGGAATTCGACGGTTGGCGATGGGTTAGCTACTGGTACCCACTTGGGCAGGTAGTACCGTTCAAACGAGAGGTCTATCGGCGCGCACTCCGGGAGCTTTCCCCGCGTGTGCAGCGCTTGGCACAAGATGATGAAGGATAACGCGCACACCGTTGCGGGGTAAACGCAGCGGTCACCGGCGGGAGAATCCCTCAGCGAGGCAAATAATAGTGAATAGTAAAACGTCCATGCTTGAGGTGCTGCGACGCGTTATTCAAGAAGTGAATGGCGCAAGAAACCTCGACGCCGCGCTGTCGACCATGGTGCGCCGGATACGCAAAGCCATGCAGACCGACGTGTGTTCCTTTTATCTCTACGATAAAGAGCTGGAGTCGTTGGTGCTGATGGAAACCATCGGCCTACGTACCCAAGCCGTGGGTCGTGTCGTGTTGCCGCTGGGGGAAGGCCTGGTGGGGCTGGTGGCCAAACGCAGCGAGCCGCTCAACCTGGAAGATGCTCGGTCGCACTCCCATTTTCGCTACTTCGAAGCCACGGGCGAAGAGCGTTACTCCAGCTTTTTAGGGGTGCCCATCATCCACCAGCGGCACATGCTCGGGGTGTTGGTGGTGCAGCAAGCGGAAAAACGCCGCTACGACGACGAAGACGAAGCCTTTTTGGTCACCATGGCCGCCCAGCTAGCGGGTGTGCTGGCGCATGCATTGGCCACAGGCAACCTCTCGCGACCGGCACTGCCGGGCGGCCAAGCCATGTTCAAAGGCGTGGCGGCGTCGCCCGGCATGGCCATGGGCGAAGCCGTGGTGATTACTCCGCCCGCCGATCTCAACAGCGTTCCTGATCTGATTCCCAGCGACCAAGAGTACGAAATCGCTCGCTTGAAAGAGGCTATTGGCAAAACCCGCGATGAGATTCGTGCGGCGGCAGAGCGCTTGGTCAATCGTATCTCCTCTCAAGAGCTGGCGCTGTTCGACGTCTACCAACAGATGTTGGGCGAAGCGGCACTCTCCGAAGAAGTCGAAAAACGAATTCGGGAAGGGCAGTGGGCGCCGGGGGCGCTGGCCGATGTCGTTCGCCGCCACGTTCAGTACCTGGAGCGGGTGGATGACGACTACCTTCGCGAACGAGCGGCGGATATCCGCGATCTTGGCCGCCGTGTGCTGGCGCATCTTCAAGAAGATACGCCTTCCACCCCAGAAACCTATCCGGATAACGCCATTCTGGTGGGCGATGAAATCAGCGTGGCCATGCTGGGTGAGGTGCCCCGCGACAAGCTCAAAGGGTTGGTATCGGTGCGGGGCTCCAGCACGTCTCACGTCGCCATCGTCGCACGCGCCATGGGGATTCCCACCGTTTTGGGTATGGTCGATCTCCCGTTGCCGCGTCTCAATGGCGCGCCCGTGGTGCTGGATGGTCACCGGGGGCGCTTGTTCGTTCGCCCGGCGGCCGAGCTGCAAACTCGCTATGCCAGCCTGATTGCCGAAGAGAAAGTGCTGAGCGAAGTACTCGAGCACGAGCAGGACCTGCCCAGTGAAACCCCCGACGGCTATGAGATGCCGCTGATGGTGAATACCGGGTTGGCGGTGGATGCCTCTGCGCTACTGAAAAGCCGCATTGGCGGGGTGGGGCTCTACCGCACCGAAGTGCCGTTCATGATCACCGAGCGCTTCCCTGGTGAAAAAGAGCAGATGCGCATGTACCGCGAACAGTTGGAAGGGTTTGCGCCCCTGCCGGTCGTCATGCGCACGCTGGATATCGGCGGCGACAAAGACTTGCCTTACTTCCCCATCGAGGAGGCCAACCCGTTTCTAGGCTGGCGGGGCATGCGGGTGACCCTGGATCATCCCGAGGTGTTGATGGTTCAGCTACGCGCCATGCTCAAAGCGTCCCACGACCTGGGCAACCTCTACGTTCTGTTCCCCATGATCACCAACGTCGAAGAGGTGGATGAAGCCATTCGTCTGCTCGATCGCGCCATCTTGGAACTGGGCGAAGAGGGCATGAGCGTCGAGCGGCCCAAGGTGGGGGTAATGATCGAAGTGCCCGCCACGATCTATCAGATGGACGCGCTGGCCAAGCGGGTCGATTTCTTCTCGGTGGGCAGTAACGACCTCACTCAATACCTGTTGGCGGTAGATCGCAACAACCCCCGCGTCTCGAGCTTATACGATGCGCTGCACCCTGCCTTGCTCGGTGCGTTGCAAGAGCTTGCCCAAGACGCCAAGCGGCTCGACAAACCCATCTCGCTATGTGGTGAGTTGGCAGGGGATCCGGCGGGCGCGCTGCTGTTGATGGCGATGGGCTTTACCAGTCTCTCCATGAACGCCCCCAGCTTGCCAAAAGTGCGCGCAGCGATACGCCGCGTCACGCTGGCCGACGCCCAATCTCTGCTCGATGAGATCATGCAACTCGATACGCCCGCGCGGGTTCATGAGCATCTCAATAAGCGATTGGACGAGTGGCAGCTATCGCACTTACTACCCCCTCGCGATTAACAGCGGCTACCGCGTCTCGCAGAGAACGTTTAGCGTCGTGTCACCCAGATAGCGACCGAAGGGGCCAAAACGCTGTTCGGTCAGGGTGGCGTTGCCTCGGGCGTCGAGCGTCAACCATGTGGTCGCACGGGTGCCGTACTGCTCGCCAACGATGAAAGCCGCCGAAAGCTGGCGTTCGAGCTCGAGCCCAATGCCGGTATCCGGTAAAAGAGATACCTCCGCCAACGCGGGATCATGCAGCGCACCGCCGGTGTCACGCCGCCAGCGGTGCTCATGGCTGTCTGCCAGCGCCTGTCGCGCGGCCTGCAGTTTGGGCCATGGCGTATTCAAGTTGGCATTCGAAAGCCCATGACACCCAGGGGTGACCTCTCTCAGCGCTACGCCGTCGTATCCTCGGTGCAAGTGCCAACAGTGTTGGGGCGTCGCCACCAGTAAATTGAAGCCCGCGTAGCGCTCGGCATGTCGGCTTGCCAGGGCGTCGAGCCACTCGGCAGGGTCGCTGGCGGTCAGCGCACCCGCGACCAATTCGCCTCGGCTGGGGGCATTTGCAGGAGTGATCAAGCGCGTGTCGCGCACGTTGGTGAGTGCGGCGACCACGCCATGCCGATTGGCCGCCAGCCACGTGCCCCCGGCTTCTAGATCGCGGCCTCCATATAAAGGAACATCTTGCCAAGTACCTAGTGGCGCAGTAGGGCGCGCATGGAACTCATCGCGATTGCCTGCCAGGCGAAACGGCGTAGCGCTATCGGGCGCCCAATGAAACGTGATTAAACACATACGAAGCCCTTGAACGGCAGCAGGCGTGCCGCTTTGTGTGAGTGGTGTATCGGCGTGGCATGACAGGTGTGCGGTGTCGACGTACACTTAGCACAGAAACGTGCGGCATAAAACGTAAGGATTCACGCCATCGCTCTTTACAAGGCATGCTGCCCTTTGCCAACCAGGAAGTCGAGAATGATGCAACGCTATCAGCGAGAGCACTTCTGGAATGCCGTTATCTGGCCGGTGTTATGGCCACTGCTCCTCGTACAGGCCGCCTTAGTGCTGCTCTGTGTGTTGGTAGGTGCCGTGATTTGGTTAATGTCACCTGGCCAGGCTTCGTGGTCCACCACGCTCTGGCTCACGCTGACCCTGCTGCTGGGAAGTTGCCTGAACGTCGGCGCGTTTTTGATGTTGATCAAAGCACGGGCCAAGTTCAAAGATGCCTTGTTCATCCAAGGCCTCAATGAGCTGGAACGGCGCATCGATACGCTGCAGCAAGGCATTATGCCCCATGCGGCGTTGCTGCTGGACGAAGAGAGTCAAGAGCGCCCGCTCAAGCGGCTCACCCGCGCCAACGATCAGCTGGCAAGCTTGGTGAGCGCGTTACAGAAAAGTGGCCATGTCGCTACCGCAGAGACCGAGCAGTCCAAGTCCGACCAAGCGCTGCTGGATGACCTGCACCACCAGCAAAAGCAGCTCAAGCACCTCATGGCAGGAAGAGAGCGTGCCAGAGAAGAGTCGCGTTTGAAATCGGGTTATCTAACACTCATGCAGCGGGAAGCCGACAGCCTGTTCGATCATCTTGGCACCATGCTGACCGAAGAATCCTCAGAAGCCTGTCGGCAAAACGTCACCCACGTGCGTGAACGCTTGGCCGATATTCGTTCGCTGTTGGCCAACTTCGTTCAGCAGAGTGTGAACGAAGCCGATACCTACGATCTTCCTCTATCCAGCGAGCAAAGCCCGCGTGTGCTGGTCGTCGATGATGGCCCTGTGAACCTCATGCTCGCGCGGCAAATGCTCGAGTTGCAAGGGCTACACGTTGAAGGCGTGAGTAGCGGCGAACAGGCGCTCGAGCGTCAGCAGTCTGCGTTCTACGACCTGGTATTCATGGATATTTTCATGCCGACACTCGACGGGCTGGAAACCACCCGCCGCTGGCGCCGGTATGAGCATCAGCACGCGACCAAACGAAGTGTCATGATCGCCCTGACCGCCAATGCCGATAACGCCGGGCAAGACGCCTGCAGCGCCGCCGGTCTGGACGATATCCTCGCGAAACCCTACCAGCCCGATACCCTACACGGCATGATCAAAAAATGGTTGCCTAACGCCTTGGAGAAGCCCAACGAATGACCTTCGCAGCCATTTTGGCCAGTTATCTATTGCTCGGTGCCGCCGCAGGCACCATGGCCGGTTTGTTTGGTGTGGGCGGTGGCATCATCATCGTCCCCGTTCTGGTCTTTGCCTTCGGGCTGCAGGGCATTTCCCCCGAGATCACCATGCACCTTGCGGTGGGCACCTCGCTCGCCACGATCGTCGTGACGGGCGCCTCTTCAGCGTTGGGCCACTTTCGCAAGGGGAGTGTGCACCGTGCCTGGTTCATGGCGTTATTACCGGGCTTGATGCTGGGCGCCATTGGTGGGGTCTTCATTGCCGGTAATTTATCTGGCACCGTACTAGGCACCTTGTTTGGCGTCTTCGTGCTCTTGTTGGCCACTAAAATGATCATGGGGCTTACCCCCAAACCAGGCACGCTGGCCCCCAGCAAATTTGCCATGACCCTAGCTGGAGGCGTGGTCGGGGCCATTTCCGCGCTATTTGGTATCGGGGGCGGGGCGATGACCGTGCCTTGGTTATCGCGCTGCGGTGCCACCATGACGCAGGCGGTGGGAACCTCTGCCGCCTGCGGCTTACCAATAGCGGCAGTAGGAGCGATCACGTTCATCGTGGTCGGCTGGGGCAATTCGCTGCTACCCCCTTGGGCGACAGGCTTCGTCATGTGGCCTGCGTTCATAGGCATCGTTGCGACCAGCGTGCCGTTTGCCCGTCTTGGTGTGCGCTTGGCTCACGTGTTACCCGCCCATGTCCTACGTTACTGTTTCGCTGCGCTGCTCGCTGTGGTGGGGATACGCTTCATACTGGCGTAACCCCGCCATGGCAGATGATGGCATGTCTTTTATTCAATTAGAGAAAGTGAATGATCAACTACCCAACGATAGATCCTGTCGCGATTTCCCTCGGCCCTTTGCAAGTGCATTGGTACGGCCTCATGTACGTGGTCGGCTTCGTGGCGGCGTGGTGGCTAGGCTGCAAACGTGCCCCGCGTCTAGGAATGAACAAAGACGACATCGGCGATTTGCTCTTCTACTGCGCCATTGGGGTGGTCGCCGGTGGCCGCTTAGGGTACGCGCTGTTCTACGGCTTAGAGCAGTGGCTGGCTGACCCGCTATGGATCTTCCGCGTTTGGGATGGCGGCATGAGCTTCCACGGCGGTTTGATAGGCGTACTGCTGGCCGCTTGGCTATTTGCCCGCCGCAAGCATCTGGCTTTCTTTACATTGACCGACTTCATTGCACCGCTCGTGCCCATTGGCCTTGGCGCAGGGCGCATTGGTAACTTTATCAACCATGAGTTGCCCGGCCGCGTGACCTCGCTCCCCTGGGGCATGCCCTTTCCCGGAATGGGGCCTGAACCCCGCCACCCATCGGCGCTCTACGAGGCGCTATTAGAAGGCGTCGTGCTATTTGCGATCCTCTGGTGGGTGTCTGCCCAACCCCGCGCACGTGGGTTTGTTTCAGGTCTTTTCCTGTTGGGTTATGGCGTCTTCCGTTTCATGGTCGAGTTCGTACGCATGCCCGATGCCCACATCGGCTTCATCGCTTTCGGCTGGGTCACCATGGGCATGCTGTTAACCTTACCCATGATTGCTCTCGGCCTCATATTGATCGCTTGGTCACGCCGCCAGCCCATCGATGCCAAAGCTTGAAATACCCCATGCACGCTACGAATGCCAATGCTCTCGTAGCGCGTGGTAAGCGGAGCGCACCCGCGAAGCACCCCGTTAGGGGTGCCGAAGGTGGCGCCGCTGGTGGATCAAAGCGAGGTAGACAAGGCGGTTGAGCGCTTTGGTGGGGGGTGAAGCAGCGATACCATAGACGCTGCATAACTCGACGGCCTAGAATACAACCCCACATCCGCTGTTAATTTGGAACTTCTGTGACTGTCACAACGCCCACGCCTACCATGACATCAACGTTGCCCGCGTTGGAACAGCCTTATCTAAACCTGATGCGCACCGTGCTGGAGCAGGGCGTTGATCGCGGCGACCGCACCGGTACGGGGACGCGCTCGGTGTTTGGGCATCAAATGCGCTTTGATTTGTCCCGCGGCTTTCCACTGCTGACGACCAAAAAGCTACATTTGCGCTCCATCATCCACGAGCTTTTATGGTTTCTGAAAGGGGATACCAACATTGGGTATCTCAAAGAGAAAGGCGTGCGTATTTGGGACGAATGGGCCGATGAGCACGGCAACCTGGGGCCTGTGTATGGCTACCAGTGGCGTAGCTGGCCAAACCCCAAGGGCGGCAGTGTAGATCAAATCGCCAATGTCCTCGAACAGATCCGCACGAACCCCCAGTCGCGTCGTTTGATCGTATCGGCATGGAACCCTGGTCAAGTCGATGAGATGAAGCTGCCGCCTTGTCACTGTCTGTTTCAGTTCTACGTCGCCAACGGGCGACTCTCCTGCCAGCTTTACCAGCGCAGTGCCGATATTTTTCTGGGCGTGCCGTTCAATATCGCCAGTTACGCGTTGCTGCTTAGCATGGTGGCCCAGGTCACGGGCTTACAGCCGGGGGAATTCGTTCACACGTTAGGAGACGCGCACCTGTACAGCAATCATTTGGAGCAGGCGAACGAGCAGCTTGAGCGCACACCCATGCCACCGCCCAGGCTCGTGCTCAATCCAGAGGTCACGAACCTATTCGACTTCACCTTCGATGATATTCAGATCGAAGATTACGCGTCCCATCCGCATATCAAAGCAAAGGTAGCCGTATGAGTCAGCAAGCCACCGCCTATGAACCGCTGGTGCCCGTTGCGATGATCGTCGCCATGGCCAAGAATCGCGTCATTGGCGTCGATGGCAAGCTACCCTGGTACTTGCCTGAAGATTTGAAATTCTTCAAACGTATGACCCAGGCCAAGCCGCTGGTCATGGGGCGTAAAACCTTCGCCTCCATTGGCAAGCCGCTGCCCAATCGTCTCAATATCGTCGTGACTCGGGATGCCCAGTTTACTGCAGAAGGCGCGCGCGTGTGCCATGAGCTACCGGCTGCGTTAGCGCTGGCCGATCAGCAGGCGACGATCGAAGCGGCAGAAGAAATCATGGTCATGGGCGGTGGCGAGATTTACCGTCAAGCCTTACCGTTTGCCCAACGTCTCTACATCACGGAAGTCGATATAGAGGTGGACGGCGATGCGCACTTCCCCGCGTTCTCGACGGAAGAGTGGCAAGAAGTTCAGCGAGTCGCCGGGCAGCCCGCAGAAGGGCAGCCAAATTATGACTTCGTCGTGTACGAGCGTGTCAGCGACTGATTTGGGTCAAAGGAGGGGGTTATGGCCGCCAGCGTACTGCATCTACTAGAAACGTTAGAAACACGGCTCGAACAAAACAAGGCCGAACTCATTGCGCTGCGCGAAGAGAATCAGCAGTTGAAACAGCAGCTAGCCGCGCTATCGACTCGCGCCTCAGGGGAGCCTACGACATCGCCCGCTGAACACGAGACCGATGTCGCGGCGGCAGAAGAAGTGCCGAACGAAGTACCCGAGCACGTGCCAGCGGCGGTCAGCGAGCCAGCAACGCCAGATGTGCCAGAAGCCGTCACGCAACCCTCGCCGCAAGCGTTATTGAAGCAGTGGTATCAGCGTTACCCACATGCCTTCTTCAAAGGGCACACCAAACCCTTGAAAGTGGGGATTCACCAGGATTTGGCCGAGCGCGAGCCTTGGCCGAGTAAATTGATCCGTCGGGCGCTGGCCAACTACGTCAATTTGCCGCGTTATATCAAATCCATGCGTGAAGGAGCAGAGCGTGTCGATTTAGATGGCCAGCCTGCAGGCAAAGTAGATAAAGAAGCCGCGAAACATGCCAATGAGCGGCGACAAGAGGCGCCCACGAAAAACCGAGCGGAACGTCCGGCTCCCCCCGCGAAAAGTCGCACGAATAAAGCGCAGCCAGCCGCGAGTAACTCATCGCCAAACGATGAGAAGCTCCCTGCGAGAACGCCCGTTCCAGAAAAAAGTGAGCAGAAAAAACCGCTTACCATGGAAGAGAAGCTCAAAGGCCTGCAGCAAAAATTCGAAGGGCGCTGAGACCTGAATCCTTGGACGGGGTTCCATAAAAAAACACAAATCGTAAAAAAACACTGTTTTTTTCTATTGCGTTCCCTGGAATCCCGGTATAGAGTTTGACCTGCGAGCATTGGACTATAACAAGGCTTTGTTGAGGACATGTCGCATACCTCCGGGAAAAACCGGCGGATGAGAAAAAGAGCATGGCCCGCAAGCCACTTACTGGCTTCTTCGAAGGCCAGTAATAACGATCGAAACAGTAAGCTAGTTAAGGAACCTACATCATGAAAAAGACACTTTTAGCGACTGCTATTGTTGGTGCCCTGGGCGCCTCCGCTGCAGCACAAGCAGCTACCGTTTATGACCAAGACGGCACCAAACTGGACGTCTATGGCCGTATCGCCATGGGTATCGCCGGTGGCGGCGCAGAGTACAACTCTGCTGGCCAGAAAATCGACAACAGCGAAGAGTTCGTAGACGTTTACTCTCGTCTGGGTCTGCGCATGAGCCAGGAAGTGACTTCCGACCTGACCGCTTTCGGTCGTGTCGAGTGGCGTTTCTCTGGTGACGAGCGCACCGGTCCGAGCGGCAACGGCAACTCTGGCTTCAACGAAGTTCGTCAGAGCTACATCGGTCTGCAAAGCAACCAGTACGGTACTTTCCAAGCCGGTAACTTCGACAGCTTCTACAACCAGTTCGTATCTCTGCCGTTCTACGTCTACATCGACCGTGGCCTAGAGTTCGCTGGTCACCCGATTCAATCACGCGGCGACTCTATCGGTTACTACACGCCTGACCTGCAAGGCTTCACTGCGTTCCTGCAGCTGAAACACTACAGCGAGCGTGGCGAGCTTGAGCCGGTTCGTGAAGAAGGCAACGTAGTTGCACCGCAAGGTGGTGTTCGTTACCAGCAAGGTCCGTTCACCGTAGGTCTGGGCTTCGTTGAAGACGTAATCCGCGGCGGTGGCAACGGCGAAATGCTGGGCGGCCTGATCGGTTCTTACGCTGTAAACGACCAGTTCTCTGTTCGTCTGGGCTACGAAGGTCGTGAGCACAACGAAGCACTTGATCTGGGTCCGAACCTGAACGGCTTTGACAAAGTAGGTCTGGGTGCTACTTACACTACTGGCCCGTGGGCGTTCACTGGTGATGTCTATGACATCAGCGCTGACGGCTCCTCTGCTGAAGACCGCACTGCGTGGGCACTGGGTTCTTACTACAAAGTTTCCAGCAACTTCGACGTGTTCCTGGAGCTGAACCAGCGTGACCAGCAGTCCATCGACGTCACCATCGGTGGCAGCGAAGGTCCTGTTAGTGTTGAGCGCGCTGACGGCGACGACATTTACTACCTGACAGGCGCTCGTTACCACTTCTAAGCCTGGGTCAAACCAAGCTTGATGTTGTAACCCCTGTAGTAATTAATGAACCGGCCCCTTTGAGGGCCGGTTTTTTTGTAGCGATAGAAAGGTCAGGTATCTCCTTCACTCGGGATTCATATTGAGATAACTTCTCATTACTGGGCTTAATTGTTACAATATAACGTTGCTTTGGTTTGTGTGAGCAATACAAAGCACCAGACGTCACAATTAACCGCAAGGGAAATCGATGAAACGGTCTGTTAAAGCAGTAGTGGTAACGGCAGTCGCAATGGCGCTAGGGGGAGTGGGCACAAGCGTCAATGCAGCGTCGCTCTATGATGAGGAAGGTACGCAGTTCGATATCTACGGGCGTCTCGCCATGGGCGTGGCTGGCGGAGGACCAGGCGTCGATTCGGCAGGCCAAAAAGTCAGTGACAGCGCAGAGTTCGTCGACGTGTACTCCAGGCTCGGTTTTCGAATGAGCCAACGAGTAAGCAGCGATGTCAGCGCCTTTGGGCGTTTGGAGTGGCGCTTCACGGGTGACGAGCGCAATACCGAGCAAGGCTTTAATGAGATTCGTCAAAGCTATCTTGGGCTAAAAAGCGAGCGCTATGGAACAGTGCAGGCCGGTAACTTTGATAGCCTTTACTACCAGTTTGTCTCTGCGCCGTTCGATGTTTACCTGGACCGAGGGTTGGAGTTTAGTTCTACAGGCTTACAGTCGCGTGGCGACGCCATCGGTTATTACACGCCAACAGCCAATGGCTTCACCACCTTTTTGCAGGTCAAGCATTACAGTGAGCGGGGTTTGACCGATGCCGAGCAGCGCCGTGAAGGGAGTGTGCTAGCCGCCCAAGGCGGGGTTCACTATCAGCATGGCCCGCTGAGGGTAGGGGTGGGTGCCGTTGAAGATGTGGTTCGTGGAGGGGGTAACGGTGAGATGCTTTACGGTGTGATGGGGAGCTACCAAGCCACGGATAGCATAAGCGCAAGGTTAGGTGCCGAATGGCAGGGGCAGAACACCCAATATGGCGGCGGCTATGAAACGGTGGGGCTAGGCACGACATATGTGACGGGGCCTTGGGCATTCACGGCCGATTACTACCGTATCAACCGAGACAACCAGGGCAACAGCAACGCCTGGGCAGCGGGTAGCTATTACAAGCTCTCCAATGCCTTCGACGTCTTTGTCGAGCTGGCAGATAGCGACGCACCAGGGCTTGCTCAGCGTGGTGGCTTGAAAGACGCGTATTGGCTTACCGGGGCCCGTTACCATTTTTAATGCAAACATGCGTTCTCGATGTCGGTAATGATGTCGATAAGAACGAACCAAGCGCCTCCATGCATAACATGGAGGCGTTTTTTATAGATCGATATGAGGTTTTTCATCTGGCTAGCCTTGCGCTGTTGAACCAGAATCAAACGGCACCGCTGCTGAGTTCGGCATAGCATTACAGCGTTGCCGATAAACGGTATGATAGCCAGCGTTTATCGCTGCCAGCCGATGTTGAAAAGAGCGTGTCCGGCTGTGTTCATTAACGAACTAGGTGAGCTGATAGGGAAAGTATGAACGTAACCGTGTTTGGAACAGGCTATGTAGGGCTGGTGCAAGGAGCCGTTCTTGCGGACGTGGGTCACAACGTCGTTTGCGTGGATGTCGATGCCGAGAAAGTAGCGCGTCTTGAACAGGGCATCATTCCTATCTATGAGCCAGGGCTCGAAGCGCTCGTCAAAGAGAACTATGCAGCGGGCAGGCTGACCTTCACGACCCAGGCGGAGAAAGGCGTCAAGCACGGAGAGGTGCAGTTCATCGCCGTTGGCACCCCCCCAGACGAGGATGGCAGTGCCGATTTGCAATACGTGTTGAAGGTGGCCGAAACCATCGCGACGCATATCGAAACACCAGTGGTCATCGTCAATAAATCCACGGTACCCGTTGGCACAGCCGATAAAGTCACTGCCGTGGTGGAGCAGGTATTGGCCAACCGATCAGCGAACCTATCGTTCGATGTGGTCTCCAACCCCGAATTCCTGAAAGAGGGTAGCGCGGTAGCCGATTGCAAAAAGCCTGACCGCATCATTATCGGCACCACGAACGCTGCCACCATCGATATCATGCGTGAGCTCTACGCGCCGTTTAACCGTAATCATGACAAAATCATCACCATGGACGTGCGCAGTGCCGAGCTGACGAAGTACGCAGCGAACTGCATGTTGGCGACGAAAATCAGCTTCATGAACGAAATGGCGAATCTCGCCGAGCGTTTGAATGCCGACATTGAAATGGTTCGTCAAGGTATCGGGAGCGATCCTCGCATTGGTTACCACTTTATTTATCCGGGCGCAGGCTATGGCGGCTCCTGCTTTCCAAAAGACGTTCAAGCACTAATACGGACAGCCGAGGGCATTGATTTCGATGCCAAAGTGCTCAAAGCGGTCGAAGAGCGTAACCAGCTTCAAAAAAACACCCTATTCGAAAAAATATATCGTCACTTCGGCAGCGCGCTAGAGGGAAAAGTCATTGCGCTATGGGGGCTTGCCTTCAAGCCAAATACCGATGACATGCGTGAAGCGCCCAGCCGTGTGGTGATGGAGTCTCTATGGCAAGCGGGTGCCAAAGTCCAAGCGTACGACCCGGAGGCGATGGAAGAAGCCCAGCGGATTTATGGCCACCGTGATGACCTGACCTTATGTGGCACGAAAGAAGGTGCACTGAAAGGCGCCGACGCCTTAGTGATCGTCACAGACTGGCAATCTTTTAAAGCGCCAGATTTTAATTTAATCAAAGCAACGCTGTCTCAACCGGTGATTGTTGACGGTCGTAACTTGTTCGACCCGAAGCGCATGGTGAAAAAAGGAATTACGTACTACGGCGTTGGGCGATAAATAATAATAGCAAAATAAATACATTTAATTAGGGAGAGGGGTTGAATGCAGCCAGGGACATAACCGCATGGCGGTAAATGGAGGGCTATAATGAAAGAAAACTATGGAATGGAAACTAGAAAAAGCCAGAAGCAAATACCAGAGGATATGACGCTGGTTAGCTTTGTTACGCTTCTACTAAAACAGTGGAAGGTCATGCTGGCCTGCGTCACGTGTGTCATGCTGCTGACGCTGGCGGCGCTTTGGCTGAAACCCGTCAAATATGGCTTTGCCACCATGTACGCGGTGGCCTCCTATGAAACCCTGGAGGGCGAAAGGGAAGGTCTCGAAACGCCAGAAGAAGTCATCGCAAAACTAGAAAACGTCTTCATCGAACAGCAGCGCAGGCAGCTATTAGAAGACGAAAGTGTGGAAGGAATACCGTTCGACATCGACGTGACGAATCCGAGAAATACGCTGCTGCTGTGTATCATGAGCGAATCCCAGGCGGTGCATCAGCCAATGATCGAGCGGTTCCACGAGGGGATAGTCACGTCTATCCAGCAAGACCAAGAGCAGCTAGTGGAGCGATTGACGGCAGGGCTGAATGCACAGCAGGAGGCTTACTCCCAGGCGCTTGAGGCAGCGCAAGCGTCCAACAGCGACAACGCCCGCGAATTGGAAGCCTCGTTTTTCGAGAAAATGCTGCAGCTCGAACGTCGTATCGAGAGTATCAACCCTGGCGACGCCACCCAGCTTGCCGTACAAAGCCTCGAACCGGTGGGTATAGGTAGCTCCTTTATTTTAGCGTTCGGCGTATTGGTGGCACTGCTATTGGCGCCTTTAGCCGCCGTATTTAGCGTATTCGTCAAACAAGTGGCGGCTGCTTATCGGCGTGCCCAGTAATGAGAGGGCGTTAACGCACTCATTGCCCGCCGGAGCCAGTGATGGATATGAAACTAAAACGGTGTGTCGACTTGCTGCTGCTGAGTTTTCTCATGGCATGGCCCGTCGTCGATACGCTAAACGGCTATCTCTACTACCAGGACATGGCATGGCCGAGTATTTCTGCCCCCTATAAAACGCTAGGGTTCGTGGCGCTATTGGGCGTGCTAATGATCTACCACGTAAAGCAGTTTTTATACGCGCTGCTTTGTGCCGCGCTGGTGGCCCTGTGTGTGTTCTATCAGTTGGTAAGCTACGGGCAGGCCGTCGAAAGCATTACCTGGGCCGTCAGGGGGCTACTGACGTTAGTGCTTCTGTTTTATTTGATGGGCGAGGCAAAACAAGCCACCAGTTTTTGGAGCCTGAAAAAACTGGCAGGCTTGATGTTCCTGTACTTCTTCGTCATGTCGGTGAACGTCACGCTGGGCGTACTGGGGGTCGGAGAGTCTCAATACGCTGGGGGTATTGGCGGTAAAGACTTCATCATCGCAGGCAATGAAATGAGCTATTTGATGCTCGCATCGGCCAGTATCGTGCTCTTTCGCTTGGCCGAAACGCGGGGTGCTGCGTGTCTTGCGTTCGTGTTTAGCGTATTCCTGCTGTTTTTTCTAATGAAAGCCACCAAGGTCGCCATGCTGGGCATCTGTCTGGTGTTCGTATTTGCATTGATTCACAACGGTTACTTTAAAGTAAGTCGTCTCCCCATGGTGTACCTAATCGCGTTAGTGGGCGGAGCAGCCGTCGTGGTGTTCGGGTACCCCTTCATACAGTCGACAGGGCTTTGGGATCGAATGCTTTTCCTGTACACGCTTCACGGCGGCTTTTGGGGGGCATTATTGAGCGGGCGGCTCTCGTTCTTGGGTGAGGCCATCGAATTGATCGTCGTGCCATTTGGATTTTGGGATGTGCTATTCGGCGTGGGCGTCGACCATCTCTTGGCCGTTCGTGGCTCGCTCGTAGAGATAGATATGATCGATGTATTCATTACCTTTGGCGTGATGGGCGGGGTGCTGTTCTACTTGCCATGGCTGCTAGGAGCGGTATGGTCCGTACAGCTACTCAACCAGCAGCCAAGATATGGCATTAGCTTTGGGCTGCTCATCATCACCATCGTCGGCGTAAGCCTCACAGCGGGCCACGTGGTGAACTCAGGTATTGCCTCTAGCGCGACAGCGCTATTGATCGGCTACCTCTATCGACTCAAAACAAGGTTGCCGACCTTCAAGGAGGAAGTGTGAACATTTTATTGGTAGGCTCATTTGGTGGCCATTTCATACAACTCAAGCGCCTTTACGGACAGCTTGTCCAAGAGATCGAACCCAATAGCGTCGAGTTCAGCTTTGCCAGTACGGAACCAGGCCTCACGGTCGATGGCAGACGCGCCCATTGTTGCCCGAACATTCACAGAGGGAGCGGTATCAAAGCGCTACTCTCGGCGCTGCGCCAGTCCTATGGCGTGTTGAAAGCGGCCAAGCCCGATGTCGTGGTATCCACCGGCGCACTGCCAGGCTTACTGCTCTGTTTTCTCGCCAAAATGAGTGGCAAGAAAGCCATCTGGGTGGATAGCATGGCCAATTACCAGCAGCTCTCATTTTCCGGCAAGCTGGCGCGCTACTTCTGTGACGTATGCTTGACCCAGTGGGAACATCTGGCAGCCAGCGACAAGCGGGTGAGCTACTGGGGGAAAGTTTTATGATCTTCATCACCGTTGGCACTCAGCTGCCTTTCGATCGCTTGCTGAACAACGTGGCCGATTGGCGTGAACGAAGCGGCTACTCAGGCGACATCGTTGCGCAAGTTGGCGAAGAGAGCCACTTTGCTCACCCCGATATGCAGATCGTCAAAACGCTATCGAGTGACGAGTATTACCACTGGTTTTGCCAAGCGCAGGGTATCGTCTCTCACGCCGGGATGGGCAGCATTTTGTCCTGTCTGGAACACGGCAAGCGCGGTGTGTTCATGCCCCGTCAATACGCGCTGGGCGAACACCGCAACGACCACCAGCGGGATACCGCGCGAGCGTTTACGGGCCAATACCCATCGCTGGCCTTCTGCGACGACGCCCCAGCGCTCTTCAACGCCCTCGATGCGTTGCTCAGCGCACCAACGGATGCCGAGCCGATCGAACAAACTCCACAAAACAACACGCTAGGACGGCGTATCGCCGAACACCTTGGTGTGAAAGGGCGCGCCTCATGAACCGCCTGTTGCTATGGACGAATCTCTACCCCACCAAAGCGGCCCCGCACTATGGCACCTTCGTCAAAGCGACCGAGCAGGCTTGGCGACAAACATTGGGCAGCGATAACGTAGCGTTGGTGGCCATTCGAGAAAAGCCTACCAGCAAGCTCAGTAAAATCACACTATACGCCGATTTGCTAACGCGCTGCGCGCTGTCGCTACGCAACAAGCCAATCGGTACGCTGCTCGAGGTGCATTATCCCGTCTACTTTCTACCGCTGCTTTACTTGGTGGCGTTGATAAAACCCAAGCACTTTTATCTCGTATTGCGTTTTCACGGAACGGATCTTACGCAAATTGCCAGCTCTAGGCTGTTTCGCCGCCTGTTCGATCGTTTGAAAGATAGCGTAGACCTCTGCGTCGCACCCTCTGAGCACTTTCGCCACGAAATCAACACCCGTTTGAACGTGCCACTGTCGCGTATCATCAAAGTCTACCCCGATAGCGTGGGAGAACACTTTGCAGCGCCAGCGCGAGCCCACGGTACAGGGCCTAATAATGCCTTCACTGTGGGTTGTGTATCTCGCCTGGAGCCGGGTAAGAACTGTCGAACGTTACTAGAAGCGTTTGCCAAGCTATCGATGCCTAACAAGCGGTTGGTACTGGTGGGCGATGGCACCCAGCGAGCCGCCCTGGAAAAAATGGCGCAGCAGCTCGGCGTGGCGGACATCACCACTTTCAAAGGTGCCATGCCCAGGGAGCAGTTGCCACAGGTGTTGGCCGACTTTTCCGTTTTCGTATTTCCCTCGACGAGAGAGAGCTTTGGTTTGGTGGCTGTCGAGGCGCTCGCCTGTGGTGTTCCCGTCATTGCCAACGCCCAGCTACACGCCGCCAAGGAGTACCTGCAAGAGGGCAAGAACGGCTATTTTTATGAAGGAGGCGTGGACGAGCTGGTCGCGGCCATCGAGACCTTTCATGCCCAGCCCGAAGCGGTGCGGGCAGCATTGAGTGAGCATGCCCAAAGCGTGCGTCATCGGTTTAGCGATCAGCGGGTCTTCACCCAGGGCGTGAACGATATTTTGAATCAGCAGAAAAGCGAATGAACATGTCGATGAATGGACTCGAAACGGGTGGCTGCAATGGGTAAGCCAAAAACCATGACTTTTTCAGAGCGTTTTCCGCCCCAGGTGGTTTTTCCCTTTTTTGACGTGCTCGCCATTTTTGCAGGCGGATGGTTAGCGCACTGGCTGAGATTTGGGTCGCTCCACCTGCACGAACGGTACGTGCTGGCCTTGATCTGTATTGGCCTTCTGGTGTTGGTCATCAACAGTATGTCCGGCAGCTACCGTCGCTGGCGGATAACGCCCGTCGGGCAGATGCTAGGCAAATTGCTGCTGGTGTGGATAGCGGTAGGCATTACCGCCGCGTCGCTCATTTACTTTTCTCACTCCGCCAGCCGCTACTCCCGGCTCTGGATTGGCTTCACGCTGGTCATCTCGTTTTCGGTGGCGGGTGGGGCGCGTTTGCTAGTGCAGCTTGCCTTGCAGCACGTTCGGCTAAGAGGTGGCGCGCGGCGTCCGGTGTTTTTGATCGGGCCGGCCAGTAACGTATTGAGTGTGGCGGAAGGCATTCGTAGTGCCGCTTGGGAAGGGCACACCATTGCCGGGGTAGAGCGAATCAAAGGGCAGGTCAACGACGAGTGTATCAAGCGCATCGTGCGGCGTATTAGCCGCTCGAATGCCCGCGAGGTATGGATTTGCGTGCCGTTCGAGATGGGCCAAATCGTGCGGTCGCTGTTTTTTGCCCTGCGCAACCACACGGCAGAAGTGCGCTTCATTCCGGCGTTCGAAGATATGCACCTGCTCAATCATCGCATGAGTGAAGTGGCAGGGCATTACGCGATCGATTTGAGCGTATCGCCCATGAGCGGCATGTCGCGCTTCGTGAAACGCAGTGAAGACATCATTATCGGTTCGCTCATCTCGATCATGATCCTGCCGGTATGCTTGGGCATAGCGCTGGCCATCAAGCTCACCTCACCAGGGCCGGTTCTGTTCAAGCAGCACCGGGAGGGCTCAAACGGGCGTCGCTTCAAAGTCTATAAGTTTCGCTCGATGCACGTTCACCAAGAAGAGGCCGGTAAAGTGACCCAAGCCAAAAAGAACGATAGCCGCATCACGCCCATTGGTGCCTTTTTAAGGCGCACGTCGCTGGATGAACTGCCGCAATTTTACAACGTGCTACAAGGAAGAATGTCCATCGTGGGGCCACGCCCGCACGCACTGGCCCATAACGAGCAGTACAAAGAGCTGGTGGAGTCTTACATGCGCCGCCACAAAGTGAAGCCGGGCATTACCGGCTGGGCGCAGGTCAATGGTTTGCGAGGCGAGACCGATACCGTGCAAAAAATGCAGCGGCGGGTCGAGTTCGACCTGTGGTATATCGACAACTGGTCGCTTTGGCTGGATTTGAAGATCATCGTGCTCACCGTTTTCAAAGGGTTCATCAACAAAAACGCCTATTAGTCGCCCAACAGAGCATTAGTGGGGTGTGGTAACATGGCACTTTTCAGGCACTTGCCTGACTAACGTGCTTCTTCGTTGCCAGGACCGGTATTTCAATGACGTTCCCTCCCCACGCTACTACCCGTAGCACCAGCGAGCTTCCTCATCAGTTGACGGGTGTGGCGGTTTTCTTGCTCACGGCGGTGAGCCTGGCCATCCCCAGTGGTTACTCCATCGGTGCCGTCATACTACTCTTCGCTGGTATGGGGCTGATCCTCACTCGTCGCGTTCCCGTATTGAGCAAGCAAGACGGCTGGGTCATTGCGGCGCTGGTGGCGTACGCGTTGGTGTGCATGCTGGAAGCCTGGTGGGATGGCCAAGGCAGCCGAGGGTTCGATAAGCCAAGCCGCTTCATTTTGGCCATTCCTGCCTTGTTGTGGGTACTGCGCTATCCGCCCAAGCTCGTCTATGTATGGGGCGGCATAGCGCTGGGCGCCATCAGCGCAGGCACTTGGGGCGGCTGGCAAAAATTAGTCGAAGGTGTGGGGCGTGCCCAGGGCCACACGCACGTGATTCAGTTTGGCAATCTCAGCATGTTGCTAGGCGTTTTATGCATGGCCGGGTTTGGGTGGGCCGTGGTGCAGCGCCATCGTGGCGTGTGGGTAGCCCTGCTGCTAGCAGGCGCGGCAGGCGGTGTACTGGGTTCACTGTTCTCGGGCAGCCGTGGCGGGTGGGTAGGGTTTCCTATCGTACTGTTAGTGCTCTACCGGGCCTACGGAACACAGCTCTCTACGTCATGGAAGGTAGCGGCCATGTCTGCCGTCTTGGTAGGCGGGTTAACGGTGTATGCCGTACCGCAGATGGGGGTGCAAGCGCGTGTACACCAAGCCTTTAACGATGTGGCGCTGTACGTTTCCGGTGAAAACCGCTCCACCTCGGTAGGCTCGCGGTTCGAGATGTGGCGCGGTGCTGCCCAGCTCATTCAAGACAAACCGCTCATAGGTTGGGGCAGCAACGGCTATGCCGATGCGATGGCCGACTTGGGTGAGGCAGGCGTGATCAGCGCCGAAGCCGCTCGATACGGGCACGCCCATAACGAGTTTATCGACGCGTTTGCCAAGCGAGGATTACTGGGCCTAGCCGCGCTGCTGGCGCTCTATCTTGTGCCCATGCGCCTGTTTGCTAGGCACTTGCAAGCCAGCCACCTCGCCACGCGGGCCGTGGCTACCGCCGGTGTGCTGCTCCCCGTGACGTTCATGGATTTTGGACTAACGCAGGTCTTCATGGAGCACAACAGTGGCGTCATGATGTACGCCTTTATGCTTGCGGTGCTATGGGGTATCTACTCTCAGCGTATTAAAGAAGGCTAACGAATTGTTTTAACGATATAAAAAATCGGCCTTCGAGCCGATTTTTTTATTGTACGCCGCCTAATGCACATCATGCTAAATAGAGTTAATTTTCTGTACAAGCCTTGTCAACGTAGAGCCCCAGCGGTTAATCCCTTACAATGCTGGGTGCTTTTTTGATAGCGCCGGTTCACCACATTTCATCCGCACAGCGTAGGGCAAGGGAATGCGCCCGTTATAATCCCTGGGCGGTAGCGTGCCTTTTTATTGGAAATCATCATGTCAAACTCCCTCATTTTCATAGCGCGGCCAGCTCGCATGCTGTTGGCCGCCTTGAGCGTTGCCGTCGTTAGCGGCTGCGCTACCTACCCGAGCGGCAACCAGCAGCAGGTGCAGTACGTGCTGGGTAACGACACCGCCAAGCCGTTGCAAGATGAAAACCTCAACGGCTTTCTCGCACAAGCGCCTGCCGGTGCCGTGCTCAACCTAGTACAAAGCCCCTGGGGCGATAACATCGAGATCGTGGCCGATGCGCCCTATTTGGCCGCCAGTGGTCGCGAATGCCGCAAACTGCGGGTCATCGAGCAGGGTAGCGGTGCTGCCCGTACCGCGCTGACCTGCGCGACCCCCAACGGTTGGGTAAATCAGCGCATGCTGCTGCCAGAAAGCCAGCAGGGCGCGATGTCGCTCTCGCCAACGACGCATTCCCCAGGAACTACACAAGGGCGCTATTAATGAGCTTGCAACGCGTAATGAAACGGCTTTCCCTCACGCGCCCCGTAGCGGTGTTATCACTGGCCCTATTGGGCACTGCCGCCAGCAGCGTTAGCTGGGCGCAGAGCATAAGCCTACCCAATACCATCCTGCCGGAAGACCAGGCCAGCCAGCAGCAAGTAGAGCCTCCGGTGAACGACACTCCCCGCGCCGACTGGCGTAGCGGTACCTATGGCCCGGTGGCGAACCAGCCCCAGCAAAACCCCGATGCGCTTCCCCCCTTTGGGGCCAACCTCTTTACCGGTGGCTTTCGTGGAGCGATGGGAGACGGCCTAAATGCCGATTACCAAGTCAAACCCGGCGACCAAATTACCGTGCGTGCCTGGGGGGCGTTCGAGTTCGACCGCGTGCTGCCGGTGGATGCCCAGGGCAACATCTTCATCCCAGGCTCCGGCCCGCTGAATGTAGAAGGCCAAAACAGCCAGCAGGTGGATAGCCGCGTGCGCGGTGCGATTACGTCGGTCTACCCCGATAACGTGCAGGTGTATACCAACGTGCAGGGCGTGCAGCCGGTAGCGGTGTTCGTCACCGGCTACGTGGAAAACCCAGGCCGCTACGCGGGCACGCCCAACGACTCCGTACTCTACTTCCTCGATCAAGCGGGCGGTATCGACCAAGACCTCGGCAGCTACCGCCAAATCCGCGTGATGCGTAATAACCAAACCGTAGCCACGGTGGATCTCTACGACTTCCTGATCAACGGCAGCATCGCGCGCCCGCAGTTTCAGGATGGCGACACCATCGTAGTGGAAGAGCGCGGCCCGGCCATTGCCGTAGTGGGCGATGTGCACCGGGAACACCGCTACGAGCTGGTGGGTAACCAGCTAAGCGGTGCCGAGCTGGTAGAGCTTGCCCGTTTAAGAAGCGGTGTGTCTCACGTACTGCTGCGCGGCGACCGTGCCGATGGCCCCATGGCGCAATACTTCCCGCTGAACGAGTTTTATAGCCAAACCATTCGCAGCGGCGATGAAGTGGCGTTCAGCGCCGACCAGCGCAGCGAAACCATCGTGGTTGAAATCGAAGGCAGCTACTACGGCCCATCCCGCTTTGCGCTCCCTCGCGATGCCCGCTTGAGCGAACTACTGGATGCCATTCCCGTGCCGGAAAACATGACCGCCGTGGAAAGCATTTCACTGCAGCGTGAAAGCGTGAAACAGCAGCAACAGCAATCCATGGAAGACAGCCTGCGCCGCCTGGAAACCACCTACCTCAGCGCCCAATCCAGCACCAACGAAGAAGCGCAGATTCGTGCCCAAGAAGCCGAGCTGATTCAAAACTTCGTGCAGCGCGCCCGCGAGCTAGAGCCCAGCGGCCGCTTGGTAGTGGCCTACAACGACCGCATTGCGGATATTCGCTTGCAAGATGGCGATGTGATCACCATCCCGGAAATCAGCGACTCCATCCTGATCAGCGGTGAAGTACTGGTGCCCCAAGCGGCGGTCTACCGCCCGGGTATGAGCGTGATCGACTACATTGAAAGCGCTGGCGGCTTCACCCAGCGCGCCGACGACGACCACATTCTGCTGGTTCGCCAAAACGGCGCGGTGGAAAACGCCCGCAACACGCCGCTGCGCCCGGGGGATGAAATCCTCGTGATGCCTGAAGCCCCCACCCACAACCTGCAGCTAGCCGCCACGCTCACGCAAATTCTCTACCAAGTGGCCGTCGCCACCCGCGTTGCTGTGGATTTGTGAGGGGTGAATATCCTCGTAGCGCGGCGTAACGACTGAGCGAGAGCAACGAGCGAAAGAGGCACCGCAGCGGCGGCCCGGCCCGAAGGGCGGCGCCAGCCGCCCTAACGCCGCCGCTAAACGCGATATCACTGACCAGTGCGATAACGCCATCCAACTGATTTCATCACGCTCTTTTCAAAAGAAACGGCATCATGAATAACACACACAGCGCCCCGAAAGGGGCGCGCTCCTCTTGGCAAGTCACCCGCAGCGTGTGGTACGCCATGTTCATGCGGGAAGCGCTTTCCCGCACGATGGGTGACCGCATGGGTTGGTTCTGGATGATTTTCGAACCCTTTGCGCTTGTGGCCATCATGGTGGGGATTCGCAGTTTCGTAAGTGGCGATAATCTAATTGCAAACGCGCCGTTCATCCCATGGATGATTGTAGGAATGATGGGCTTCTTTTTGGCTCGTGAAGGCATGATTCGCGGTATGGGGGCTATCGATGCTAACAGTGCATTGTTTGCTTATCGCCAAGTACAGCCTATAGACCCAGTATTAGTGCGCAACTTTCTTGAAGGTGCACTACGGAGTTTTATATTCCTTATCTTTATTGGTGGGGGGTTAATGCTGGGGCTTGATATGTACCCCGATAACGCCATTAGAGCGATGGCTGCTTGGCTGTCCCTTTGGTGTCTCGGTGTAGGTTTGGGTCTAGTGACATCAGTTTCAGCAACCCTGGTGCCTGAAGTCGGTAAAGTTGTTCGAATGCTATCTCTACCGTTAATGATTATCTCGGGGGCAATTTTTCCGCTTAATCAATTACCGCACTGGTTGCTAGAGTATTTAATGTTTAACCCCGTTCCGCATGCGCTTGAAAACTTGCGGCTTGGTTTTTTCGAAAATTACCAAGTGATCCATGGCACTAGCATGCTTTATTTTTGGTTGGTGACATTGACTCTGAATGCGCTAGGGCTACTGATGCACCTTCGTTTTGTTGATCGGTTAAAGGCTAAATAACCCATGCACGTATCATTTACTCGTTTTATCAAGCAGTCGCCACAGTGGGCATTTGCCTTTATCGCTATCGTGCTCGTTAGTTTTTATTGGTTTGTGTGGGCAGAGGAGCGCTATGTCTCGCGCGCTACCGTGGTGTTAGAAAGCCCCCAGGTCGCCACACCAGAATTTAGCCTGTCGTCCTTAATGGGGGGCGGGTCAGGTAACACTGCTGACCTATTGCTATTGCGTGAGCACTTACTCTCGGTGGATATGCTGCGCCTACTAGACGAGCAGCTCGGTATTCGCCAGCACTTCAGCGAACACGGTGATTTCTTTGCGAAGCTGCGCGACCCCAACGTACCCATCGAAGACTTGCACGAGTACTACCTGCGCCGGGTAGAGGTCGAGCTAGACGAGTACGCAGGGGTGCTGAACATTCGTGTGCAGGGCTACACCCCCGAGTTCGCTCACGACATGGCATCGCTGCTGCTAGAAGCCGGCGAAAATCACATGAACGAAATGGGCCATCGCCTAGCCGATGAACAAGTGCATTTCTTGGAACGGCAAATGGTGCGGCTAGAAGAGCGCTTTGAAGAAACCCGCGCCCAACTGCTCGAATTCCAGAACGAATACGGCCTGGTATCGCCCACCGCCACGGTAGAGAGCATCAACCAAGTCGTGGCCACGCTAGAAGGCGATTTAGCCCGTTTGCAGGCCCAGCGCAACGCCCTGGCCAGCTTCCAAAGCTCCCAGTCTGCCGAATTGCGCCAAGTAGAGCGTAGCATTGCAGCACTACGCGACCAAATCACCGAGCAGCGCGACCGCCTAGCGCAGGCCACCGGTAACTCGCTCAACCGGGTGTCGGCAGAATATGAAACCCTAGAGCTGCAAGCGCAGTTCGCCCAAGAGACCTACTCCAGCGCCCTGGCCGCTCTGGAAAACACCCGCTTAGAGGCTGCCCGCCAGCTCAAACAGGTCAGCGTGCTACAAAGCCCGCTGATGCCGGAATACCCCACAGAGCCCAACCGCCTCTACAACAGCAGCGTCTTCGCCATTATCACCATCTTCCTAGCGTTCATCCTCAGCATGCTCATCATGATCGTTAAAGACCACCGCGATTAGGATGTTGGTGAGTGGTGAGTTGTTAATGGTGAGTAGTGAGTAGTGAGTGGTAAGTGGTGAAGGGAGCCTCCACCCCGTAGCGCGGCGTAACTAAAGAGCGAGAGCAACGAGCGAAAGAGGCACCCGCAGCGGCGGCCCGGCGCGAAGGCGGCACCAGCCGCCCCGATTGAGCCACCGTGATTAATCAAACCTCGTTGGCATAATCGGCACCCCTAACGCGGTACGCATCGCTTACACCACGCTACGAATACATAGCACACATAGAAGCGCGGCAGGAACCCCGTAGCGCGGCGTAACGAAAGAGCGAGAGCAACGAGCGATAGAGGCACCCGCGAAGGGCGGCGCTAGCCGCTCCGATCACGCCACCAAACGCCAAAATGCCATACCGCTAAGAGAAAGCACGAAAAGGAATTCAATGCTCAATATCACTTACCACGGCGGGGCCACAGGCGTCACGGGAAGCTGCCACCAGCTCACCCTCGATAGCGAACACTCACTGCTCATCGACTGCGGGCTATTCCAAGGCGAAGACGCAACAGAAGACGCATTCGATCAGCTACAAATCGATTTCGATATCAGCACCGTCAAAGCGCTGATCATCACCCATGTACACATTGATCACGTAGGCCGCTTGCCTTACCTACTGGCGGCCGGGTTCAAAGGGCCGATCATCTGCTCCATTCCCTCGGCCAAACTGCTGCCCCTGGTGATTGAAGACGCCCTAAAAATCGGCTTCACCCGCAACGCCCAACTCATAGAGCGTTTCCAGCAACAGCTAGAAAGTCAAATCGTCAGCGTGCCCTACGGCAAATGGCACACCGTGGTCGGAAAATCCGAAGAAGGCAGCATCACCACACGGGTAAAGCTCAAGCGGGCAGGGCACATTCTGGGTTCCAGCTACGTAGAAGTCGCCTACCAACACTCCAATTCTGAAAAGGAACGGGTCATCTTCAGCGGAGATTTGGGCGCGCCCTGCACACCGCTACTCCCCGCACCTAAATCCCCCTACGGCTGCGAACAGCTAGTGCTAGAAAGCACCTACGGCGACCGAAACCACCCCGACCGCCGCCAGCGCCGCGCCACTTTAAAACATGCCATCGAGCAAGCACTCACTAACGGTGGCACGGTCATGGTGCCCGCCTTCAGCATAGGCCGCACCCAAGAGCTACTCTACGAGCTGGAAGGCATCATTTATGAAGCCGAGCGCAACGCCAAACGCGGCTTACCCAAAAGCCAGTGGCAAGCGCTAGAAATCATTGTCGATTCACCGCTCGCCGCCCGATTTACCCAGGTATACCGCCAGCTAAAACCCTACTGGGACAAAGAAGCACAGCGCCGCCTACGCAGCGGCCGCCACCCGCTCAACTTCGATAACCTCTACACCGTAGAAAGTCACGACGCCCACGAGCAAACGGTAACGTATTTAGCCAACACAGGCCGCCCCGCCGTAGTGATCGCCGCCAGCGGCATGTGCGCAGGTGGGCGCATCATGAACTACCTAAAAGCCATGTTAGGCGATGAACGCCACCAAGTACTGTTCGTAGGCTACCAAGGCGCAGGCACCCCAGGTCGCGCCATACAGCAGTACGGCCCCCAAGGCGGTTGGGTAGACATAGACGGCCAGCGAATTGATATCAAAGCAGGCGTCACCTCCATCAGCGGCTACTCCGCCCACGCCGACCAAAAAGGCCTGCTCAACTTCGTCAAACGCATGCGCCGCTGGCCCCATATCATCCATTTAGTACACGGCGAACAAACCGCGCGCAGCGCGCTCAAACGTGAGCTGGAAGCGATGTACGCCCGAAAAGGAAGGGGAGTGAGAGTGGTGAATGGTGGATAGTGAGTAGTGAGTGGTGAGTGGTGAGTGGTGAATAGTGAGTGATGAATGGTTTGGGGAGGTGGGATGAGGAAGCATCAGGAGTTGAGGGTTTGGCAGCAGACGATGGACCTTGTCGAACATATATACACACTCACCAAAACCTTCCCAGATGATGAAAAATACGGCCTCACCAGCCAAATGCGTAGATGTGCTGTCTCAGTGCCGAGCAATATTGCAGAAGGGGCGGCAAGAGGAAGCACCCAAGAATTCATCCGCTTTTTGTATATATCTCAAGGTTCTTTAAGCGAACTGGAGACCCAAGTGCTTATTGCCCAACGTCTCAAATATTTACAAGATATATCAGCCACCATAGCATCCATTACCCAAGCATCTGCCCAGCTAGGTGGACTCATCAAACATTTAAAGAATCGGTGAAATCGATGTCGCCCACGAACGTCCCATTCACCATTCACTTCTCACATTTCTCCAACCCAAAATGATCGAAATCAAGAACCTCTACAAGCGCTACCACAACCACCACGGTAGCGACTGGGTGCTCAAAGACATCAACCTCACCATACCCACCGGGGTGAGTGTAGGCCTGATTGGCCGTAACGGTGCCGGTAAATCAACACTGCTGCGCCTTATTGCAGGAATGGATACACCAGAGCGTGGCGAGGTAATACGCCACAGCCGAGTCTCATGGCCAGTAGGTTTGGTCGGTGGTATGCAGAACAACATGACAGGCCGCCAAAACGTCAAATTTGTAGCGCGAACACAAGGCTGTGGCCCCGAAGAAGTAAAACGGGTAATAGCGTTTGTGCAAGATTTTGCAGAGATCGGTGAAGCGTTCAATGAACCAGTACGTACGTATTCATCAGGTATGCGTTCAAGGCTCTCGTTTGGACTCTCACTAGCGTTTGATTTCGATGTTTATATCTCAGATGAAGCTACGGCAGTAGGGGATAGAGCGTTTAAAGCAAAAGCGCAAAACCTATTTAAATCAAAGGTTGGGCAATCGTCGCTCATTATTGTTTCTCACGCTGAAGGAATTCTTAAAGAATTGTGTCAAGTGGGCGTTTATATCAAGGAAGGTCAAGCGCTGTGGTTTGATGATATAAACGATGCAATTGAATTATATCATAACGACGTTGATGCAAAATAAAGAAATTGTTAATTAATATATTTAATAGAATGGAGTTAAAATTGAAAAGAATAGCTATTGTTGCACATCCCTCCTTAGATAGCCTGGAAGTAGAAAAGTGGCTTAATGAAAATGGAATGTCTACGCCGCTTCCATCAAGGCGTGAGGGGCTGACTATCGATCAGGTGCAAAACTCGCTCTTAAAGAACTTAAATGCAGTAAGTATTGATAAAGCACAGGTAGAAGGAGAGCTTAGTCAAATCAAGCCAAGTAATGTATGGCAAGGCTTAGCGCTCGATTTTCTTTTAGGAAATATTGAGCAATCTTCAACATGGGGTTGGAGTGCGAGTAATACATTGCAGCTTCTCGAAATGTGGGCTGAAATAGATGACCAAACATATTTTCTTTTTTTGTATCAATCGCCACAGTCTGTATTAGATTTTAACTCACGAAATGAAAATCACCTAAGCCATGAAGAAAAATTAAATAATTGGTCTGTTTACTATGATGAGGTTTTAAAATTCTATAACAAACACACTGAGCGCAGTTGTCTTATTGATCGTGACGCATTTATGTTGCTCAAAGAAAACAGCGAAGTGAAGAATAAGATCCTCGGTTTTTGTAGTTTATCTTACATAGCTAAAAATGAAAAAAACGCGGTATACGAAAGCGTTAGCTCTGTTTCAGATTTAGAAGGCTATGCGAAGCAAAGTGAAAGCTTAAAATCTTCTGGTGTTGTATCATATTTAGGCGACAAGATTTTATCTAATCATCCTGCCCAGTCAATTTACGAAGAATTAATAGTGAATTCACTAGTGTTTAAGTCTGACATGGGGGAGATTAGTGCTGAGCAGGCATGGGATTCACTTGGTGAAGAGTTGAATAGGCTGTTTGATAAAATCAAAATGCTGGAAAAAGAAAGCCAAGACGCATTAATAGGAAAAGAAAAATATGCTGATAAGTTTTCGCAAGTTGCCAGAGAGAACGAACAGCTTAAACAGCGCCTAGAAAATAGCAGCAGCTCTGTTAGTAACCAAAGTGGGTTTGACAAGAATTCTTGCAATACACAAGGCTATAAAGATGTATTAGAAGAAAATACATTGTTGAAGATTCAGCTTGAGTTGATTCAAAATGCAATTGCAGATCCCAATGTTGGAGCTCCT
Organism: Halomonas sp. McD50-4; assembly: GCF_022348135.1. Lineage (NCBI taxonomy): Bacteria > Pseudomonadati > Pseudomonadota > Gammaproteobacteria > Oceanospirillales > Halomonadaceae > Halomonas > Halomonas sp. McD50-4. Next base: position 10,738 of record NZ_JAKRFG010000015.1, on the reverse strand, counting down.
TCAGAAACAAATGAAAATAACACTCAGCAGTTAATGTACGGTGCCGGAGATAGAGTCAAACGGCAGCTTACGTACAGGCTCGGCTCAGTAGTAGTGAAGTCTAATAGTTTATCCGATTTTATCTTTTTGCCATTTAGACTCAAAAAAGAGCATAAAAATTACAAGAAAGATATAGCTAACCGTGGTAAACAGAAGCTGCCGCCCATTGGCACCTATGCAGATGCTCACAAAGCTGAACAAGTTAAGCAGCATTTGTCATATAAACTAGGCACTATTATTATGAATAACGGAAGCACACCTTTTGGAATATTAAAAATTCCATTTTTAATGTATGGGGAAGCAAAAAAATTTAAAGCTAGAAAACCCTGATTTTGTTACTTAATCAAATTGCAAAGAGATTAGCATGCTGCAAAAAAACATAAATATAGATAGTAGTGCTGTGTGTTTGAGCCTTTTGCATGAAATATTTCCCCCTGGGACTGTCTACATAGTAGGTGCAGGTTCTGGCAATAGTAAGTTTATACATTGGGCACATGCAAAATCATTAACTGATGTGGTTCTTATTGAAGGGGTGGAAAAAAAATATCAGCAACTTAAAGGCCAGTGGTGTTCAAGAGTTCAGGGGTGGCAATTTGAGAATATAGTGGTTAGTAATGGGTTTGCTGATAATATTTTTTATAATCTAAGCCTAACATCTGAGTCTGGACTTATTCCAGCTAGTTTGCTCTGTCATATTTGGCCTAAAATTACGACGTTAAGTAGTAAAGAATGTAACTTCCTTCCACTTCAAGATGTTTACGCTCTTGGTGATCAAGAAAAAAAATCTTGGTTAATACTTGACTATTTTATATCAGTCAAGCTGTTGAATGCAGATGCATTAAGAAATGTAAATGTATTAGTAATCAGGGTGCCGTGTTGTGAAGGTCTACCAGAAGAAATGAATGTAAATGTGGTTGTTTCTGCAATTACAGATTTCGGATTTAAAATAGCAGCAAAAGAACCAAATAGAGATAATAAAAATGAATATTGGGTATGTGTCAGAGACGTGAATAATGCCTTTGTTACTCTTGCAGAGGAATGTAGGCAAGCAGAAACAGATCTGATTAAAGTTAAAGATGAGTGCCAAATTTTAAAAAACAAAACTAAAGCTTTAGAAGCAAAAGTGTTAGAGCTTGAAAAAGTTGAGACTCATCTGAAAAGCTTGATTGATACTGAAAGAAAAAATAAGCAGAAAGAAAGAATCGAAAGAGAAGAACTGTTTATCTTTAAGGTAAATGATTTAGAAGAGAGAGTTTGTAGTCTTCTTCAAGAGCAAAAAAACTTCATAAAGCAAACAACAAATGCTCTTGGTCAACATATAACTAAATCTTTACCTAGAGATAATGGGTCTAGAGAATAGTTTTAGTATATAGTGAATAATCAGATTTAAAAGTTTAAATTTATCGAAAAGGATGTTAAGAGCTATGCAAGTTTCTAAAATTAGTTCAATTGAACAGAAATTAAAAGAAGGATCTTATGCAGCAGCTTATAAGGAATGCGTTAAAATACTTGAGAAACAGCATGGTAATGCTATTGCATTGACTATGGCAATTCGTGCAATAAAGAAATTACAAGATGCCAGCCAGCTCGATAGCCTACAGGATATAACCCAAAGCTTCATAGCAGATCGAGCGTTAAAAAAACTAGATACTATGTCAGTTTGGCCTGTAATTAGTTTGGCTAATAAGTATTCAATGCGTCAAAAGTATAGTTCGCAAAATAAATTTTTGGACTATTTGAATAAAAACAAGTTTCAAAAAAATAAAAAAGTGAAGTTGCTCATGCTGACTTGTGTATGGCAACGATATGATCTAACTGAATTGTTCTACAGCTATTATAGTGATCTAAAAAAAGAAATATCAAATGATATTGATCTAGATGTTATTGTAGTTGGTTCTGAAGGCGAGCTATCCAAAAACCTGTGTGAATCATATGGTTTTAATTATGTTGAGCACCCTAATCAGCCATTAAGTGGCAAGTGGCAAGCTGGTATTGAAGAAACAAAGCAATATGATTTTGATGCTTTAGTCATAATGGGATCTGATGACTTTGTTAGTAAAGATGTCTTTTATACGTATAAAACAGCAGTTGAGAGAAATACTCTGTTCTTTGGATTTCAAGATTTATATTTATATGATGTAAAGTCAGAAACTGCAGGGTATTGGAAAGGTTATGGTTCAGCATCTGGAGGTTTAGCCCAGCCAGAAAGGGTAGGCGAAACAATAGGCCTGGGCAGACTTTTGCTCAGGCCGCTAATACAGTTTTTAGATTACAATATATGGAAAGGCTTGCAAGCGAACAAGAGCTTAGACGGGCTAATGAAAAGGAGAATTGTAAAGGAAACTGGTATGTCGCCAGTGACATGGGATGACAAACTTCAACTTATTGTGAATAATGATGAATTCAATTTTGGATTAGTGGCAGCTAAATTTAAAGACCACGGGTCATTAGGGCTTGATGTAAAACATAGTCAAAATGTAACAGCATTCGAGAAATATAATGTTTCAAATGAAAGTTACGATGTTTTAAAACCTGAATTTTTTAAATCCTTTAAAATGTACGATAAATTGCAACTGCTAAATCAAAAGGGCCTCACGAATAAGAGCAAAATAAAGGTAGCTATAGGTATACCATCATTTAATAGAAAAGAGATGTTAAATGATCTCTTACGAGATATTTTCTCAAATGCAGAAAATGATAATATTGAAGCTTTTGTATTTGTCTATGATGACGCTAGTACTATACCAGTTGAATTGGAATCTGATCTGCTTAAATATGAAAAATTTGTCGAGATTTATCGAGCTGAAAATAATGGAGGTAAAAAATTATATTGGAGAACCGTTAACTTCATACTAGATAAAATTTCTAAAAAGAATGCTGATTATTATTACTATTTGCCAGATGATGTCAAACTAGAGAAAGGCTTCTTTAAGAAATCCTTGCATTACTGGAATGCTATTGATGATGATAAAAAGATTTCTTTAAATCTTTTAGAGGATGGCCGCGAGCAGTGTTGGACTGGTTATCAAAGGGAAATAGTTAAGTTTAAAGGTACTCGTGTGTTTAAAAGTCAATGGCTAGATATGGCCATTGTATTTGATTCAACCTTGTTGAGGTATCGACTAAAAGAAATCCCACTAAGCACTTGGGATAACAAACCTCTACAATCCTCAGGAGTAGGGGCGCAATTATCTAAGCGCTTCAAATCCTCTGGCTTTAATATGTACCAAGTTATAAGGTCTTTGGTTTTGCATGGCGAGCATCAAAGCCAAATGAATTACGAGGAAAGACTTGCAAACCCTCTCCTATCTACTAAGAAATGGGAAAGCCACTATTCTTACAAATATGCATTTAAAAAATATAATAGTAAAAAAATAGTAGCAGGTGTTGCAGTTATAAAAAGTAGAATGGAGAGTTTGGAGCAAACGGTCGAAAGCATAATAAATCAAGTAGATAAATTGTACGTATATCAAAATGGATTTTATGAGCCCGCTGAATTTTTAGATGATCCGAAAATTGAACTAATTAGTTCTGTTGAAACGGGTATTGATCGAGGTGATGCTGGCAAATTTTATATGCTTGGGCATGACAAAAACTGCTTATATTTCTCAATTGATGATGACCTCTATTACCCTCCTGATTACGTTGCCAGAACTTTGAGTTATTTGTCTACTCTAGAGCAACCTGCCATAGTCTCGTATCACGGACGTGTTTTAGATAGTGATGCAAGTTGTTATTACACTAACATTGCTCAAAACTATAAATGCCTGGAAGAGGTCAAGCATCTAGAAAGAGTAGAGTTTGCTGGCACAGGAGTTATGGCTTTTGATACAGAATTTGTCAAAGTTGGTTATGATGCATTTGAAAGCGAAAATATGGCGGACATATGGATGGGAGTTTATGCATTAAATAATAAAATTCCCCTGTTTGTACTTCCTCATCCAAGGAACTGGATTGATCATAATGAGATAGATTTTAGTGAGACAATATTTGTGAGATATAAAAGCAATACCGAGCGTACAAATGCGGTCTTGCGTGAACGTTTTTGGAATTTGGAAAATTAAATCTTAGCTTATCATTTAGGTGTACTATGAGAGATACTAGCGCTACTAATATTGCTGTAATTGGGCTCGGCTACGTTGGCCTCCCTTTAGCTGTTGAATTTGGTAAAAAACAAAAAGTCATAGGCTTTGACATCAATAGAAAGCGTGTTGACGAATTAAAGAAAGGTCATGACTTCACACTTGAGGTCTCAGAGACTGATCTCGCAACCGCAACAAACCTAGTATACAGCTATGATGTAAAAGACATAGAAGACTGTAATGTATACATCGTCACTGTCCCAACACCCATTGACGAAAATAATGCGCCGGATTTAAACCCTCTGCGCAAGGCCTCGGCTATGTTAGCTACTGTTATAAAAACAGGTGACATAGTGATTTATGAGTCTACAGTTTATCCTGGTGCCACAGAAGAAGTATGCATACCCGTTATCGAAAAGGGTTCGGGGTTAAAATTTAATCAGGATTTTTATGCGGGTTACAGTCCTGAACGAATTAACCCAGGCGATAAAATTAATACGCTGACAAAAATTAGAAAAATCACTTCTGGCTCGACACCCGAGATAGCTAAGTTTGTAGATGATCTTTATGCATCAATCATTACTGCTGGTACCCATTGCGCTAGCTCTATTAAGGTCGCTGAAGCTGCTAAGGTAATTGAAAATACGCAGCGAGATTTGAATATCGCCATAATCAACGAATTTGCTAAAATCTTTAACATTCTTGGAATTGATAGTCAGGAAGTGTTAGAGGCAGCAGGTACTAAATGGAACTTCCTACCTTTCAAACCTGGTTTGGTCGGTGGGCACTGTATAAGTGTTGATCCTTATTATCTCACTTACAAAGCTAAAGAAGTTGGTTATCAGCCAGAGGTGATCCTTGCTGGCAGACGTATCAATGATGGAATGGGGCAATACACGGCTACACAGTTAGTCAAAGCAGTTAGCCGTAAGAAAATTCATATTGATGAAGCTCGCGTTTTAGTACTAGGTTTTACGTTTAAAGGTGATTGCCCAGACGTCCGTAATACTAAGATCATTGATATGATCAAAGAGCTTGAGAGCTTCAATATGCACGTTGATGTCTATGATCCGTGGGCTGAGCCAGAAGAAGTAGAAGCTGAATATGGTATTAAGCTAGAAAGCGATTTGCTTGAAGGTGCCTACGATGCTGTGGTTTTGGCTGTAGATCACTCTGATTTTAAAGAATGGGGAGCTGAAAAAATTCGCTCCTTTGGTAAAGAAAAACATGTTCTATATGATGTGAAGCATGTTTTATCTAAAAATGAATCAGATCTACGTTTGTAAGAAGGAGATAATTGATGAAGAATTTTGGATTAATTGGAGCTTCCGGTTATATTGCTCCTCGTCATATGAAAGCTATCAAAGAGCTTGGCCATAACTTGAGTGTTGGCTACGATATCAATGATTCTGTTGGTATCATTGATAGTATTTCACCTGATAGTGAGTTCTTTACTGAGTTTGAGCGCTTCCAAGAACATGCTTATACTTTGAAACGTGATCCGAAAACTGCACTTGATTATGTTTCTATTTGCTCCCCTAATTATTTACACCATGCCCACATTGCTGCCGCTTTAAGAATGGGGTGTGATGTTATTTGTGAGAAGCCATTGGTGCCTTCTCCTGATCTATTAGACGAGTTAGCACTTGTTGAGAAAGAGACAGGTAAACGTGTCTTCAATATTCTTCAATTGCGCCACCATGAGTCTATTATTAAATTAAAAGAAAAAGTAGCAAGTGAAAACCGCGAAGATAAGTATCTCGTAGATCTCACTTATATTACATCCCGTGGTAAATGGTACATGGAAAGCTGGAAGGGCGATCCACGAAAATCCTTCGGTGTTGCAACTAATATTGGTGTGCATTTCTTTGATATGTTGCATTTCGTTTTTGGCAAGCTTGAGAAAAACGTACTGCATTATGCCAATGAATATAAGGCTTCGGGCTATTTAGAGTATGAGAAGGCAAGGGTGCCTTGGTTTCTCTCTATTGATTCCAATGACTTGCCCTCTGAGGTGCAAGGAAAGCAAACTACATTTAGAAATATTAGTTGTGAAGGTGAGCAAATAGAGTTTTCTGCTGGTTTTACTGATTTACATACCATCAGTTATCAGGAAATTCTTGCGGGTCGTGGTTATGGAATTGAAGATGCTCGCCATTGCGTAGAAACCGTAAATCAAATACGAACTGCAAAGTTTGAAGAGCCTGCAGAAGGTGAAGGGCATCCATTCCTTAGTAAACTGATCAAGGAATAATATGAGCTATCAAGTTCATGAATCTGCCATTGTTGATGACGGTGCCCAAATTGGTGACGGATCAAGAGTATGGCACTTTGTGCATGTATGTTCTGGTGCAAAAATTGGTCAACAAGTATCACTAGGGCAAAATGTGTTTGTTGGTAACAAAGTTACCATTGGTGATAAGTGTAAGATACAGAATAATGTATCGGTATACGATAACGTTCACCTTGAGGAGGGAGTGTTCTGCGGTCCCAGCATGGTGTTTACTAACGTTTATAATCCGCGCTCATTGATTGAGCGTAAGGATGAGTATAGAGATACATTGGTTAAGAAGGGGGCTACTCTTGGAGCGAATTGTACAATTGTTTGTGGAGTAACAATTGGGCAATATGCTTTTATTGGAGCCGGCGCGGTTATAAATAAGGATGTGCCCGATTATGCACTCATGGTGGGGGTTCCCGCACGCCAGATTGGTTGGATGAGTGAATACGGAGAGCAGTTAGATTTGCCTTTAAATGGTCATGCTGAAGTTAAGTGCCAATATACAGGACATGTCTATCAGCTTAGTGACAGTAAATTATCGAAGGTGGATGTTTAATCATGCAATTTATTGATTTAGCTGCTCAGCAGGCCATCATTAAAGATAAAATTGATTCCAATATCCAAAAAGTTCTGTCACACGGTAATTATATACTTGGTCCGGAAGTAATTGAGCTAGAAGAAAAATTAGCGAAGTTTACTGGAGCAAAATATTGTATTACCTGTGCTAACGGTACGGATGCTCTCCAAATTGCCCAAATGGCCCTTGGGATAGGCCCAGGTGATGAGGTGATCACTCCAGGGTTTACCTATATTGCTACTGCCGAAACAGTAGCTCTACTAGGGGCCAAACCTGTTTATGTTGATATTGATCGTGATACCTATAATTTAGATGTAAAAAAGCTGGAAGAAGCTATTACACCTAAAACAAAAGCAATCATACCTGTTTCATTGTTCGGTCAATGTGCAGATTTTGATGAGATAAATCTTATTGCATCAAAATATAATATCCCTGTTATTGAAGATGCTGCACAAAGCTTTGGCGCTACCTATAAAGGTACTAGGTCGTGTAACTTAAGCACCATAGCATGTACCAGCTTTTTTCCAAGCAAGCCATTAGGTTGCTATGGAGATGGCGGAGCAATTTTTACAAATGATGAAGAGCTGGCAACAGTTATGCGTCAGATTGCTCGCCATGGGCAGGATAAGCGCTATCATCATATAAGAGTGGGTGTTAATAGCAGGCTGGATACTTTGCAAGCGGCTATTTTGTTGCCTAAATTAGAAATTTTCGATGAAGAGTTAAAGCAGCGCGACCAAGCCGCTAAATTATACTCTTCATTACTTTCTGAGAATGGTATCAATACTATTCCATGCGTGCGTGATGAGAATTCATCAGCATGGGCTCAGTACACTATTCGTGTAGATAATAGAGATTCTGTCCAGAAACTATTGCAAGAAAAAAATATCCCAACTGCTGTTCATTATCCGATCCCCTTAAATTTACAGCCTGCTGTGCAGAATTTGGAGGCTCACCTCCCTGTAGGTAATGAGGTGGCCAAAAAAGTAATGAGCTTGCCTATGCATCCTTATTTAAGTAAAGATGAGGTGGAATCAGTTGTGGGTGCATTGTTAGTTTCACTATAAGGTGTTTGGTCATGGATAATAAGAATATATGTGATGGTGCTAATGACCGAATTTCTTGTTTAGAGAAACTTGCTAAAGAATATGCCTCTGATGAGGCATACTTTAAAGAAGAACTAGTGTATGGAGAGCTTCTTAGATTACAGGCTAAGCCGATTTCTTACCTAATTGCGAAGGCGCAGTCATTAAGAAATCAAAACAAAATCCAGAGAGCAATTGAGCTGTTGGAGAATTCTGTATCTTTAGGAGTGTTTAATAGTAAACTCTTTCATGTCCTAGCTGCTTTCTATAGGGATGTGAAAAGTTTTGAAATAGCAGAAAATTATATTTGGCATATCATTAGTATTGATACTGTTTATTCCCAAGAACTAGGGTTTTCGGTTTTTGCTTCTGATATTCTTAGAAAACAAGGTTATATCAATACTGCTTATAGTATGTTGCGCCATGCAATAGTCATAAGTGAATCTTTAAATAAAAAAGTTCCGCTTACCGCTTCTGCCATGTTAGTAGAACTTGAGCATCAAGCGAACAACGGATACAGCTATGAGGTATCTCATAGGTTTTATGATGCTGTTTATGAGCATTCCGAAAAATATGCTTCAGCATCTGCTGATTCTATTTATGTTCCTGTATGGGATAAAATTTGTGAGCTCTTTAAAACTTATGAATTTCAATCCATCGTAGATGTGGGTTGTGGGCCAGGGCAGTTTGCAGAATATATAATTAAACATATACCCGCAGTGGATTATTTTGGTTTTGACTATAGCAAAATCTCTATACAGAAAGCTTCTGAAAGAGTACCCAATGCTAAGTTTTTAGTTGGAAATGCTTTCGACTCTGAGATTGTTCAGGAAAATAAAAATGACGTTTTTCTGCTTTTAGAAGTACTTGAGCATATTGAGCAGGATATTGAGCTGCTAAGCAGTTTTCCTACTGGTTCTAGTATCATTTTCTCTGTTCCAAATTTCGATTCATTTGGTCATGTTCGTTTTTACCTTGATGTTGAGGATGTAAAGAATCGATTTGGCGATCTCTTTACAGATCTAGCCGTAGAGAAGGTTGTTTTAAAAGGTTATTCTTCTATTTTTCTTGCTCATGGTGTTAAAGCCTAGTTTGAAGGTTTTTAAATGATTGATAATTTTCGCTTGGCTCATCAGTGTGATAAAGCTTTACGTGATGATCAGTTCTCTCTTTGCTATGATCTAATTGCTCGTGGCCTGAGGAGTAATCCAGGTGATGCGCTTTTGATTGTTGTTCTCGCAAAACTTATTTTGAAGAACCCTAAGTTTTCATTCGATTTTGATTTTCTTGTTTTGTGTGTCGCAAACTTTATGCGTATACACAGTGCTATGAATAAGAAAACTGCGCATGTATGGCATGCCATCAGTATCATCAATTCTCATGTGATGCGATTTTCAGATCACCAGTCATTGAAAGATGACAAGTTGTTTTTTTCAAATTTTCGATTACCAAAAAGAAAAAACAAAAAAATTGTAATTTTAACATGTGTATGGAAAAGACACGATTTAACACGCCTTTTTTTGAATTACTACCAAGAATTGTTTTCTACGCTAGATGATCAGGTGTCTGTTCAGATAGTAGCCGTTGGCTCTGAAAAGTCGGTTTCACGAAGCATTTGTGAAGCTGGTGGGGCTATTTATATTGAGCACCCTAATGACCCCTTATCTCAAAAATGGCAAGCGGGTTTAGATTACTGTAAAGCTCTGGATTTCGATGCTTTAATTGTCCTTGGTTCAGATGACTTTATTTGCTCTGCTACGTTTCAGCATTACTGCTCTCTCATTGATAAAGGCGTACTCTTTGCAGGGTTTCAAGACTGTTATTTGCACGATTATTATCATAAGAAAACCATCTATTGGAAAGGGTACGGTTACTCTGGTGAATCTCAATCTCAACCACATCGTTTAGGCGAAACGATAGGTTTAGGTAGATTTTTACATCGTGCACTTTTGGAGTATATGGAGTTTGATCTTTGGGGTGGGGTTTCTGCAAATAAGTCTTTAGATAGTATTATGATGAATAAGGTGAAGTCTAAGACTGGCTTTCTTCCACTAAAATATTGTCATTTGACGTCAAGTGAAGCTGGTCATAATGGTTTTACTTTTGGTTTAATTTCTTCATCCCTAAAAGATCTTGGGTTATTTGGCGTTGATGTCAAAGTAAGTGATAATATCACTTCTTTTGAAAAATATTGTTCATCCAATAATGTCTACGAGGATGTTTCTAACCAAATGCTGAATAGTTCCTCTATGCGATTCTTAGAAAAATATGGGGTTTGCTAATATGTCTGATACTCCGTTGGATGATGAGTCTTATCGTAAGCAGCTATTAGAGCTCTCGGAGCAGCACGCGAAAGAAAGGTCTGAGTTGGCAGAAAAAATTTCTCGCCTGCAACAAGAAAATTTTCGCCTCAAAAATTTGCTCGGGCTTCCTGCTTCCGATGATGTTGGGGGTGATGAACACCATGCGGATAAGACTGTAAGCCTTGAAAAAAAGCTTGGTCTGGATTTTTCGCTGCGTGAATAACTTCTTACGCTTTGTAATTAACCCGCCTTATTCACGAGGGCGCTGATTGAGCGGTCTGAAGGTACTGGCTGTTGGCATTGCTTATCAGGATTCGCATCTTCAGCGCGAGTGGCTGTTGAGTAATGCCAGAACGCAGCCCTTTTCCTAC
>NZ_JAKRFG010000014.1:0-109082 GCF_022348135.1 Halomonas sp. McD50-4 | reverse complement strand
CGGCGGGAGCAGCTTCTTGAGGATGGCTTCCCGGCGCTCATCGGAGTACTTCATCGGAACCTCGTCACGCCCCACATCGTTCAGAGTCTAACAGCCGTTGACACTCCAACTAGCTTGACAGTGTGGGCACGCCTGACAGCACAATCACGAGAAAAGCCACATAATCCGTTTGCTCACCCTGAAACATCAAGACGCCACCGCCGCCCCATGTGCACCCCGCCACCAGCGCTCCCAGAGCGAATCGCCACAGCCACTGGGCCTTTGCCTGCTCTTCCAGCGACGACTGCAAAAAACGACGGGCGTCACACAACCGCCAGGCAGACACGGCCAAAAGGACGATAAACCACATCACTACATGTGCCGTATCCATTACGTTTCGCATGACGGCCGCTAATACGAGAGCACCTAAAATGCCTGCTGACACAGGCTGCCAGATGTTGGCGTAAAGAAGGCGCACTTTTTCGCTGCGTAAACGCATGGTGTCTACCGAGCATGGTTGAGGAAAATCACTGGGCAAGCCTGAAGACGTTATCATGGGCAAGACACCATACGTTCAGTGATACGGAGAGCGACCTTTCACATAGGTAATGCCTTTCACGCATTCGTGGGTGAACGGTGGCGACATCCAAACGACATGGTCCTTGTATCATGGTGGCGTCGTTTGAGGAGTCCTTGTCACAAAAATTCACCTCCATCGCTGGGGCATCCAACGATGGAGGTGAAGTAGTAAAAGGCGAGGGGTCGACCTGTAGGAATCCCTATAGCATGGATTCGAAACTCCACGCCACGGGAGGCGCATCGGGAATCAATGCTTGGCAAGCACGCACTTTCTCTAACAGCTCGGCGTGGGTGGCGGCCACGACGTTGACATGCGCCAGCTTACGCCCAGGGCGCTCTTCCTTGTCATAGCGGTGTAGATGCGTGTCGGCCATGGCCAGCAGCGCAGCATTGTCGCCTTCCAAGCCGATGACGTTCACCATGCAAGTGGGCGCAGTGGCGTTCGTTGCGCCTAATGGCAAACCTTGCACTGCCCGCAGATGGTTCTCGAACTGGCTGGTGACGGCGCCATCCATCGTCCAGTGGCCAGAATTATGCACTCGCGGGGCCATTTCGTTGGCCAACAGGCTGCCGTCGCGGGTTTGGAACAGCTCCAGCGCCAACACGCCAACGTAATCCAGCTCGTCAAGCAGCGCACGAATATAGCTGTCGGCCGTCTGCTGAACGCTGGCGTCCAAATCCGGTAGCGGCGCCACGGAGTAGCGCAGAATGCCGCCCACGTGTTGGTTTTCGGCCATGGGGTAGAACACCACCTCCCCATCGCGGCCGCGCACGGCAATCATCGAAACTTCGCGAACGAAATCGACGAACGCCTCGACGATGAGCTGTGAATGGCCAATGGCCTCCCACGCCTCTTGGGCCTGCTCTGGCGCTTTCAGCACCGCTTGCCCTTTGCCGTCGTAGCCTTCGGTGACCGACTTGGCTACCACCGGGCAGCCCAGCTCGGCGGCGGCGGCGGCGAGCTGCTCAGCACTTTCCACCACGCGGTAGGCGGGCGTGGGAATACCTAAGCGGTCGAACAGCGCCTTCTCTTCTACTCGGTTCTGGCACACCGCAATGGCGCGACTGCCGGGATACACCGGCTTGTGCTGCTCGATCTGCTGGACCAGCGCCACGGGCAGGTGCTCGAACTCGTAGGTGACCACGTCGACCTTCTCGAGGAACGCCGCCAAGTGCTGGTTATCAGGGTCGACGATCACCTCACCGATGCCCGCGCTGGGGTTACCGGTGGTATCCAAAAACGTGAAGGTATTGCCCAGCGGATAGCCTGCCAGCGCCAGCATACGGCCGAGCTGACCCGCCCCAAGAACACCAATGTTTTTTGCAATCATACGGTTTGCACTCTGTCCGCTCATGAGGGCTACCTATTGGGCTTGGTCCGCTTCGGGGCGCGGATCGGGGTTGTCAAGCACCATCTGCGTCTGTTCGGCACGGAAGGCATCTACGGCGTCGCGCACGGCGCTGTCGTGCAGGCCAACGATTTGAGCCGCCAGCAGGCCAGCATTGGTGGCCCCCGCTTTGCCGATGGCCAGCGTCCCCACGGCAATACCGCCCGGCATTTGCGCAATCGAGAGCAGTGAGTCCAGGCCTTTCAGCGCTTTGGACTCCACCGGCACGCCGAGTACCGGCAGCGCCGTTTGTGATGCCACCATGCCAGGCAAATGAGCCGCTCCACCGGCACCGGCCACGATGACTTGCAAGCCGCGCTCGGCAGCGCTTTTGGCATAATCGAACAGCAAGTCAGGCGTGCGATGCGCCGACACCACGCGAGTCTCGTAGGGAACGCCCAGCCGCTCCAACATCGCCACCGCGTGCTCCATGACCGGCCAATCGGACTTCGACCCCATGATCACGCCCACTTTGGGTGCGCTGTTCGACATGCAAAACTCCTCGGCCAACGGCCTAACATAAGCTAGAAAGCAGTCCATAAGCCGTGCAAAGCGCGGCTCACTCAGAATTAGGAAGGCGCATAGTTTACCAGAGCCACGGGCGTTTGCGGGCGTGGTGAGGCGTGTGAAATTTTCCTCGAATTAGGCATTGAAAACCGCGTGAGTTGGCGGCATTGTGTGTTTGTCATTTCAGACTGATGGAGTCACATGAGTACGGCATACTCGACTGCTCACGCAGAAGCGATGGATCCTCCGCGAAGCAGCCCTGACCTCGATGTCAGGGAACTTGAAAAACGTACGCGCCTTATGCGCATCATTACCCGCCTGATCGCCGTATCAGATCTGGGGAGCCGTGAAATCGCCCGCCGGGCTGGCTTACCCGTTCAAAAGATCAGCGACCTGCTCGCCGGAAGGCTCGAGCATCTGGACATCGACGAACTGAATGTCCTGCGTCGCACGTTAGAGCCGGAGGCGCCATAGTAGCCACGCCACCTCCCGCTCGATACCCTCTTTGAGTATCTTCCCGCCCCGATTACAGGGGCGGAATCATCACGCCGCCCAGCGCCACCAGAATGACGACGAGCCAAGCAGGCAGCTTCCACACGGAGAGCAGCAGAAAGCCCGTCAATGCCAGCACGAACGCGTAAGGCCCCACGATGGCACTGGTCCACACCGGCTGATAGAGCGCCGCGCCTAAAATCCCCACCACCGCAGCGTTGGCACCGCGCATCAGCGCTTGAGCGCTTCTCCACTGACGGAACTGATTCCAAAAGGGCAGCACGCCGACCAGCAGCAAAAACCCCGGCACAAAAATCGCTAGCAGTGCTAACAGCGCACCCACCAAACTAGGGATGCCCGGCAGCAGCGCTCCCAAATACGCCGCAAACGTAAACAGCGGCCCCGGCACCGCTTGTGCCGCGCCGTAACCCGCCAAAAACGCATCCGCCGTGACCCAACCCGATTGCACCACTTCCGCTTCCAGCAGCGGCAGCACCACATGGCCGCCGCCAAATACCAGCGCCCCTGAGCGGTAGAAGGCATCGACCACGTTCAACCAACCGGCGCTTCCGGCTAACAGCGGTAAGAGCACCAACAGAATGGCGAACAGCGCCAACGCTAACGTGCCCGCTCGGCGCGACACCGGGAAGTGCAGCGATTCGCTGGACGCCGATGCCGTGCTGTCGCGGCACAGCAGCAAGCCCGCCGCGCTGCCCAACACGATCGCCGCCACCTGACCCAGCGGCCCGGTGACCACTACCACCGCAAACACCGCCGCCAAGGCAATGCCCGTGCGAGTTTTATCCGGGCAGAGGTTGCGCGCCATGCCCCACACCGCGTGGGCCACGATGGCCACCGCGACGATTTTCAAGCCGTGAATGATGCCGCTGGCCACCCGGCCCTCCAGCACGGCGGCACCCAGTGCAAACAGCACCAACACGATGGCCGAGGGCAGTGTAAACGCCAGCCACGCCAGCGCGGCTCCCCAGGGGCCAGCACGCATCAACCCTAAGGCAAAGCCCACCTGGCTGCTGGCGGGACCCGGTAAAAACTGGCACAGCGCGACCAAATCGGCGTACGCCTGCTCGCTGAGCCACTGGCGGCGTTCAACGAAGGCCGTGCGAAAATAGCCCAGGTGCGCCACCGGCCCGCCAAACGACGTCAGCCCCAGCGCTAAAAACGCCCAAAAAACCTCGCTAGCGCGTCCTCGAATCTTATTTTCTACCGCCATCATGCCCACCGTTTACTCATTAAAAAGCGCAAAGCGTTGAGGGTACGCCTTGCGCTTGACGACTTAGTGACAGCCTAACCGGACAGGTTACTCTTGGTCGGTGACGGCCCCCGTGCTTGCCGAACTGACCAGCCGCGCGTACTTGGCCAGCACGCCGCGGGTATAGCGAGGCGTAGGCTGCTGCCAGGCCGCGCGGCGGCGCATCATCTCGTCATCGCTGATGTGCACGTCGATGGTATCGGCTTCGGCATCGATGGTAATGGGGTCGCCATCTTCGACCAGCGCCAGCGGGCCGCCGTCGAACGCTTCCGGCGAGACATGCCCCACCACGAACCCGTGACTGCCGCCCGAGAAGCGACCATCGGTAATCAGCGCCACGTCGTTACCCAAGCCACGCCCCATGATGGCTGAGGTGGGCGTGAGCATCTCGCGCATGCCGGGGCCGCCCTTCGGGCCTTCGTAGCGGATCACCACCACGTCGCCCGCCACCACGGTGCCATCGTTGATACGCGCCTGGGCTTCCTCTTCCGAGCCAAACACCCGCGCCGAGCCGCTAAAGCGGGTGCCCTCTTTGCCGGTGATTTTCGCCACCGCCCCTTCCGGCGCTAGATTACCGAACAGAATACGCAGGTGGCTTTCGGCTTTGATCGGGTTACCCAGCGGCGCGATGATCTGCTGATCCATCGGGTAGGGCTCGACATCGGCGAGGTTTTCCGCCAGCGTTTTACCGGTCACGGTCAAGCAGTTGCCGTTGAGCAGTCCAGCGTCCAGCAGAATTTTCATCAGCGGCTGAATACCGCCAATCGCCACCAGCTCGCTCATCATGTAGTGGCCGCTGGGGCGCAGGTCGGCCAGTACCGGCACGCGCTTACCGATCTCGGTGAAATCGGCCAGGGTCAGCTCGACGCCGATGGTGCGCGCCATGCCGATCAAGTGCAGCACCGCGTTGGTGGAGCCACCCAGGGCAATCACCACGGTCACGGCGTTCTCGAACGCTTCGCGGGTCATGATATCGGAAGGCTTGATGTCTTGAGCCAGCAGCGCCAACACGGCTTCGCCTGCAGCTTTGCAGTCGTCGCGCTTCTCTTGGGAAATCGCGTTCTGCGCCGAGCTGCCCGGCAGGCTCATGCCCAGCGCCTCGATGGCCGAGGCCATGGTGTTGGCGGTGTACATGCCCCCACAGGAGCCAGGGCCGGGAATCGCCGTCTCTTCGATGTTTTTCAGCTCGATCAGGTCGATGTCGCCACGGGAATGGGCGCCCATCGCCTCGAACACCGAGACGATATCGGTGTGGCCCTTGCCGGGCATGATGGTGCCGCCATAAACGAACACGCTGGGGCGGTCGAGCCGTGCCAGCCCCATCACGCAGCCCGGCATGTTCTTATCGCAGCCGCCAATCGCCACCAGGCCATCGAACCCTTCGCAGCCCGCCACGGTTTCGATGGAATCGGCAATCACCTCCCGCGAGACCAGCGAGTACTTCATGCCTTCGGTGCCGTTGGCAATGCCATCAGAAATGGTGATGGTATTGAACACCACGCCTTTGCCGCCTGCGGCATCAGCCCCATCGCGGGCGAGCTCCGCCAACTCACCAATGTGGCTATTGCACGGCGTCACCATGCTCCAGGTGGACGCGATACCTACTTGGGGCTTTCGAAAATCGTCATCGTTGAAGCCCACGGCGCGCAGCATGGCGCGGCTAGCCGCTTTACCGGGGCCATCAACCACCGGGGCAGAGTGGCGGCGGGTACTATGATTGGTCGGCTCGGTCATCACGGACTCCTCTCAATGGCATGGCAAAGGCCACAGCTTGGCGGCGGTAAGCCGATGACGCAAGAAGAGTTCCAATATTGCAACGCGCTGACTGCTTAATGGGTTGGCTGTTTTTGTCGTTCAACATGTACTGTCAGCTCAAAACCGCAGGCGTGTGCATAGCGCTGTAGTGTTTTCCAGCCGGGGTTACTGCTTCCCCGCTCCAAGCGGCTAATGTTACTTTTTTGTGTATCCAAGCGTTTGGCAAGCTCTTCTTGGGTCAAACCGGCACGCTGGCGCATAGAAATCAGTGTGGAGGCCAACACAAACTCCGGTGCCAAACGTTCATACTCCGTCTTCACTTCAGGGTTTTGTAACGCCTGCTCTTTTAGTGCCTTTAAGTTCATCATGGCTGCACCTCGCGCTGTCTTGTCCGCGCTAACGTTAACGCCTGACGTGGCGTTTTTTGGCTTTTTTTGACGAACGCATGAAGAACAACAATATGTTTTCCATGTACATAACAAAACAGAGAACGACCAATCCCCTCTCTTGCCTTTGCCCTAATTTCAAACAAACCGTCGCCCATCGATTCCGTGTGTGGTGGCCCAAGGTTAGCGCCATGAGTCTCTACCATCTCCAGCAACCGGAGTATTCTGGCCTGTATTTTAGGCGGCATGCCTAGAATTTCTTTTCCACCCCTGGGTAAAACTCAACTTGCCAGTCCATAGCCCACCCCACCAAAGTTATCCTTTATGATAACTCAAGGCGTATAAAAGTTCCTACTCCAGATAGACGCGAGTACTCCCAACTTATGGCACCATAGCGTCACCGCACCCCGTAACGCCGATTGCCGTGAAGGAACGCCGCCGTATGCATGCCAATGCCTTGTTCTCCCCCACCTCGCTGACGCCCGGGTTTATGGTGGTGCACGCCAATCGCCTGGAGGATTTACGCGGGCTGGCAGTGGAGTGGATGCGGCTGCACCCGCTGGGGCCGCTAGAGAACGAAACCATTCTGGTGCAGAGCAATGGTATTGGGCAGTGGCTAAAGCTGGCGTTAGCGGAAGACCCTAAGAACGGCGGTGCGGGCATTGCGGCGGCGCTGGACGTCATGCTGCCCGCGCGGTTTTTATGGCAGGCCTACCGCACGGTGCTTACCCACGTTTCCCAACACGCCGATGCCGTGCCGGAAACCTCGCCGTTCGACAAGTCGCGCTTGGTCTGGCGGCTACTGCGCCTGCTGCCTACGTTGGCCGGGCAACCAGTGTTCGAGCCGCTGGCGCAGTTTCTAGAAACCGACCGCGACCAGCGCAAGCATTACCAGTTGGCCGAGCGGCTAGCAGACCTGTTCGACCAGTACCAAGTGTACCGCGCCGACTGGCTGGACGCCTGGGCCAACGGCCACGATGTGCTGATTACTGCCAAAGGCGAGCACCGCCCATTGGAAGAGCATCAGCGCTGGCAGCCTTCGCTGTGGCGCATCCTGCGTGACGATGTGGCCGCCACCCAAGGCGAGGCCGGGCTGAACAGCAGCCGCGCCCAGGTACACCAGCGCTTCTTGAAAGCCACCGAAAAGTTAGAGGGCCAAGCCTGCCCGCCGGGGCTGCCCCGTCGGCTGATCATTTTCGGTATTTCGTCGCTGCCCCAACAAACCCTGGAAGCCCTGGCAGCGCTCTCCCGCTGCTGCCAAATCGTGCTGTGCGTGCACAACCCCTGCCAGTTCTACTGGGCGGACATCATCGAGCACAAAGACCTGCTACGCGCCCAGCGTTATCGTCAGCGGCGCAAAACCGGCATGCCTGACACGCTGGACGTACTAGGCACCGGCGATGCCGATGACGCCCTGCACCTGCACGCCCAGCCGCTGCTGGCCGCCTGGGGCAAGCAGGGCCGCGACTACCTCCGCCTACTCGATGAGCACGACGACGCGGGCAACTACCAAACGCTTTTCGAGCAGCAGGCGCTGCGCATCGATATGTTCGAGCCGTTCAGCGGCGAGGAGCGCCACTGCCTGCTCAGCCAACTGCAAGACGATATCCGCGAGCTACGCCCGGTGGCAGAAACCCAAGGCCACTGGCCCGCACTGCCCGAGCACGACGACTCCATCGTGTTCCATATCGCCCACGGCCCCCAGCGGGAAGTGGAGATTCTCCACGACCAGCTGCTGGCCGCCTTCAGCGCCGACCCCGCCCTGCGCCCGCGCGACATCATCGTCATGGTGCCGGATATCGACCGCTACGCGCCGCACATTGAAGCAGTATTTGGCCAGCTGCCCACCGACGACCCGCGGCATATTCCCTATACGCTCTCCGACCAAGCCAGCCGCCACCGCCTGCCGCTGATGATTGCGCTGGAAAAGCTGCTACGGCTGCCGGAGCTGCGCCTGTCGGTGAGCGATTTACTCGACCTGCTGGATGTACCCGCCCTGCGCCAGCGCTTTGGCCTAGAAGAGCGCGACTTGCCAGTACTGGAGCGCTGGATGGAAGGCGCGGGCATCCGCTGGGGGCTGAACGCCCAGCAGCGCCAGCGGCTGGAGCTGCCCGGCGGGCTGAGCCAAAACACCTGGGCCTTCGGCCTGCGCCGCCTGCTGCTGGGCTACACCGTGGGCGACGGCCACGCCTGGCAAGGCATCGAGCCTTTCGATGATATTGGCGGGCTGGAAGCGGGTTTGGCGGGGCCGCTGGCCACGCTGCTGGAGAAGCTCGACGCCACCTGGGAAACCTTCTGCCAGCCCACCGATGCCGCCACCTGGGTCGCGCGGCTGCGGGCGCTGCTGGAAACCTTCTTCCTGACCGATGATGCTCAAGAGAGCATCATGCTCACCAAGCTGGAAAACGGCTTACAGCAGTTGCTGGAAAGCAGCCAGGAAGCCGAACTCGACGACCCGCTGCCGCTCTCCATGGTGCGGGAGCACTGGCTAGCGCAGATCGATGAGCACAGCCTTTCCCAGCGCTTCCTGGCCGGGGCGGTCAACTTTGCCACGCTGATGCCCATGCGCGCCATTCCCTTCAAGCGCGTGTGCCTGCTGGGCATGAACGACGGCGACTACCCCCGCTCCCAGCCGCCGCTGGATTTTGACCTGATGGGCAGCGACTACCGCCCCGGCGACCGCTCCCGCCGGGAAGACGACCGCTACCTGTTTTTGGAAGCGCTGCTCTCCGCCCGCGACCAGCTCTACGTGAGCTGGGTCGGCCGCAGCCAGATCGACAACTCCCCGTTGCCCCCCTCGGTACTGGTGGGCCAACTGCGCGACCATTTGGAGGCTGGCTGGCAAACGGAAAACGGCGCGCCGCTGCTGGAAAGCCTCACCACCGAGCATCCGCTGCAGCCCTTCAGCCGCGCTTACTTCAACCATCCGGCAAGCCGACTGTTCACCTATGCCCACGAATGGCGGGAAGTACACGCCCCGCGCACGCCCGCCGCTGCGAGCCGCACGCTGCCAGCGCCGGAAAACGCCCCCACCAGCCTCTCGCTTGGGCAGCTAGGCAGCTTTCTGCGCGAGCCGGTACGCAGCTTCTTCAATACCCGGCTGGGGGTCTATTTCGAGCAGGAGGCAATGGCCGAGCTGGACGCCGAGCCCTTCGCGCTGGATGGCCTGCAAAATTGGCAGCTCCAAGACCAATTGATTGCCGCCCAGCGCCACGCGGTGGATCACGGCCAGCCGCGTATCGAGGCATTGCACGAGGCGCTAGAGCGCTTTCAAGGCCAAGGCGTACTAGCCATGGGCGCGTTCGGCGAACGCATGCGCGCGGCACTCGCCGATCCCATGGAGGCGCTTTTCAACGCCTACGAAGAGGCGCTAGACGCATGGCCGCATCCCCTGCCCGACAGCCTGATCCACTTCGAGGCCCACGGCCTAACGCTGGAAGAGCCTTTGGGCGAGCTGCGCCAGGATGAGGAAGGCCAGCGCTGCCGCCTGTTGCTGCTCAGCAGCAGCCTGATTAGCCAGGGCAGCGGGCGCGGCCAATACCGCTGGAGCCACCTGCTGCGCCCCTGGGTCGCCCACTTGGCAGGCAACCTCAACGGCCCGATGACCACCCTGCTACTTTCCAAAGCCGGACACGTCACGCTGGAGCCGATGGATGCCGAGACCGCACGCCAGCACCTAGAAACCCAGCTCGCCGCGTGGCAATCGGGCCTAGAAACCCCGCTGCCGCTATCCCCACAGGCCGGTTTTGCCTGGCTGGCCAAGCAAGGCACGCCGGACATGGCACAAGAGAAAGGACGAGAGAGCGACGCCTACGCCGCCGCCGAAGCCGCCTATGAAGGCGGCTACAAAGTGACCGGGGAAGTAGCGCAAAGCGCCTATCTAGGCCACCAATGGCCCCGATTCGAGCGGCTGTTTTTCGAGCAGGCCAACGGACATACTTTTGCCACACTGACCGAATCACTTTACGCACCGCTCTTTTTCGCTGTTAAGGGCAAAAAGGAGTAAAGCCACACGGCTAGGAACGGCCCATGCTGAGGACTTTCTTCGCCAACGCAATCATCTCCGGGTCGCCGGTGTGCTTGGTAGGCACATCGGAGAGCTTCACCACCGGCAGCCAGCCCTGCCCTTCGGGGCGGGCCTCGACCATCTTGATCACCATGTTCATGGGCGCCACGCCAATATCGTTGGTGAAGTTGGTGCCAATACCAAACGCCATGCCAATTCGCCCCTGGCAGAACGAACGAATGCGCTCCACTTTTTCAGGCGTCAGGGCATCGGAGAAGATGATGGTTTTGCTCAATGGGTTGATGCCCAAGCGCTGATAGTGGGCCATGGTGGCATCGGCGAACTCGATGGGGTCGCCGCTATCGTGGCGAACGCCGTCGAACAGCTTGGCGAACTTCTTATCGAAGCTCTCGAAAAAAGCACGAGTGGTAAAGGTATCGGTCAGCGCGATGCCCAAATCGCCCCGGTAGACATCCACCCAGTGCTCCAGCGCCAAGCTATTGGCCATTTTGAAACCAAAACGAGCGCCGTGGAACATGAACCACTCGTGAGCGTGGGTGCCGATGGGTTTTACCCCATGGCGCATCGCCAGCAGTACATTGCTGGTGCCACTAAACGCCTCACCGCCGTAATAGCGCAGCGCCTGCACGACCCGGTCGTGTACCGCAAACGAGAAGCGCCGCCGAGTGCCGAACTCGGCAATCTTCAGCCCGTGCTGGCGATACAGCTCGATCTTCTCGCGGGTGCGCTGCTCGATGAGCGCTTCGTCCTCTTTGGTCACCGCCACGCCACGCAGTTGGTACCAAAGCTCGCTAATCACCGCCATCAGCGGCACTTCCCATAAGATGGTGCGGTACCACGGGCCTTCGATCACCACCGACAGCTCGCTGCCCTGCTGCTCGATCGTGACCTCACTGGGGTCATAACGAAAGCCCGCCAGAAAATCGAGATAGGTGGGATCCAAATAGGGGCAGGTGGTTTGCAGGTAGCGCTTCTCTTCATCCGACAAGCGCAGCGTCGCCATGCGATCCACTTCACCGCGCAGCGCCTCACCAAAGCCCTCGGGAAACGCATGCTCACCGCGATTGATGAACGCGTAGCGGGCGTGGGCATAGGGGAAGCGTTTGATCACGGCATTCTGCATCGTGATCTTGTAAAAATCGTTATCCAGAAGCGAGGTCAGCATGAGATCCCTTCACCAGCATCAACAGATCGCCAAGAGCGGCTAGCCCATTAGATTACCAGTTGGCGACGATACCTCACAGCCTAACCCCTGTTTACTGTGGCTAGCAGGTGGGCGAACGGCTATCTGCTATCGTGAGTAGAGTGCTACCATTTAAACACCGGTTTATCACTAGGAGCGGACTCCATGCGTCTTTCGCAATCACAGCGCGAGCTTATTCTGTCAGGCGTCCGTGAGTTTGTAGGGCCTTCGGTGGCAGTGCATGTTTTCGGCTCGCGGCTAGATGATAGTAAGCGCGGCGGCGATGTCGATCTGCTGCTTATATCCCCCAACGCCATCCCGCTACTCGCCTGTGCTGAGTTCAAGATGGCGCTAGAACAACGCCTCCAGCTACCGCTTGATATCGTGACCTACGTAACAACAGCTGAACCTACTCCGTTTCAAGCCATTGCACTCGCCCAGTCACGGCCAATGACGCTTGAGGTAGCCGCATGAGCCAAGACATCTCCAGCGAGTTTGATAGCGTCTTTCAACCCCGCCTCTAACGCGGCTTTGCTCTTTTGCCCAGTACCCGGCGACGCGATATAGTGCCGGTGCCTTGGGTCAGCCACCCAAGGCGCTTTGCTTTTCGCCTGCCGTGATGTTCGGAGAATGAGAATGAGCCAGCCCGCCCCGCTGAACCCGCTGACGCTGCCGCTTCACGGCAGCCGTTTGATCGAAGCCAGCGCGGGCACGGGGAAAACCTTCACCATTGCGCTGCTCTACGTGCGCCTGGTGCTGGGCGGGCAGCACAGTGACGACGACACTGCCTTCGTACGCCCGCTCACCCCGCCGGAAATTCTGGTGGTCACGTTCACCAACGCCGCCACCCAAGAACTGCGCGAACGTATCCGCCATCGGCTGGTGGAAGCCGCTGGTGTGTTTCGAGCTGAGGGCACAAGCGAAGGGGCGCCGGGGGCAAGCCGTAGTGGAGGTCATTCGACAGGGATGTTGAATGTAGCGCCCACGGATGGGTTCACAGCGCCTCCACGTAGGCTTGCCGCCGAGGAGGCCCCGGTGGTTGCACTAGATCCCTTACTCCTAACACTCCGCGACCAATACGACCCATCCACCTGGCCCGCCTGCGCCCGACGCCTGGAGCTGGCCGCCGAGTGGATGGACGAAGCCGCCGTGTCCACCATCCATAGCTGGTGCTACCGCATGCTGCGTGAGCACGCCTTCGATAGCGGCAGCCTCTTCTCGCTCAATTTGGAAAACGACCAGCAAGAGCTGGAGCAAGAAGTGGTGCGCGACTACTGGCGCACCTTCTACTACCCGCTGGACGCCGAGGCCCTGGGCAGCATCACCGGCTACTGGAAATCCCCCGATCAGCTACACCAAGACGTTCGCAAACTGCTCCACGAAAGCGACGCGCTGGGCGCCCCACGCCCCGAACCCAATCAAACCCTGAGCGCCGCCCAAGCTGAGCGCAGCGCACGGCTAACCGAGCTAAAAGCCCCCTGGCCCGCATGGCTAGACGACCTAGTGCCCGCACTGGAGGACGCCGCCAAACGCAAAGCCTTCAAAGGCCAAAGCTTCAATGCCAAAAGCCGCGCCAACTGGCTAAGCTCGCTGCGGGAGTGGTGCGACAGCGACGCCACCCGCCCCGCACTCACCCCCGCCGCCTGGAAACGCCTCACCCCAGAGGGCATGGCAGAAATATGGAAAGAGGGCGCGCCCCCTTGCCCCGCCGCCTGGGAAGCACTGGCCGAACTTCCCGCCGCCCTGAACACCCTGCCCGAGCCACGCAACGACCTGCTGATTCACGCCGTGCAGTGGTGCAAAGTGCGCCTGGAGCGGGAGCAAGAGCGCCGCGCCGAAATGGGCCCCAACGACCTGCTCACCCACCTGGACCGCGCTCTGCAAGGCCCCAACAAAGAGGCGCTGGCCGCGCAGATACTGCGCCAGTTCCCCGTGGCGCTAATCGACGAGTTTCAAGACACCGACCCCATCCAGTACCGCATCTTCAACGCGGTGTATGAGGTCGCCAGGCCCCGCCGCGACGCCGCCATGCTGCTGATCGGCGACCCCAAGCAGGCCATTTACGCCTTTCGCGGCGCGGATATCTTCACCTACCTGAAAGCTCGCGAAGACACCGCAGGCCGCCACGTGACGCTGGGCACCAACTTCCGCTCCAGCCGCGCCATGGTCGAGGCGGTGAACCACTGCTTCCGCTACGCTGATCAGCACCCGGCCGGGGCGTTCCTGTTCCGCGAAGAAGGCGGCAACAACCCGCTGCCCTTTCTGCCGGTAGAGGCCAAAGGCCGCAGTGAGCAGCTCATTCACCAAGGCCAGCCGCTGCCCGCCATGACGCTCTGGCCGCTCGCCGCCGACGAGCCGCTCTCCAAAACCGCCTACCAAACCGAGATGGCCGAACGCTGCGCCTCGTATATGGCGGAACTGCTCAGCGCAGGCCAACACGGCAAGAGCGGCTTTCAAACCGAGGATACGCTCATCCCGCTCAAGCCTTCCGATATGGCGGTGCTGGTGAACGGCCTGCAAGAAGCCCGCGCCATTCGCCAAGCGCTGGCCAGCCGTGGAGTGAAGAGCGTGTATCTTTCCGATCACGATAAGGTATTTAGCTCGCCCATGGCCGCCCAGGTAGAGCGCTGGCTGCGCGCCTGCGCCGAACCGCTGGCCAGCTCCCGCCAAGCCGAAGCGCACCTGCGCGCCGCGCTGGCCACGCCGGTGCTGGGGCTAAGCCTGGCGGAGCTGGACCACCTGCAACAAAACGAGCTGGCCTGGGAAGAGCGGGTAGAGCAGTTCAGCCACTACCACCGCCTATGGCAGCGCCAGGGCGTGCTGCCGCTGGTGCGCCGCATGATGGTGGATTTTGATATTCCCGCCCGCCTGCTGGCGGAGTTTGAAGAGGGTGAGCGCTTGCTCACCGACCTGCTGCACCTGGGCGAACTGCTGCAACAGGCCAGCGCCGAACTGGACGGCGAACACGCGCTGATTCGCTTTCTATTTGATGCCATTGCCGACCCGGAAAGCCACGGCGACAGCCACAAGCTGCGCCTGGAGAGCGACGCGGATCTGGTCAAGGTGGTCACCATCCACAAATCCAAAGGGCTGGAGTACCCGCTGGTGTTCCTGCCGTTCATCGCCAACCATCGCTCGGTGAAAGCCGAAGACGTACCGCTGCGCTGGCACGACGGCGAGGGCAACCTACAACTCAGCCTAGAGGCGGATGAAGCGATACTCGCCACCGCCGACCGCGAACGCTTGGGGGAAGACCTGCGCAAACTCTACGTGGCGCTCACCCGCGCCCGCCACGCCACCTGGCTAGGGCTGGCCCCGCTGAAAGGCCTGGAGAACAGCGCGCTGGGCTATCTGCTAAAAGGCGGTAGCGCCCTGTCACCGGAAACGCTCAATAACGCGCTTGATGAACTGGTGAAAGGCAGCGAGATACAGGTTCACCAACCGCCCGCGCCCACCACAGAGCGCGTGGCACAAGTGGCGCAAAGCAGTGAGCTGGGCCACGCCCGCACGCCCACGCGACCCGCCAAAGAGCACTGGTGGATTGCCAGTTACTCCGCGCTGCGGCTTTCCGGCACGCTTATCGCCCCGGTGTTGCCACCGCTGGAACCGACCACCGCCCAGGAAGCCACCGCGTTTGAAGTGCTGGATGAACCTCGGGAGCTATCTCAAGAACGATCCCAGCTAGAAGCGTTTCACTTGCATAAGTTTCCACGTGGCCCCGGCCCCGGCACCTTTCTGCACGGGCTTCTGGAGTGGGCAGGCAAGCAAGGCTTCGATACCGCCGCGAATGATATGGACGCCCTCAACGACATGCTGTGGCGGCGGGTGCAGCTACGTGGCTGGCAAGCATGGCAAGAACCGCTAGCGGGCTGGCTAAGCGCCCTGCTCACCACACCGCTGCCGCTGGCCGCGCCCACCCCGCAAAGCGTGGCGTTGAATGAGCTGGAAAGCTATCAGGTAGAGCTGGAGTTCTGGTTTGCCGCCAAGCGGGTGAATACCCAAGCCGTTGATGCGCTGGTAAGCAAGCACTTACTGCCAGGGATCGAGCGCCCAGCATTGGATGCCGACACCCTGAACGGCATGCTGAAAGGCTTTATTGACCTAGCCTTCGAGCACCAGGGGCGCTTTTACGTGCTGGACTGGAAATCGAACTACCTGGGCCCCAACGACAGCGCCTACGAACCCGAAGCCCTGCGCCACGCGCTGCTGGCTAAACGCTACGACCTGCAGGCCGCGCTCTACTTACTCGCCATGCACCGGCTGTTAAAAGCGCGCCTGCCGGATTACGACCCGCACCAGCACTTGGGCGGCTCGATGACGGTATTTCTGCGCGGCAGCCGCAGCCCTGGGCGCGGTGTAGTCGGCAAGCCCGCCCCGGTTGAGCTCATCGAAGCCCTGGATAGCCTGTTTGCAGGCGAGCCACACGCCACCCAGCAGGAGGCCACGGCATGAGCCGCCAGCACGATACTCACACCTTCGATATGTTCGGCGATGTCGCCAGCGCCCATCCTGCACTCAGCAGCACTCCAGAACTGCTGGCCCTGTGCGAACGCTGGGTAGCGCGAGGCTGGCTGCGAGATTTAGACCGCGCCCTGGTGCGCTTTTTAGCCAGTGAAGCCCCGGACGCCCCCACGCTGCTGCTACTGGCGGCCGCGCTGGCCAGCCACCAGCTAGGCCGCGGCCACGTGTGCCTGGATATCAACGCCACGCTCAACGCGCCGGATTTCGCCCTTTCGCTACCACCCGAAGGCGACGACCTCACCGACCCGCCGCCGCTACCCAGCGACGTGCTGACCACGCTCACGCTCAGCGAATGGCAAGCCGCCCTGCACCACCCGCTGCTCACCAGCGAAGGCCCCGGCAACACGCCGCTGGTCGTAGTAACCACTCACTCAGCCAGCGGCACGCCCAGCACGCGGCTCTACCTGCGCCGCTACTGGCAGTACGAACAACGCCTGCACCAACACATCGCTGCCCGCCTGGAAGCGACGAATGACGCCAGCGCCTCGGGGTTACTCCCCCAAGCGCTCAACATTCTGTTCGAACAACGCAACGAGCTAGACTGGCAAAAAACCGCCTGCGCCCTGGCCGCCCGCAGCCGTTTCGGCATTATTACCGGCGGCCCCGGCACCGGCAAAACCACCACCGTGGTGCGCCTGCTCGCCCTGCTGCAAACCCTGCAACTGGCCCAGCACCCCAGCCCGCCGCTGCGCATGCGCCTGGCCGCCCCCACCGGCAAAGCCGCCGCCCGCTTGAACGAATCCATCGCCGGGCAGGTGAATGCGTTACCGCTTGATGAATTAGCAACGCTGTTAAGTGAACATTCACCTGCGGCGGCAGCCAGCGATATCACGATTCCCACGGACGTGACCACCCTGCACCGCCTACTCGGCGCACGCCCCGACACCCGCCACTTCCGCCACAGCGCCGCCAACCCGCTGGCGCTGGACGTACTGGTGATCGACGAAGCCTCGATGGTGGATATCGAAATGATGGCCGCCACCCTCAGCGCCCTGCCCGCCCATGCCCAGTGCATTCTGCTGGGGGACAAAGACCAGCTCGCCTCGGTAGAGGCCGGTTCGGTACTCGGCGATTTATGCCGCCGCGCGGAAGCCGCCCACTACACCCCGACCACCGCCGACTGGCTAGCCCAGGCCACCGGCCAACCGCTGCCTGAGGATTTCATCGACCCCGCAGGCCAACCGCTCGACCAAGCCATTACCATGCTGCGGGTTAGCCACCGCTTTAATGAACACAGCGGCATAGGGCAACTGGCGAAAGCCATTAACCAGCCGGGCCATACCCAAAGCGAACGGGAAAAACAGCAGGCAGTAAGCGCCGTGCTGCGCCACGGCTACCCGGATATTCACCACTTGGTGATGAGCGACGACGCCGCACTGGACAAGCTGGTGATTCACGGCAGCCCCAGCGGCTTTGCAGGCAACGGCGAAGGCCGCACCGACCGCGAAGGCCAGCCCATCGCCCCGCCCACGGGCTATCGCCACTACCTCAACGTGCTGCACGCACAGCGCCCACGGGGGGAGTCGTTCGAGGAGAACACAACTGCCTACAACGCCTGGGCCAGTGAGGTGCTCAGCGCCTACAGCCACTTCCAACTGCTGTGCGCGCTGCGCAAAGGCCCCTGGGGGGTTGAAGGGTTAAACCAGCGCATCGCCAGCACATTGCGCAGCGAAAAGCTGCTGTACGGCAATGACTACACCCTGGAGAAAGGCTGGTTTGAGGGCCGCCCGATACTGGTTACTCAAAACGACTACGGCCTAAAACTGATGAACGGCGATATCGGCATTACTCTGGCGGTGCCCGACCCGCGCAACCCGCAGCAGAAGTTATTAAGAGTCGCCTTTCCTTCATCAAGTGCCACCAGCGACACCGACAAGCCTATCCGCTGGGTGCTGCCTTCCCGCCTCCACGCGGTAGAAACCGTGTTTGCGATGACGGTGCACAAATCCCAAGGCTCGGAGTTCTTGCACACCGCCCTACTGCTACCGCCCACGCTCAACCCCATCCTGACCCGCGAGCTGGTGTACACCGGCATCACCCGCGCCCGCGAATGGCTCACGGTGGTGGAAGCCAAGCGCGGAGTGTTGAATGAGGCGGTGGTTAGGGAGGTGGTTAGGGTTAGTGGGGTTGGGGTTTGATTGAAGCTAATAACATTGGTTTTAACGATTTTGGTTTTCAGTGAGTATTGTGATTTAAGAGGGTATTAATGAGCGCCATGCTCAGGTGCTGACATACAGTAGTAGAACACTGGAACAGTGCTCACGATTATGCCGTCCGCTAGAGATTGAGCGAGTTGTCAACATAATCTTTGGTTGCGGCCATACCACAGCTCGCAACTAAGGCACCAACTGAAAGACTATATCCGAGAATAACCGACGCAATTGATAAAGGCACTGGCTGGACTATCAAAACTGGAGGCAAGGATACAAAAAGTCCGCCAGCAACTGCTAGTAGAACCCCCTGCAGGGCATGCCCTACTTCTCCAAGAAATGAGTGTACTGAATGAAGCCAATATGGAATGTTTAAACCTTTCTTCTTCAACCATAACATCAACCCAGAATGGGCGAGGTATAAGGTGTAGAGTATAGCTAAAAACGTGAGCACAACAGGCGGTGGATTAATTCCACTCAGGAACTCCCACAGCCCGGAAATGCCTTCTGTAGCAGTTATTAGAGCACAAGGGATACCACCGAGAACGGTCCCGACTAATGTACTCCTAAATATTTTTTTGCGAATCAACAAAAAACTCCATATATCTTTAATAATGATCTAAAGCTGTTTATCGCTCACTTCGTGCTTGCTATAACTATCAAAATTTATAGCCTAAACACCACACAACCTATCAAACACTACCCAAGGTTGACTGAGAGCGCAACATCAACCAGTTCAACAACAAAAACAATCCCAAACTTAAAAATAACAGCAAAATATTTATTAGATACCAAAAACACTTACAACTTAATTCTACAAAAAACTAGCTTACCAAAAAATCCCTATACTATAAAACAACAACCTCTTTACAAATCAGGCCCATATAATTAAAACCAAGCTTAAACCTTAATTCATCGCCAGTCATCAAAGCCTCCCACATCTCATCATCGACAGACTCTTCGTTAACAAAGGCCTCACTGCTAAAGTTATCAGGCTGCACTGACCCATATGAAGAGTTTCTAAAAACCAGCCTTCCCTTAAGTATTGTCACTTTGCCATCTTTTTCTATATAATCTCTAACTAATGTTTTAGCCTCAAAACTAAGCCTTGCTGAACTTAAGCTTTCAAAAATTTCTTTCGCCATTCTCCTTAACTCAGGCTTATCTGACTCTAATGTAAATCGCGCGTACCAAAATTGAGCTTGATAATTTTTATCACCGGGAGTAAATGAACGACGATAATAAAAAGCAAGATCTTCATCAGAACTACCTCCTTTTTTCCGAAGCAGTTCAGCAAGAGAAAAATTCAGCCTCTGATCATGCCTTTTAGATGCAAGCGTATCTTGCAATACCTTAGCCGCCTCATCTATTTCACTATTTTTTTCATATATCCCAGCCAGCCTTATTGCTATAAATGTATCTTTAGAGTCTTTCTCATAAGCACTTTTAAGCGCTCTCAAAGCTCTAGGCTCATCATTTATCATAGTCGCAAACGAAGCTTCAAGAGCAAGAAACCCATCGTCTAGCGGATATCTTTTCTTACAATCCGTGATCAACTTCTCAACATTTCTAATAGCATTATCAATAACAAATTCAGTTGTGCGCCCATCTTTAAAATGCTCTTGAAGAACACTCAACTCAATATTTATTAAAACATTATCTATAGCTTGAGTATGACCATTCACTCTTACAAGGGCATTTAAGATCGATCTAGCCTCTTGTCTACACCTATCTTTCTCAGATGATTCAATAGAATTTTCAGAAATTGCTTTCCAAACCACAGCTAAAGTATGGAGTATTGATTCGTCTCTAGGAGCTAGTTCAGCTGCTTCATTTAAAAGGCTAATTGCTTTTTTAAAATTACCATTACTTCTGATTCGTTCATAATTTGCCATTTGTTGGAGCAAATATGGTTCTCGACCACCTGACTCTAAAGCGATGGTGTAAATATTCTCGATATAGTGATGATCTGAAAATAACTCAATGAGACTTTTAGCTCTTATCATACGTCTAAATGACTGCCTATCAGAACCAAAAGATATATTTAAAGACTGCAAAATCCTAACATACTCATAATATCTGTCTTCAACTGTTTCGTAAGCACGATCAAAAACAATTTCGGCTATTTCTGCATGTCTAGCTGTGTAATATACATCGCCACCCGGGGAGCGATTGGTAATCACGACTTTTTCTAATGGTTTAAAGAGATTATTAGAAAAACTTTCAAAAGTAATACCTGTTACTCTGGAAATAAGACCAGCTCTAACAGGTATTCGAAATCTGTTTAACAAGCATATGATTCTATATAAGTCTTTCGCGCTCTGTGGATTAAGACTTTCATACTCATCTACTATAATATCTTCAAAAGGACGGCCCATAGTTGCCTCATGTAGAGCCACAAGGAGCTGTCTATCCAGAACATCCATAAACCTTTCTATACGTTGATCGCGAGTTAATGGATTTAAAGCTGGTCCAAGGCAGTTATGTTTTTCTAAAAGATCAACAAGGCACTCCGCCTCTTTTCTACCAAGATAATTTAGCTTGTACTCTCTTGTAACAAAACCACTCAAAGAGCTACACTTCGTATTCCACTCAGTATACCGTTCGGCTGTAAATACAGTTAACTTTATTTTCCTATGTTCTGCTTGCTTCAAAAGCCTCAATAGCCCAGTGATATTATTACCTGCATTATCCCAAAAAAGAAAAACTCGCTCTTCAGAAAGAGCACTTATCTCTTCTATAACTTCTGGTTTTGGTTGACATAGAGAATTAACATAAAGACATAAACGAGAGTGCTGTAGACTAGCATTCCAAGCTAATCTTCTAAGCTCTACACTTTTACCTGATCCAGCCTCACCTTTGATTACAAAAAACTCCACTGGACTTTTACGCTCACCTTCTCCACAAGTTATAACTTCATTAACAATCACGTCTGTTAAAGTTCTAGCACAATCTAAACCATTACAAATTGGAAACCATCCTTGATTCGCTCCAGCGTAAAACTTATTTACTTCGCCAGAGTCACTTATTGAGTTTGTAACAAATACCAATTCATGCTCTAGAGCATCTCTAATGTCGTCTTTCAACGTCGAGTTTGTAACAAAGCGAGCTTGAATGGGGTGGTTACCGACTGGCCTCGCTGCAGAAAGGGCTTTTTCGACATCAGAGACGGAAATTTCAAGCTCATTTATAAAGCCTTCGAGAGTCGTATCTATCGCAGAAATTCTTTTTGAGGCCCATAGATCCTTTTCTATTTCTTTCATACCAGGCTTAACTATGTAATATTTCGGCCTACCAGCACCAACACTCTTTTCGATTCTTTCGACTGAATATCTAATATTAGAATCTTGGTTACTATAACCCGCAAAAATTATAGTATTCTCGTGTCCTAATTCGTATAAATAGCTAAAAAGCCTGTCTCTATTTTCCAAATACTGATTATACTGATCAGTTGTAAGTATTAAGGGTAGGTTTTCATCTCTTGCTCTAGTAATACAGCCATGCAATTTAAAAAAAGGTACAACTTTAGCGTTTCTAGTTACTTCATCAAGACCATCTTTATTAGAAAGTATAACCTCACATCTTTGATTAGCTGCATCACTCAACCGATATGCATCTTCTATTATCGTATCGTAATTAGTGGTAAAAATAGCTCGCCATCTAAATAAGCTTATTTTTTTATGAAACTCAGCAGGTTGCACGTTTTCAAATAAGTCAGCGATAGACCTCTGCACCTGAAACAAGTCACTATTAGAGATGGCTAACTCAGCAACGAACTTCAAGCTTTCTTCTTTATAATCCCCCCCCCAAAAATCGATCGCATAAAAAATCGCGCAACCCATTACCTAGTTTGAGTGGCTCATTCCCTGGTGTGATCGCTCCAATCGAAGCGCCAGCTCCTAGGAAAAGCACAGCCTTCCCTCTCTTAATTTGCTCTATAAGATTTGGATCAATCATAATTTCGCCATCCTTATTAATTATAACTTAAATTTATAAATATGGTTATAAAGCTGAAATACTTTAACAACTGATAACTACAAGTTATAAACATTTCCAGTAAAACATACATTTCATGAACATGTGATTATTTGACCTTGCGAAACGCCATCCTACACGCAATAGATTCTAACCCCTCAATCGGCTGCTCATAACTCCAAGCAATATCCAGCCGCTCACCCAGCGAAAATTACACTGCATGCCCTTTAGACGGGCAATGAGTGGTCGTTTCTGAAATGGTGAGTAAGTCCATTCGCACGTCTTCACGAGGGCAGTAGTGGCGTGGCGGGTAGCCGTGTTCGCGGAGTTCCAGTGTATTGGTACTTTTTATAGTTTCCACTAGCAGAATGCCATCCACCCGCACTTGCAGGCGCTGCTGGCTAGGGTGAAGCGTTATGCGGGCATCCTGCATCGTGTTGTCCCTGCGGCGTTGTTCGCTCTAATGCTTCGAGACTAGCAGTTAATTTAGGTTAATCCCACCTTACCGAATTAGTTTTTAGTCGGTAATGGATGCTTTGGAAGGTAGGTGAGTCATCACTTCTACGCCACCGCTTAATACACCGTGGTGAATTTGGCACAGCACTAAGCTGGGCTGCATTCCGCTGGCGTTAATGACTAGCTCCCCTGCTGCGTTCCAGCCGCCGCTATTGCCGCAGGTTTGCCAGCCGCCCGTGGTGGAAACATGGTTGGCGAGCAGTACCGGCAGTTGGTGGCGCTTTGCGATGGCGGCGAGCAGCTCGGCATCTTTTGCATAGCCGCCAGGGGAGATCATCGCGCTGGCGAGATATACATCCGCCTGTTGGGCGGCGGCGGTGGCAGCATGGTTTGGGTGGGTGAAGTCGGCGCAAACGGCCAGGGCGATGCGGGTGCCGTTCACGTTGATCAGGCCGCTTTCATGGCCGGGAGCACAGTAAACCTCCTCCCCTTCGTGAAGGTGCTGTTTTAGGTAGAAGGTGTGTGCACCGTTGGGGAAGCAGATCACCGCTGCGATGTAAGGTTTGCCGTGGGGGTTGTGCAGTGGGCAGCCCGCGATCACCACCGTGTTATTGGCGACGGAAGCGGCAATGAGGGTGGCAAAGGCGGCATCGTCACGGGGCATGGCCAGTTGGCTGAGTAGCGCCAGCTCGTAGCCGGTGAGCGAGAGTTCGGGAAAGGCTACTACGTTGGCCCCCAGCGCGGCGGCGCGTTCTATGTAGGCCAGGTGCGTTCGTAGGTTGTCGTTTACCGCCGCTTTCGTGACGGGCAGTTGGGCGAGCGCGATGGTGATGGCTTGGCTGTTGGTCACTTTTATCCCTTGGCTGGCGGGGTGCGGGAAAGGTCGCAGGCTAGGCGAAGGCGGTTTGCACGAAGCTGGTTCGTGCCGTGACACCCGCATGCCACGCGGCAAGCTGGGCATGCTCCTCTTTCCAGCGTATCTCTGGCAGCCGGAAGGCGAGGTACTCCAGCGCGACCGCAATGGCGATATCGCCTAGGTGGATCGATGCCGCCGTGGGTTTGCCGCCCAGCTCGCTATTCAGTTGATTCAACAGCCGCTGCATGGCCCTTGCCCGGCGTTGGCCCAGCTCGCTTTGGTCAATGCCTTTGCCATAGTGCTTGCGGGCAATCACGGTGGTGAATGCGGCATCCATGAGGTTTTGGCCCAGGCCTGCCAAGTGCAGCACGTCACTCAACGGGTTGGTGGGCAGTATGGGCGGGGTGGGTGTTCCGCTGTCCAGACTGTCCAAGTACATGGCGATCAGCATGGATTCGCTCAGCGTGGTGCCCTCCTCCGTCACCAGCGCGGGGATGCGCCCGGCGGGGTTGGCCTTCAGAAGGTCGGCGTCATCGGCCCAGGGGTCGCACCATTTGAGCGTCACGGCGTCCATCAGGCCTTTTTCCAGTAACACGATGCGCACCAGCCGCGCATAGGGGGATGTTGCGTTCAGGTAGAGTTCCATGGTGGCCTCCCTTTGTCTGAATAGTGCTTGTTAGGTTATTGGGCAGAAGGATGTGTGCGGCGCTGCTGTACGCCCCGGCTCATCAGTACCAGCATCAAGCCAAGGGCAAGCGCCATGCCGCTGATGGTAAAGAGTGGCGTGTAGCTGCCCCACATGCCAAACAGCGCCGACATGCCATACCCTGCCCCTGCTTGGGCGGCGGCGAACGCGGCCGTGGCTCGCCCCCAGAGCTGTTTGTGGGCGGTGGGCCCGACCAGCTCGGCCAGGCGGCCAGAGGTGAGGGCGACAATGCCGGGAATCATCGCTCCTACCATGAACGAGGAAATCGATTGGCTGAGCAGGGCAAGCGAGAACACCGGGAGCAGAACGGCGGCGGCCTTGGCGGCAAAAGCGATCATCAAGCCGCCTTGCCAACCCACGCGCTGCGCCAGCGCCCCCACCATGAACGGCCCGCACAGCGCCCCCACCCCGAAAATGCCCCATTGCAGGGAGGCGGCTTGCTGGCCGAGGGCGTGCTCCCTGGCAAGATAGTCCACCCAGAATACGGTATGCGGTACGAACCCCACCGCATCCAGGGCGTAAGCGCCAATGACCAGCAGCACGATCACCTTTACGCCCGCATAACGTACGGCGCTATTACCCACCGGGCGTGTGATGCGGGGTGCGGGCAAGCGCGCGACGCCACGGTCGCACAAGGCGCCCGCCGCCAAACTAAGCAGCCCCAGCGCCCCCCAGGTGAGCGAGAGGCTGACCCCGAGCAGTAACGGCACAACGAAGGCGGACAGCAGCGCGCCAGCGCCAATACCGGTAAACACCAACGCGCCGACACGGGTTCGCCTTTCCGGGGGCGTGGCCGCTAGCGCCAACGAAGGGCCTACGACCATCAAGATCCCCCCGGCCACTCCCGACACCAATCGCCAGAAAAAGAACCAGAGAAAACCACCTGCCCCAGCGCAGAGCACGAAGCTGAGCCCGATACCCGCAAAGCTCGCCGCCATCACCCAGCGGGGCGCGAAACGCTCACTCAGCGCATGGGCAACGAGCGCGCCGACAAAATAGCCCAGCAGGTTGGCCGCCCCTAAATAAGCCCCTTGGCTGGCGCTAAACCAGCCATGCTGAATGATCGCGGGTAATAGGGGCGTGTAGGCGAAGCGCGCGATGCCAATCGCCGCGAGGGTCGCCATGATGCCTGTCATCAGCGCAGGCAAATCGTCGGTAGTGAGGGGTCGCGTCATCACGCCAGTTCCTTAGGGTGTCGCCCTGGCAAGCGTCGCTGCCTCCTTGCAAGGCTCGTGAGGTTGGATTTAGGAAACACCGAGGCGCACGATCGCCCTGCTCACGCCTTCTTCACAAACTGCGCAGTCACCATCATGTCGCCTGCGCCGTCTACTTTGCAGTCTAGCTGGTGGTCTTTGCCCTCTTTTAGCCGTTTGATGACGGCTTTGGTGCCGATCTTGAGCACCAGGGAGCTGCCTTTCACCTTGAGGTCTTTGATCAGCGTGACCTTGTCGCCTTCGGCCAGCGGCGTGCCGTGGGCATCGGCTACGTTCACGGCCTCTTCGGCGGCGGCTTCTTCAGGGTTCCATTCGTGGGCGCATTCGGGGCAGATGAACAGGCGCTGGTCCTGATAGACGAATTCGGATTGGCAGCGGGGGCATGGCGGGCAAGACATAAGCAGCAGCTTCTGTAATGAATGAGCGGTGATAATACCCAGCCAGGGCGTTTTTGGCGACGAGCGTTCACGCCCTGGCGCACCCGGGCGCTTCCTAGGGGCCTGGCGGAGTCACGTTGGCGTCTGTCAGGGTGCGCGGCCGGTAGTGGCACGCGGCGTCGGCCCAGCGCGACCAAACGGACTCATCGACGGAGACGTTCACCGCAGGCAGCCCTTGCACTCCTTGCGCGTAGCATCGGTAGAAACGTGCGTCGCTGGACTGTCGCAGGCGTTTGTATTTGGCGTACCAGCCCCCCAGGAAGGCGGCGTAGGAATCGATGGGATCGGTTGCCCAGGCGTTTTCCGCAACGTCTGGATAATCCAGTTTCAGGCCCGCCTGGGCCGCTTTCTCGACCATCCACAGCAGCGGTATATCGGCCAATGCATCTTGCGGGCCATACCCGCCGCCCACATTGGCATGAGCGCCAATGAACCAGCGCTGCTGTACGTCGCGATTAGCCGGTTTTTGCTGGCCGTCCGCGCTGGTCCAGAGGGAGACGTTGTAGTCCGCTCGGTGTTCGTCCAGCGCCACGGCCTGATAGGCGTAGTCGACGATGCTGGAAAGCTGGGTATCGTGCCAATCGTAGTAGCGCTTGAACAGGTTGGTGCCGGGCACACCCAGCGCGCCTACGGTGTCCCATACCCCAATGAAATGAACCCGTGGCTGGCGGCTGAAGTTTGCCTTGAACGCTTTACACGTATCGCTATCCGGATGCAGTTCCCGGTCTCGATACAGTTGCTCGGCTTTATCGAGCAGGCTGGGCGTCACCACATGCACTAGTCCGCATTTGCGCATCATCCCCACGAGGCTTCTAGCGGTATAGGCGCCGCGGCTGAACCCGAATATCCAAATCTCGTCCCCTTCGCGGTAACGCCTTGCCAGCCAGTCGTAGCCTTTCCGCAGGTTGTCACTCAACCCGTAGCCAAAGGCGCCACCAATGAAACGTTGATACCGAGAGGTGCCCACACCAGGGTCGTAATAGAACCGCTGTTTGACACCCTTGTCGTCATCATGGAGAAGCCGCGTCAGTCGGTACACGTTCGTTTGGTCTTCTGGGTCGTTCCAGGTGCCATCGAACAGCAGTATCAATTTTTGCTGGGTCATGTGTCTCTACCGCTGGTGGAAAGGCAGTGGCTAGCCAGCCAGGATACTGACACAGTAACCTAAAAATTGAGGGCGCCCAGTTAAAAATGCCCCAGCACAGGCCGGGGCACATATCTTTCAAGGGCTTAGAATGAGGCCCACTCCTCGACCTCTTGGCGGGCGGCCTGCGCCGGACGGAGAGCCGTCGCCTGGGGCTTGGCGGCGGGGCGCTGAACCTTGGGCGGTAACGCTGCCTGGGGCTTCTCCGTGGTCGCCCCTTTGAAGAACGCCACTTCTTTCATCAGCGCCTCGGCTTGAATCTGCAGGGAGCGGCCCGCCGCGCTGGACTCCTCCACCAAGCTCGCGTTGAGCTGGGTCACGCTGTCCATCTGCGCAATGGCCGTATTGACCTGGTCGATGCCTTGAGACTGCTCGTGGCTGGCCGTGGCGATCTCGCCCATCAATAACGAGACGCGCTGGACACCGCTGACGATCTCTTCGAGGGCTTTGCCTGCCTGGTTGACGAGGGTAGACCCATTGCCGACTTGCTCGATGCTCTCCTCGACCAGTTGCTTGATCTCTTTGGCTGCATTGGCGCTGCGCCCGGCCAGGTTACGCACCTCACCGGCCACCACGGCAAAGCCGCGGCCTTGCTCGCCAGCTCGGGCGGCTTCCACCGAGGCATTGAGCGCCAGCAAGTTGGTCTGGAAGGCGATCTCATCGATCAAGCCGACGATACCAGCGATTCTGCGGCTCGAGGCATTGATGCCCTCCATCGCATTCACCGCTTTCCCCGCGATTTCACCACCGGCATTGGCTTGTTGCGTCACCGCGTAAACGAGCTTTTCGGCTTCGGAGGCGTTGTCTGCGTTTTGCCGAACCGTGGAGGTGATCTCATCCATCGAAGCGGCCGTTTCCTCGATGCTGGCCGCCTGTTGCTGCGTCCGACTGCTCAGGTCTTCGGTGCCATGGGCAATCTCTTCCGCCGCCCCGTTCACCGATTCGGCGTTGTGACGAACGGACATCACCACTTGGGAAACCTTGACCTCCATGGCCTTCAATGCCTTGAGCATGTCGCCAAACTCATCCTTGCAGGTAATGTTGATGGCGTTATCCAGCTGGCCTTGCGCCATGGCGTTGGCGAGCGCTTGCGCTTTGCCTAGCGGGGTCATGATGCCGCGAATCAGCCACATCGCCAGCAGAATGCTCACGATCACCGCCCCTGCGATCACGCCGATGATGATATTGCGCGTCCATACATAGTCTGCGGACGTTTGCTGATGAGACGCTGCTGCTTGGGCGCTGTTACGGTCGATCAGTGCGTGAAGCGAATCGAGCACCTGAGGGTAGGCTGCCCGTAACGTCGTGGTGGCGATGCGGCGGGCCGCGTCGAAATCATCGTCGATCATCGCTGTGTTCACCTCATCGATTCCCGCGCGCAGCACCGCCAGCGACGCGATGAACTCTTCGGCGATACCGCGTTCGACCTCGTCAGACACCCGCTTGGGGAAATAGTCGTTCCAAGCGGCATCGATCAGGGCATCGTTCTCGGCGATCTCTTGCCGTGTCGTCACGGCAGAGGCAGGGTTGCGGTCGCGCTGCTCCGCCGTGATTTTTACGCGCGTGCTAAGCAGTGCCTCGTTCACTTCCCCCAGGTCGACCAGTGTCAGCACGTTGCCTTCGAACGTTCGGGTAATGGCATCGTTCATTTTGCTTAAATGGTAGAGACCGAATACTCCAACAGCGACCAGCATGACAACACAGGCGCCCAAACTCACCGCCAGCCGTCTTTTCACGCTTTTTTTAAGATATAGCATGGCCATTATTCTCATTAGTCCGCAGCGAACCGCTTTGATAAAAGGAGTGTCATTGCGTCAAGACAAGTGCCGAGATGAGGCACGTTCAAAGAGGCAATGCGCGTTATCCGTTGGCTGGGGTATCGAGGACTTTACGACACAGACAATGTCTTACACAACAGATA
The DNA here is from genome assembly GCF_022348135.1 of Halomonas sp. McD50-4. Taxonomy (NCBI): domain Bacteria; kingdom Pseudomonadati; phylum Pseudomonadota; class Gammaproteobacteria; order Oceanospirillales; family Halomonadaceae; genus Halomonas; species Halomonas sp. McD50-4. Next base: position 80,136 of record NZ_JAKRFG010000014.1, on the reverse strand, counting down.
GCAAATATCCTACAAAACAAATGGCGGATGTCTTACAAAAATCGCTGCTGCAATCGTAAACAAATATAAAATCCATACAAAACAAAGTGTTAATAAAAACACATAAATGGAAGTATGTAGGTTGATCGACGTGCTTTTGACGGTGTTGAACATATTTATTGAGAAAACAGCTTTTTCACTCAATACGCTTTTAATTAGCTCGCTATTAAGTAACACTCACGCCTAACTATTGGTAAAGATAACGTCTAATAAACACCTACTTTTATTCACTATGACTGGCATATGAACTGGCACGCCTGGCGTTCAAGAAACGTTTTTTGGGTGCGCTCGTCGCATCGAAACCACGCTCCTTTCATCCTTACGCAATCGCCGTTGGCGTCCCTTGGCCTCGGCTCCTAGACTGAAGCTTCGTTTCTCTTGAGATACCCGGCCTATGCGCGTGTTTTCTAATCCGGTCGGTGCCGGTTCACTCTGGTTCGATAATTTGGTCACGGCGGATGGTGTGCCGGTGGCCTACGACCCCCAAGCGCGGGCGTTCATTCCCATGCCGCCCTTCTGCGCCAACCGCGAGGTGATTGGCTGTAACTGGATTGCCCCGAAGCAGGGCGAGTTCTGTCGCGCCTGCGCGATGACCGCCCTGGCGCCAGACCCTTCCATTTCCGATGCGATACCCCATTGGGCGCACACCGAGGCGGCCAAGCGCTGGGTCATCGATAATCTGGGCCGCTGGCACTGGTTTCGCCCGGAAGACCCGGGCGCGCCGCCGGTGTTTCATATGTTGGCCGAAGGCGGCACGCCGGTGCCAATGGGACACGTGGGGGGCGTGGTGACGATCAGCGTGGCGGAAGCGGATGCCGTGCTGCGCACCACCCGTAAAGAGGCGCTGGATGAACCCTACCGCACCATGATTGGCCATATGCGCCATGAAATCGCCCATATGCTGTGGTGGCGGCTTAGCCTGCGAGAGGATTTTCTGACGGCCTTCCGCGAGACGTTTGGCGATGAGCGGGAAGACTACCCGGCGGCGCTGCAGCGCCACTACCAAAACGGCCCGCCGGCGGATTGGCAAACGCGCTTTCTTTCCACCTATGCCTCTTCCCACCCCCACGAGGATTGGGCAGAAACCGCCTCGCACCTGCTGCACCTGACGGATATCACCGACAGCTTCGTATCGTCGGGCATGACCTCGCCCGCGCTACCGGACGACCACAACTGGGATGCCTACGCCGAGCCAGACGCCGAGCGGCTGATACATATTGCGGCCTCTTTGGTAGCGGGCGTGAACCACGTGAATCGCTCGATGGGCCTGTCGGATCTCTATCCATTCGTGCTCTCCGATGTGGCCCTGCGCAAGCTGGCATTCGTGCACGACTGGCTGCGGCGCGGTGCGCAAGGGCTGTAAACCACGTGCGCTTCGCTTGATGCGATCTAGTGAAGCCCCAACGCCTCGATCACCGCTGCCACCTGCTGGCGGGCCTCCCCTTGCAGGGTATTCAGCGGCTGGGGCAGGCAGGGGGCGCTCACGCGGCCAGTGAGTTCGGCCATGGTCGCCACCACCCGCAGGCTGCCACCATAGTCGTGATACAGCGCCCATAGCGGGGCCAAGGCGTCGGAACGGGCTTGGGTTTCTTCGGCGTTGCCCGCTTGAGCGGCACGGGTGAGCGCCAGCGCGAGTTCTGGGTAGAGCCCGCCGATCACCGAGTACCACGCCTCGCAGCCTGCCAGCAGGCCCGTGGCGGCGGCGGGGTCGCCGCTGATGCCGATGGTCACGTCCTCGGGAATCAGCGCCCGCAGCCGCGCCACCCGGGCGTTGGCCTCGTCTAGATGGTTGGGCACCGGCGGAATTTTGATCGAGCGCACCTGGGGCAGCTCGGCAATGCGCCCGTGCAGTTCGTCGCTGAACGTAAAATGCGTGGTGCCAGGGTTGTCATACACGCACAGCGGTACGCTGATGGCACGGCTGACGGTGCTGAACAGGTTAAACACGTCGTCATTGGTGAGTTTTTGATACGAAACAGGCGCTAACAGTAGCCCGCTCGCCCCGGCCTGCTGGGCATGTTCAGCATTGGCCAGCACATCGCGAGTGCGCAGCGCGCCAATGCCCACCACCACGGGCACCCCAGCGGCGTTTTCCACGCTCAGCTTGGCCACCCGAGCCCGCTCTTCCACGCTCAAATAGGCGTAGCTGCCGGTCGAGCCCAGTACACCGATGGAATCCACCTTCGCGTGGGCCAGCCGGGCCACTAGCTGGATGAACTCCTGCTCGTGGATGCCCTGCTCGTTCATGGGGGTCAGCGGAAACGCACTCAGGCCGGTAAACATGGGGTGTCCTTTTTTGGGGTCTGCCTGGGCAGCCAAGGGGGCTGGTCAGGGCGTTACAGGCCACCCGCCAGATCCAGTAAAGTGCCGGTGGCAAAGGATGACTTGTCACTGGCCAGCCAGACAATGGCTTCTGCAACTTCGGAAGGCTGGCCACCCCGCTGCAGGGGGATGCGAGACTTCAAGCGGTCTACGCGGGCAGGCTCGCCACCGAGTGCGTGCATCTCGGTGTAGATGAGGCCGGGACGCACTGCATTCACGCGGATGCCTTCGGCCGCGACTTCCAGCGCCAACCCCCGAGTCAAGGTATCCACGGCCCCTTTCGAGGCGGCGTAATCCACGTACTCGTTGGGCGAGCCGCTTTTGGCGGCCATGGAGGAAACATTGACGATACTGCCGCCCGCGCCGCCCTGGCGGGTAGACATGCGCTGCACGGCCTCCTTGCAGCAGAGAAAGCAGCTCATGACGTTCTTTTGCAGCACGTTGCCAAAACGCTCCGGCGAGATATCCACCAGCCGCGCCTGGGTGTTGAGAATGGCGGCGTTGTTGACCAGCACCGTCAGTGTGCCGAGTTCCTGATCGACCCGGCGAAACAGGTTCGCCACCTCATCGGCTTTCGACACATCCGCCTTCACGGCCAGGCAGCGCACGCCCAGAGCAAGGATGTCACTGCGCACACGCTCGGCGGCCACGTCGTTTTCGACATAGTTGAGGCACACATCGTAGCCATGCCGGGCGAACAGCCGGGCCGTCTCGGCACCAATGCCTCGACTCCCGCCGGTAATCACCACCACGTTGGGGTTTGCCATGCGCTCTCCTCGTTTGCCAGCGTTTTGCGAATGCCGCCCACTGTGTACGTCTAGTGAATATACACTGACACCGCCGTTGAGCAATTATGTACAAGCCACGCTGGCGCCCGCGTCATATCCTGAAACGGGTCAGGTTAAGCCCGCCCTGGGCCGAATGCGATCAAGGAGGTTGGCATGGGCAGCAGCCAGTTCGAGTTTTTCAAAAATCACCATGTGCCGTCACTGACCGTCTTGAAAGCGGCCATCGAGGATTTTAGCTATGACCGTCATGCCCACGAGGAGTACGCCTTTGGGGTGACGCTGGCGGGGCGGCAGGATTTCTTCAGCGGCGGGCAGTTTCATCGTAGCCCACCGGGCAACGTGATTCTGTTCAACCCTGAAGAGGTTCACGACGGCCACGCTGGCGGTGAGCAGGCCTTGGGCTACGTGATGGTATACGTGCATCCCAACCAAGTGTTGCCGCTGTTCGAGGAGCTGCTTGGCCGCCCCCAAACGTCACCGTTTCGCTCCCGGAGTACGCTGATTCACGACCCGCTGCTGCGCCAGGCGATACAGGAAATCGCACGCCTGACCACGCATCAAGCGGGCAGCTGCATCGACCAGGAAAACGCATTGTATCGCGTGATCGAGCGTATGGTTCAGCTTGGCGGGCACAAGGTGACTGGCCAACGTACCACTCGCCCAGACACGCTGTTGGGCCACGCCAAAACGTATATTCATGAGCATCTTGAGGCAGATATCTCGCTGGACGATATCAGCCAGGCCGCGCATTTGTCGAAGTACCACTTTTTGAGGCTATTTCGCCAACAGTTCGGCATGACCCCTCATCAATACGTGATCAATTGCCGCGTGAACGCCGCCCGCTCCGCGCTCGACCAGGGCGCGCCACTCACCGAGATAGCGCTGCGTTTCGGCTTTGCGGATTTGAGCCACTTCAACCGCCGTTTCAAACGCATCTACGGCATGACCCCTTTCCAGTACCAACGCGACATCACGCGTTAAGCATCACGTCCACCTAGAGGTTTTCTCATGTTAGCAATCGTCGCCTATGCCCTGGGCGTCATGTACACGCCTGGGCCTGTGAATCTGTTGGGGTTGAATGTCGGTATCAACGGGCAGGGTAAAACCTCGCTGGGGTTTTGCCTGGGCGTGGGGCTGGCCATGCTGCTGTACTTGCTGGTGTTGGGGTGGGCGGGAGCCGCCTGGATATCTCAAGACTCCCTGGTGCTGCTCAGCGCGCTCGGCTGCGCTTATATCCTTTATCTGGCCTACAAGGTGGCCCGCGCCAATGCCACCCTGGATACCCACGCCCCGGCACCACGCATGCTCAGTTTTCGTGATGGCCTGATGATGCAGTTACTCAACCCCAAAGCCATGGTCGCGACACTGCCTATCGCGACGCTGCAGTTTCCTGCCGAGGGTATTCAGGGCATGAGCCTGTTTATCTGGGCACTAGGGCTGGCCGCTCTGGCGGCAGGCGCCCCCGGCAGCTATGTGGTGATCGGCAGCTTGCTTGGCCAGCGCGTCAGACAGCCAATGTTTATCAAAGGGTTTAACTGGATAATGGCAGGATTGCTGGTGGCTGTATCATTATCGATTGGCTACGAGCATGTATGGCTGGTGGTTACTGCCCAAAACTAATCCCCAAGCGCAGCGCTTGCAGGCTATCGAGCTGTAACGTGACGTCATCAGAGAACAGCGGGTGGCCTTGTAATTGCACATTGACTGCTGCCTGGGAGCCACGGTAGCTAAGCGTCACGGCAATGTTGGCGCTGTCGCTCACCGGGGCCAGCCAATCGTACTCGACGTCATCCACGCTCACCGATGACAGCCCACGGGCTTCTAGCTGCTGCTCGACTTCCTTCTCGATCACCACGCCGTAGTAGAAATAGAGTCCTGCGTAGCCCAACCCCAGCAGTACCAGCAACGAAAAGAGCTTGCCCATAATTTTCCTCTGTTTGAGTACACGTGACGTTATCCCGCCGTCAAACGTGGATGATGCCTGTTTTCTAGAAACAACGGCAAGTCGGGCGTGGTGGATTCAGTAAAACACAGAGCGGGCCATCATGGCCCGCTCTGTGTTTTTGATAGCGCTTTCCCACTTCCTTCAGGCTGGCAAACTGGCATGTTCCTGCTGGGCTTCTCGGCAGCCTCTCACACTCTCCGCCAGCGCTTTGACGAGCCCATGCACCCGCGACACGGCGTCATCGCCGCTGCTGGCGTGTTCGATGCAATCTACCAGCGCGGAGCCCACGACCACGGCGTCGCTGAAGCGGCCAATGGTGGCGGCCTGTTCGGCGGTGCGAATGCCGAAGCCCACGGCAATGGGTAGCGGCGTGTGTTCGCGCAGCTGGTGCACGGCGCTTTCCAGACGCTCGGGTGTGGGGGCACTGCCGCCCGTCACACCCGCCACGGAAACGTAGTAGATGAACCCGGAAGCGTTGGCCAGCACCTTGGGTAGCCGCTTGGCATCGGTGGTGGGCGTGGCAAGGCGGATGAAATCGATGCCGTGCTTGGCGGCGGGCTGGCACAGCTCTTCGTCGTGCTCGGGAGGCAGGTCCACCACGATCAGCCCGTCTACTCCGGCCTGGGCGGCGTCACTGAGAAAACGCTCGACGCCGTAGCAGTAAATCGGGTTGTAGTAGCCCATCAGCACGATGGGAGTCGTGCCGTTTTGTTCACGGAACTGGCGCACCATGTCCAGCGTTTTGGCCTGGGTTTGGCCATTTTTCAGGGCGCGCAGGGCAGCCTTTTGAATGGCGGGGCCATCGGCCATGGGATCGCTGAACGGCATGCCGAGCTCTATGATGTCCACACCGGCCTCCGGCAGCCCGTGCAGCAGGCGGCGGGAGGTCTCGGCGTCCGGGTCGCCGGCGGTGAGGTAGCTGATCAGCGCGGGCCGGTTTTGCTCTTTGAGCGCGGCAAAGCAGTCGTCGAGTCGAGAGGTACGGTTCATGGTGTTCTCCTGGGTCGCGCTCATGAATGTGTCATGCCGAAGCGGTCGCCTAAATGCTCGGCCACGCTGTTCATGTCCTTGTCGCCGCGTCCGCTGAGGTTGACCACCATCAGGTGCTCGCGGGGAAGTGTTGGCGCGCGCTTAGCCACTTCGGCCAGGGCGTGGGCGGTTTCCAGGGCGGGGATGATGCCCTCCTGGCGGCAGCAGATCTGGAAGGCTTCCAGCGCTTCGTCATCGGTGGCAGAGACGTACTCGACCCGCCCCTGTTCGTGCAGCCAGGCGTGTTCGGGGCCGATGCCGGGATAATCGAGCCCGGCGGAAATCGAGTGAGCGTCGATAATCTGGCCGTCTTCGTTTTGCAGCAGATAGGTGCGGTTGCCGTGTAGGACACCTGGCGTACCGCCGTTCAGGCTGGCGGCGTGCAGGCCGCTCTTGACCCCTTTGCCGCCCGCCTCTACGCCGACCATGTGCACGCTGTCATCGTTGATGAACGGGTAGAACAGGCCCATGGCATTGGAACCGCCGCCCACGCAGGCAATCAGTGAATCCGGCAGGCGGCCCTGCTTTTCGAGCATTTGGGCGCGGGTTTCGTGGCCAATCACCGCTTGGAAATCGCGCACCATCGCCGGGTACGGGTGCGGCCCTGCCACGGTGCCAATGATGTAGAAGGTGTCGTCGACGTTCGTGACCCAGTCGCGCAGCGCTTCGTTCATGGCGTCTTTCAGGGTGCCGGTGCCGGAAGTGACCGGCACGATCTCCGCGCCCAGCAGCTTCATGCGGAATACGTTGGGCTGCTGGCGCTCGATGTCGGTGGCGCCCATGTAAATCACGCAGGGCAACCCAAAGCGGGCGGCGACGGTGGCGGTGGCCACGCCGTGCATGCCTGCTCCGGTTTCCGCGATGATGCGCTTCTTGCCCATCTGCTTGGCCAGCAGTACCTGGCCAATGCAGTTGTTGATCTTGTGCGCGCCAGTGTGGTTCAGCTCTTCACGCTTGAGGTAAATGCTGGCACCGCCGAAGTGCTCGGTGAGGCGCTCGGCAAAGTAGAGCGGATTGGGGCGCCCTACATACTCGCCCTGGAAATAGGCGAGCTGGCGCTGAAACTCGGGGTCATTTTTTGCAGCGGCGTACTCGTCCTGCAGCTCGAGAATCAGCGGCATCAGGGTTTCCGCGACAAAGCGGCCGCCAAAGCTGCCAAACAACCCGTTGGCATCGGGCAAGGTTAAAGGTTGGTTCATCACGACCTCTGCGTTTTGGGTGCGATTTAGGGTTGTAATGACGTTAGCGCAGGCAGGCGGGAAGAAAAATCGATAAGATGGCAAGCACCTGTGAGTTTTACGCAACTGTTTCAGGAGACCCCATGCAACACAGCCTGCCGCCCTTGAGCGCCCTGCGCGCCTTTGAAGCTACTGCCCGGCTAGGCAGCGTGACCGCTGCTGCCGATGAGCTGAGCGTGACCCACGGCGCGGTAAGTCGCCAGCTAAAGAGCCTGGATGAGCATTTTGGCGTGGCGCTGTTCACCAAGTCCGGGCGCGGGTTGGTACTTACCCACCACGGCGAGCGGCTGCAAAGCGGCGTGGGCGAAGCCTTTGCAAAACTGAGGGATAGTTGCACGTTGCTCAAGCATGAGGTGGAAGAAGCGCCGTTTACCCTGGCCTGCCCCGGCAGTCTGCTGGCCCGCTGGCTGATTCCTCGTTTAGACCGCTTGAACCAAGCGCTGCCGGAGCTAAAACTTCAGGTGGTGGTGAGCGATGCCGAGCAGCCTGGGCAGCCGGAAACCAGTGTCACGCTGGCCTTTTTCGAACCGCCCTGGCCTGAAGAGGGTGAATTGATCACGCTGATGCCTGAGGAAATTTGCGCCGTCGCCAGCCCCCGCTTGGCTTGCGCTTGCCAAAACGCTGATCCGGCAACGCTATTTGCCAATAAGCTCCTTTATACCGCCTCGCGCCCCCAAGCGTGGCCCCAGTGGGCAGCCGCTCAAAAGTTGAATGGCAGCACCTTGGAAACGGCTCTGAAGAAGGGCCAAGGCTTCGCGCACCTTTATTACTTAATGGAAGCCGCCGTAGCGGGCTTGGGGGTAGCTATCGCCCCTAGGCTACTGGTGGAGGACGACCTAAATAGCGGCCGGCTAGTCGCCCCCTGGGGCAGCATCGAAACCCCGGCCAGACTTTGCCTATGGCTACCCAAACACACCAACGCCCGCCGCAGCGAAGCGCTGGTGGATTGGTTACTAAGGGAGTTGAAAGGTTAGAGCCCTACCCGGTGTGGGTAAACGACGAACGCCAGCTTGTTGCCATCGGGGTCGCGCACATAGGCGGCGTAGAAACCGTCGCCATACTGCGGTCGAAAGCCCGGTGCGCCTTCGTCGCTTCCGCCGCTTTCCAGGGCGAGGTGATGCAGCGTATCGACCTCTTTGATATCGGCGAATTGGAAAGCGGTCATGGTGCCATTGCCGACGGTGGCCTCGTGACCATCGAAGGGGTAGCCTACGAAGTATTGGGGCACGTTGACATCGTCCGGGTCACCAAATGAGACGCAACTATCATCTTGCCAACAAATATCCAGCCCCATGGCATTGAACAGCGGCGTATAGAACCGCAGAGCACGCGCGAGGTCTTTCGTTCCCACCATGGTATAGGCCAGCATGCGCGTTCTCCTTACAAGCGATGGACATATACAGGTTATGCCATAACGCCAAACAATCGGCCAATCAGCGATGTCAACGCCATGGCCAGCGCACCCCAAAACAGCACCCGTAAGGCGGCGGTACGCACTGGCGCACCGCCCACTTTGGCGGCCAGTGCACCCAACAGCGCCAGCGACGCCAATGACGCAATGGCAACGAGAGGTATCAGCAGCACTAAGGGTGCCCACCAAGCGACGAGTAGCGGTAGCAGCGCACCGAGGGTAAACATCACCGCCGATGAGAACGCTGCCTGCAATGGCCGCGCTTGGCTCACATCGGTAATGCCGATTTCATCCCGCGCATGTGCCCCCAAGGCATCTTTTTGCATCAGCTGCTCCGCGACTTGGTGGGCCAGCTCAGGCGTCAGGCCACGCTCGACATAGATGGCGGCCAGCTCCTCTTTTTCGTCATCGAAATGGTGCGCTAACGCCTTCCGCTCCATGGCCAAATCGGCCCGCTCAGTGTCCGATTGCGAACTGACTGAGACGTACTCCCCCGCCGCCATCGACATCGCCCCAGCGACTAACCCTGCCACCCCCGCCAGCAAAATATCGCTTTGTGCCGTAGCCGCTGCGGCTACCCCTAAAATCAAGCTGCTAGTCGACACAATGCCATCGTTGGCGCCTAGTACAGCGGCCCTTAACCAGCCCGACCGATGAGAGCGGTGATGTTCCTTATGAATCATGACATCTCCTGAGCAACCTACCTGTTAGCGCTTTCTTTATTCAGTTTAGTTGATTAACGGGGCACCACCCGCAGTAGTTGCCCATCTGGGCTGTCGGTGAGCAGATACACCGCCCCTTCGGGGCCGACCCGCACATCGCGAATTCGGGCATCGAGTTCACCGAACAGCCTCTCTACCTCTTCTGCGCCGCCGTCTTCACGCAGCCGCACCCTGCGGACCTCACGATTGACCAACGAACCGACGAGTAGATCGCCCTGCCATTCGGGAAACAGTTCACCTTGGTATAGCGCTAGACCGGAAGGCGCGATGGAGGGCGTCCATTCAAGCGCAGGTGGCAGCATGCCGGGGTACGCTTCAAACGGGGATACCCGAGCGCCGGTGTAATCTAGCCCACCAGTGGCAATAGGCCAGCCGTAGTTGCCTCCTGGGGTGATCACGTTTAACTCATCGCCGCCTCGTGGGCCGTGCTCGTGGGCGATGAGACGTTGATTGGCGTTATCGAAGACCAGCCCCTGCACGTTGCGGTGGCCAATGCTGTAAAGCGCTGGCAGTGCGTTGGCATCTGCGATGAAGGGGTTATCGCTTGGAGCGCTGCCATCAGGATTCAGGCGCACAATCCCGCCAATATGGCTGGTCGTTCGCTGCGCTTCTTCGCGGTTATCAAATCCATCGCCTAGGGTCATGATCAAGGTGCTATCCGCAAGCCACGCGAGGCGGCCGCCAAAGTGGGCATCGCCGCTTTTTGCTGGGTGTACGCGAAATATCTCTTCCACTTGCTCCAAGCGATTCTCCCCGAGCGTCGCTTTCGCCAAGCACGTGTGGTTAGCGCTAGCGGTGCCACAGGCATAGCTAAGATAGAGCTGCTGGTCTTGCTCGAATTGGGGTGATAACAGCACATCAAAAAGGCCCGATTGCCCAGAGGCATAAACGTCGGGAATACCCCCCAGCGACTCCACCAGTGTCTCGCCCTGCGCGCTTAACAGCCGAAGACGCCCAGGGCGCTCGATGACCAGCATATGCCCATCAGGTAACCATGCCAGCGACCACGGATGCGCCAAGCCCTCCGTTAAAATGTCTATTTGGTAGGTGCTTTGAGCAGGCTGAGCGTCTACCGAAGGTGCCACGGGCAGTAGTAACGCCCCTGCCATCACGGCTATGTTGGCCGCCCCTCGAGCGTTACTCCTGTCACGTGTGAGCACTGCCAACAGCCACCCCGCAAGCCCTGCCGTAGCCAGCATGGCTACCAACCCTAACGGCCCGCGAGTCGCCGCAATCAACGTGGGCATGGGCGCAAAGGCATTCGCCAGCCAAAAAGTGACCCACAGCCCGACCACGGCCACTAAGGCGTGAATCAGCGCGCGACACTTCCTCACCTTTCGGCGAACTATCAGCGCAGCAGCAACCTGTGACATGGCAAACCCAGGCAGCAGTACGGCTGCATAAAGGGGGGCAAAGTGGATGAGATCTTTCCCGGTAGTCGATGCTCTTACGCTAAACGGGATAGCCACGCCTAACGCTTGTAGTGCTGCCAGATTGATCTGAGTCTGCACCACGCTCCCCAGGATAACGCCTGCTAACAAAGCGATGACAAAACGCAGAACTCGCGCTCCGACGCTGAGCGGTTGGGTCATAACGCACCTCTATAGTGGTTCTTTTTGATAACGCTATCCAGCAGACTAAAACATTCGGCGATGCTTGGTCGCTTTTACGTTTTCCGTTACTGATTCAACGGTCAGTGCACTATTCCCAACGACGCTGCGTGCGTTTGTCATGTGGCGAGGTTAAGGTCGTTACATGACCTTCGTTATGACTCGTTTTCAAGGAGTGTTCATGTCGCGCTATTCCCTGATGACTGCTCTGTTGATGACTCCGATGGTGATCACGGGCATTGCTACCGCTGCTACGGCGGCAAACGATACGCCGTTGAAACAGCAGCGTGAGGATTTAACTAGTTTCCAGGTGATTGCCCACCGCGGCGCAAGCGGCCACGCACCGGAAAGTACGTTAGCGGCCTACGAACTCGCCCACCGTTGGGGCGTAGACTATTTAGAGTTGGACGCGCAGCTCAGCGCCGATGGCGAGGTGGTGCTGTTTCACGATGACACCCTCGAGCGTACCAGCGACGGCGAAGGCCATATTCACGATTACACCTTGGCCGAGTTAAAAACGCTGGATACGGGGACATGGTTCCACGAGGCCCACCCCGAGCGTACGGAAGAGGAGTATCGCGGCGCGCAAATCCTGACGCTGGACGAGCTGTTCGATCATTTCGGTCATACAACCCGCTATTACATCGAGACCAAATCCCCCGACCTCAACCCTGGCTTGGAAGAAGCCTTGGTCGAACGCCTGGAAGCCTACGACATGATCGAGCAAGGCCGTGTGCTGGTGCAGTCGTTCGACCAAGAGAGCCTGCTCAAAGTGCGTACGGCGAACCCCCATGTGCCGCTCATTCAACTGCTCTGGTACTCCCCAAGCGAGCAGGATAGCGCCACGTTGACCGAGTGGAACGACACCACGCCGGGGGCCGACAGCATCCGAGATGAGGATTTCGAGCGCATTGCCGAATACGCCGTGGGGATTGGCACCAATGCCGCCTACCGGGGCCACGAGGTCATCGATGCTGATTTTGTTCGTCAGGCGCAGACACATGGCCTGTCGGTTCACGTGTATACCATCAATGGGCAGGACGAGATGAAGCGGTTGATGGCGCTAGGCGTCGATGGCCTGTTTACCGATTATCCTGATCGCCTGCTGGAGCTCGTCAGCGAGTAAGCCAGGCTACCTACACCACCGTTGATACAGGCCAACGCACGCATGCGAAAGGTGATGTAAATTACCATGACACCCTGGTCAGTTTTTGCCATTGCGTGTCGCTTGCGTCGTTGAATACAGTCGATAAGCGTTTGGCTCTGGCTGCTCTTTTTTGGTCGTACGTCGCAAGGGGGACGCGTCATTTATTCATTCACAGCTAATGGGTGGGCACTCCCCACAGGAGGCATCACGCTGACGTTTGGCCAGCACGGACACCCCTTAGGTCATGCCGTCTAAGAGGCCGCGACGTACGCTGCTGAGCGCTTCACTGACAGCGCTCATAGCCATTGGCCTGCTTTTTACCCCCGCGTCAGCCCAGCCCAACGAATTACCGAACACGATCGTTTTGATTGCCCACCCGTCGGTGGGCACTGCCAACGTTAGCCGGGATACCGCGCGCGCCATGTTCGCCATGCGCCAGCGCACTTGGCCCAACGGACAGGCTGCGCAAGTGTACGTGCTACCCAATCGGGACCCGGTTCACGGTCGATTTAGCAAAGAGCAGTTGGGGGTCTATCCCCATCAACTACAGTTAGCATGGGACAGAATGGTATTTTCCGGCATGGGGCAAGCCCCTAACCGAGCACGCGACCAAGCCGACATGCGTCAGCAAGTCGCTAGCACACCCGGCGCGCTGGGTTACCTTGAAAGGGAGTACCTGGATGAGAGCGTCCGTGTCATTTCAATGGAGTGAACGTTCCCCACTCACGTCATGGCTGGCTGCGGGGCTGCTGACGCTGCTGCCCTTGGGCGCCCATGGTGACGACCACCCAAGCAATACGCTGCAGGTACATGGCTTTCTTAGCCAAGCGCTGGTGGTCACCGATGATAACGATTTTTTTGGTGCCAGTAGCGATCACGCAGGCAGCCTGGAGTTCACCGAGCTTGGGTTGAACGCGTCGTTTCGTCCTCACCGTAAGGTGCTGGTGGCCGCCCAACTGTTGAGCCGCCGCGCTGGCGGCGACACCGAGGATGCCGAGCCCACGCTGGATTACGGCGTCATCGACTATCAAATGAGCTCCAATACCTCACGCACGGTGGGCATTCAGCTAGGACGTTTCAAGAACCCTTTCGGACTCTACAACCAAACCCGCGACGTGGCGTTCACACGGCCCAGTATCTTACTGCCGCAATCTATCTATTTCGATCGCACCCGCGCCCTGGGCCTGGCCGCCGATGGCGTGAGCGTCTATTGGGAAGCCTACACTGACGCAGGCACGCTGCGTTTTCGCAGTGGGCTTGGCCGCCCGCAAACCGGCTCGACGCTCACGCGCCAGCTCTTCAATGGTGCGGCGCAGGATGTCTCGGCGGCAGAGCCTTCCGCGATTGCCCAACTGCTTTTCGAAGACCCTACCGGTCAGTGGGTCGCGGCGCTAAGTACCGCCACGGTGAACAGCGATACATCGCTTGGCGGACAGGCTGCCGATTTCGAGTTCCAGCCCTGGATCGCTTCGCTTCAGTACAACGATGAGTACTGGAGCCTGACCGCCGAGTACGCGCGTCGCCAACAGTCCCTCGACGGCGACTCCTTGCCGCGCACCTTCGATATCACCGGCGAGAGCTGGTACGTGCAATATCAGTACCGCTTTACGCCTACCTGGAGCGGGCTGGTCCGTTTCGATCGCTTGATCAACGACACTGACGACCGCTCGGGCCAGCGCTATCAGCAGGCAGGCCTTGGCCCGGCCCATTCACAGTTTGCCGACGACCTGACACTGGGCGTGCAGTGGACGCCCACGCCCAGGCTGATGTTGGCAGGCGAGTACCACGCGGTGGATGGCACTGGCTGGCTACCCAATCAAGACAATCCAGACGCCAACGCCACACGCCAACGCTGGAATATGCTGCTTTTTCAACTATCGCTGCGCTTCTAACCCATGGACCTGATCGGGAACTGCTGTGATGAGTCGGTTTTCTTCTTTACCAGCACGTCATCGGTTTAGCCTCGCTTGGCGGGTCACCGCGCTTAGCAGCCTTCTGTTGCTGACGTTGGTGGCACTGCTCATTTGGCTTGGGCATCACCACCTGACCCAACAGTTTGCCAATAGCCGCGTGGCCCATCACGAGCGCCAGCAGCGCGAGATACGCCTTGCCCTTCAACGCTCTGCTGATAACTTACGCCAGTTGGCGGGGCTCACTGCTTCGGCAGCCCCCCTCGGCGAGGCACTGTCCATCGGCGATGTTACCGCCATCGATGACGCGCTACGCGATCAGTGGCCACCGCTGCAATTGGAGGCGGGTGTGGACGAGGTCTTTGTGTTCGACCCATTGGGACGGTTGCTCGGCCACTCCGGTGGCAACCACCCCCCGTTAGATATACCCGTCGAGGGCTGGGTCGACGAGGTGCTGTCAAGCGAGGCCCCGATGACCACGCTGCGCTGCGGGCTGACCTGTCAGCAGTTCGCCGCCGTGCCTATTTTATTGGCAGGCAGCAGCATTGGCATGGTGGTGCTGTCTCGTTCGCTGGCTGACGTGACCCGGGAAGCCAGGGAAGTTTCTGGTAGTGAGGTTGCCCTACTAGTGGCGGGCTACACCGGCACGAACCGCTTAGAGGCGAGCCGCCAACTGTCGGAGTGGAATGGCCACTTGGTTGCCCTTACCAGCCGCGAGACGACGCTGCCTCTGCTGGAACGCGCGGCGCGCTCGGCGCCCATTGCGGAACTGGCCAAACGGCCGCTCAACCTGTCTTACGCGCAGCGCGACTTAGAACTCAGCGCCGTATACATGGAGAACGATGCCGACTGGCGCAGCACCGGCTATTTTCTGCTGATTTCCGATGTGACGGCGCAGGTCGTCGCGATTCAGAAAGCCACCAATACGCTGCTGCTGCTCGGCGTAGCAGGCTGGCTGGCTGCTCAGCTGTTACTCCTCGCCATTCTACTGGGTCCCATGGCGCGCCTACGTCGAGTAGCCGCGCTGTTACCGGCGCTGGCCAGAAGGGACTTTACGGAAGTACGCGGCAAACTGCCTGCGCGCACGCCACGGCTCTCCAACGAAATCGATGTGGTTGAGCGCGCGACTCGCACGCTGGCGAACCAGTTAGCGAACTTGGAAGCCAGCGTGACCGAAAACAGCCGCCAGTTGGCCGAGCGTATCGACGAGCTGGCTCATGAGAGAGATTTCGTCAACAGTCTGCTAGATACCGCTCAGGTATTTATCGTGGTACACAGCCAGGAAGGGCGTATTCGGCGGGTCAACGACTACACCCGCGCCCGCTTGGCGCTGAAAGATAGCGAACTCATTGGCCGCTACTTTAGCGATATTTTCGATCAAGCCCGCCACACGGCGCTGCCGGGACGCTTCATGGCAAAAGATGCGTCGTTCGATTCCGCATCGTCCACGCCACGCCAGGAAGAGAAAACCCTACAAACCGCCGATAAACGCTGCTGCATCGTTGCGTGGTACCACTCCGTCCTGCCCGCTAGCCCCCGGGAAGAGGCGCTGTGCATTTCGGTAGGGTTGGACATTACCGAACGCAAAGCAGCCGAAGAGCGGCTGATTTGGTTAGCAGAACGCGACCCGCTCACGGAGCTGTTCAATCGCCGCTATTTTCAGGATGCCCTGCAAAATGCGCTGTTGCACAACGGCGAAGGCGCCATCTTGCTGCTGGATTTGGATCAATTCAAAGAGATCAACGAGCTCAGCGGCCACCACGTTGGCGATCATCTTCTGCGCGAGGTCGCCGAGACGCTGTTCTTGAACCTTGGCCAGCGCAGCATCATTGCACGCCTGGGTGGGGATGAGTTCGCGCTGCTGCTGGAAGGGGTCAGCAGCGAGCAGGCCATTAGCATGGCGGGGTATATTCATCAGCTGCTAAGCGGGATCGGTTTCCAATCGGCGGGCAGAAAGCACCATATCTCCGCCAGCATGGGCATTGCGCTCTTCCCACTTCACGGGCGCAACCCCGCCGATCTGCTGGCGAGCGCCGACATGGCGATGTACAAAGCCAAGGAGAGCACTCACCAGCGTTGGTATCTCCTATCCCAGGCCGAAAACGCAAAAGACGAGTTACAGGATCGCGTGTATTGGGTAGAGCAGTTGCATCACGCGCTGGAAAACGACAGCTTCGAACTGATGGTACAACCCATCGTGCGTTTGGCCGATCAAGATATCAAACATTATGAAGTACTGCTGCGTCTTCGCCATCCCGACGGCAACCTGATCGCTCCACAGCACTTCATTGCCATTGCCGAACAGAGTGGCTTGGTGGTGCCGCTGGACCGATGGGTCATCCAGCATAGCGTGCAAGCGCTTGGTACGCTGCAAGATCGCGGTATTTCCTTGGCGGTGAATCTGTCAGGGCAGTCGCTGCATGACCTGGAGCTAAAGCAGTATCTAACCGACGAGCTGCAGCGTAGTGGCGCTGACCCTCATCATTTGATTCTCGAAGTCACCGAAACCGCTGCGATCACCGACTTTTCGACCGCACGCAACGTGTTACAAACGGTGCGCGATTTAGGCTGCCGCACGGCATTGGACGATTTCGGTATTGGCTTTAGCAGCTTTCACTATTTGGGCCAGCTACCGGTGGATTACATCAAAATAGACGGCTCGTTCATTCGTAGCTTATTGATCAATCCCGATAGCCATACCATCGTGAAAGCCATAGCCGACATCGCCAAAGGGTTTGGCAAGCAAACCATTGCAGAGTTCGTCGACCAAGCGCCGCTACTGCCTATCCTACAAGGGTACGGTATTACATACGGGCAAGGCTTTCATGTAGGCAAGCCACTGCCCCTAGCGCAGCTACTGAGAGGATGAACGATGGGGATAACGACAATAAAACCCACCATGACGTCACCTGATACGCTTCAAGAGAGCACGTTTAGCCCAACGTTTTTCAATGACCACTTTACGTTGATCATTGCCCAGACCCCAGACGAACAATATCGAGCGTTTGCGCTGCGCCACGCGGTCTTCATCGAAGAACTCAACTATGCCATTGGTAATGAAAACACGCTGAACATCGAGTGCGACGCACACGATCAACACTCGCTGCTCTGCTTGCTTCACCATAACGCGACGGGTATCGACGTGGGCTGCGTCAGGGTCGTGTTGATCGAACCCGTCCGTGGTCGACCTTTATGTTCCCTACCGTTGGAAGCGTACTATCCTGCTCCTCTCTTCATGCCTGATACCCATCCACATGCCTTTTCTTCTGACAAAACGTGCGAAGTGTCGCGATTGGCCGTCCACCCCACCGTGCGGAAAAAACCGCTCTCGCGTCCTGAGCTTGCCTCTCAGGACTTCCCTTCGACTTCACCAACGGCTCAAACGCCTTACGAAAGCATCAAAGAGAGCCCGGCCTTGTTGAGTCTTAGCCTCTTTCTTGCCGCCACGGCCATGGTGGGGTTGAGCGGGCGCCACCATGTCTTTGCCATGTTGGAGCCTCGCTTTAGCCGTTTATTGAAAGCGTCCGGACTGCATTTTCAACAAGTAGGTGGGGTGATCAATTATTGCGGCAGCCGAGCGCCCTACTACATCGACCAGCGGGTAGCGGAGGCGCATCTTCCCAAGCGCATCGTCCCGCTGTACCACACCATCAAAACGCAGCTGGCTGTGCAGCTTTTGGCATCGTTCTGCCCCGCTGCCGATAGACGTTTCCCCTAAACGGCAGGCGTCATGGAGGACGACGTCGAAACGCTAGTGGGCGAGATGCTGGCAAACTTATCGACAAAATACACGAGCGTTTCAGGATGCCGAAAACGGCGCTCGAAGGTTTCCTGTCGATGCTCATCGTCCGTTTGGTAGCGACGCGTCACGTTGGCCAGGTAGTCGTTGCCAGCTTTGACGACGTTAACGCTATTTTCATGCCCCGGCTCCCGGTACACCAGCGTGACTTTCGACTGCTGCTCCAACAGCGTCGCCAGCCGCTTGGCCGCATCACGCTCTTCGTCGGTGGCCCATAACGGCTGGTCGCGGTTACCGTAGTGGTAGAGGAGGACCGCCAGCAGAACAGCGAAAATGCTGCTGGTCAGCATCCAAGTCAACAGTACGCCCGATACCGGCATGGTCAGCATGATGACAAGCTGAATCACGCTACCGACCAACAAGACCGCTGCCAGCGGCCGCCACATGCGTTGGCTCATCATGGCGCGATTCAAGATGTATCCCCACAGCCCCACCACGCCTAGCGCTCCGAAGAATAAGTGCGCCATGGCCAGCGGCGTTCCCCCGCCGGCAAAGATCGCCACGACGCCCATGACGGGTAACAGGCTATAAAGCCCGGCCAGTAGCACATAGGCACGCTGTAGAGACATAGAGGACTCCTTATTTCATGGTAAAGCCGCGTTTCACCAAGAAGTCACGCATATGGGGGCGCAGCTTGCTATCGAATAGAGGGGTTAGGTTGTGCGACCAATCACTGTTTTTATTACCGCTACTACGCGATTGATAGTACGCCTGCATGGTGTCGTCAAAGGCGGCTACATGATCGCTATCCTCAGTGTAGTAGTCCTCTTTCAGAATCGCTTCAACGGGCAGACGCGGCTTCACTTCCGGCTGATGCGCTGGGTAGCCCAGGCACATGCCGAACACGGGATACACATGGGCTGGCAGGCGCAATAGTTCACTAACGGCTTCCGGGTTATTGCGAATGCCACCGATATAGCAAATGCCCAAGCCCTCGGACTCCGCTGCCACGGCCACGTTCTGCGCCATCAGCGCCGTATCCACGGTGGCCACTAAGAGCTGTTCGGTCATACCGCGTTCGACGTTGGCACCGGTGCGCGCAGACGCTTCCGTAGGTCGCTTCATATCGGCACAGAAAACCAAAAACGCCGCGCTGCTGGCTACGTAGCCTTGGCCTCCGGCCAGCTCCGCGATGGCTTCTCGATTGGCGGCATCTTTCACATGGATCACCGTATAGGCCTGTACATGGCTCGACGTTGCCGCCGCTTGGCCCGCTTGAATCAGTTCACGCAGCAGGCCTTGGGGGATCGCTTGATCGGTGAATTTACGAATCGAACGGTGGGCGTTCAGTAGCTTGATGACATCATTCATACCAGTTGCCTCCTGAGTAATCGTCTATTGAGAAAGTTAGCGCTGGCGACGGTTGAACAGGCCCTGCTTACACTCTCGCTGCGCCTCGACGTCGCCGCGAATCTGCGCATGGCTGATCAGCGCAAAAATGAAGGTACCGCCAATGACGTTACCAGCCAGCGTCGGTAGCGCGAACCCGACGACCGCGTCGGACCATGTAATATGGCCATCGAACACCAAATACAGCGCTTCGCTGGTGCCGACGATGATGTGGGTGAATTCACCAATCGCCATGACATAGGTCACGATGATGATCATCCACACTTTGGCTTGATCGGCAGCGGGAATCAGCCATACCAGGGTCGCAATCATCCAACCAGCGAGAATCCCTTTAGAGAACATTTCCATGGGCGTGTTGGCCATCATGTGCTCTCCTAGCGCGATGAACGCCTGGTGCGTCGCTTCGTCGAACATCGGCATGTGCAAAAAAGTAAACGAGGAGAGCGCCGCCCCCATCAGGTTGCCTACCAATACCACGCCCCATAGCCTGCCCAATGCTCCCAGATTGGGTAACGTGGGTCGGCTCATCACAGGCAGAACGGCGGTGACCGTGTTTTCGGTAAATAACTGTTGGCGGGCCAAAATGACGACGATGAAGCCCACGGTATAGCCTAAACACTCGACTAAGAAGCCAATATCGGTTTGCGGCAGATGGGCATGCAGTACGCCACGTGCCACCATGGAGAAACTCATCGAAATCCCCGCCGCAATGGCTGACCATAGCAACGCCATGGAGTCTCTCGAGAGCTCTTTTTGCCCTTCTAAGCGTAAATGCTGATGCACCACGGCCGCTCTTGAAGGCAAATTCGCTTCTCGTGTTTCCTGCTGAGTACCGGACGCCTGGGAGGTGGGTTCGCGCTGGCCGGTCGCCTCACGACCCTGATCCCCCCCTTCAAAATTATCATCCGCTTGATGTTGTTGGTTCATACCGGCTCTCTCCCTGGTGAGGTTTCAGCGTAACGCTATTGTCTAAGATTGGGTAGCTACTCGAGCGGGTTAACGTACGGTGGATAAAAGAATTTTTACGCACTGTTGCACGCGGGATAGCCAAGGCTCGCTATACTATTTGTAATACTCAGGCCTATTAACGTTGCTAGGAAGCCGATATGTCACACGCCTCTCACACACCGCCCGGTCAGGCATGGAACGCCGGTCGGTATGCGGAACACGCCAGCTTTGTTCCTGACCTAGGTATGGAGGTCGTGCGCCTGCTATCGCCGCAGCCTGGACAGCGTATTTTGGACTTGGGCTGTGGTGACGGTGCGCTTACCGAGCGCATCATGCAACTTGGCGCCGACGTGCTGGGTATCGATGCGTCAGAAGAGATGGTCGCCGCCGCCCAACAGCGAGGGGTGACGGCGCGTGTGATCGACGGCCATCAATTGCCCTTCGACCACGAGTTCGATGCGGTCTTCAGCAATGCGGCGCTGCACTGGATGCTCGACCCTCAAGCCGTGCTGGCGGGAATAAAGCGTGCTTTGAAACCCGGCGGACGATTCGTGGCGGAGTTTGGTGGCCATGGCAATGTGGCAGCGATCTGCACCGCACTGATTGCCTCGCTACAGTTTCGCGGCATTAGCTCGAAGGGACGCCACCCCTGGTATTTTCCGACCACACAGGAGTACACCAACCTTCTGCAAACGGTCGGTTTTCGTGTGGAAAGCGTCGAACTCATTCCGCGCCCTACGCCGCTACCCAAAGGCATGGCAAGCTGGCTAGACACCTTTGCGAGTCCCTTCTTTCACGGGTTAGACCCGGACCTGAAAGACGCTATCTTCGACAACACCCTCAACCTGCTGGCCCATAGCCTAAGCGACGGCCAAGGTAACTGGACGGCGGACTACGTACGTATTCGCGTTGTCGCCCACACCTAAAACGCGCTCCTTCCTATCGATGTCGGCATCCATCATCAGGGCGGCCCTCTAGCCGCCCTGTTTCGTGACGTTCGAGATGGCTGCTTGGCTAGAACTCATCCCAATCGTCGTTGTTGGGCGCCGCCGCAGACGTAGCGGGCTTGGCAGGCGCATGCTGCGGCGGTTGCGCTAATGTGGGTGCGCTGGCCGCTGGCGCTTGGCTACCTTCGGCCAGCCTGAAGGTGGCCATCAGCGTTGCCAACTGGCTCGCCTGAGCTTCCAGCGCGCTGGCTGCCGAGCTGGTTTGCTGCACCAGCGCGGCGTTTTGCTGCGTCACCGAGTCCATTTCCGTCAGCGCGGCATTGATCTGCTCGATGCCGCTATTTTGCTCGCGCGTTGCCGTGGAAATCTCGCCCATCAACGTGGTGACTTGGCGGATGGCATCGACGGTTTGGCTTAGGGTCTCCCCGCTGCGCTCGGCTTGAGTGGCGCCCGTGGTGATTTGCGACGTGGTCTGTTCGATCAGGCCCCGTATCTCTTTGGCCGACTCGGCACTGCGTGTCGCTAGGGAACGTACTTCGCTCGCCACCACCGCAAAGCCACGCCCCTGCTCGCCAGCCCGGGCCGCCTCGACCGAAGCATTCAGCGCCAGTATGTTGGTTTGAAAGGCAATCGAGTCGATCACCCCGATAATATCGTTGACCCGGTCGGCACTGGCGGCGATCTCACGCATGAGCTGAACGGTACGCTCGACCTCTTCACCGCTCGCTTCGGCAGACTGAGACGCCGTGACCGACAGTTGATCGGCCTCTTGCGCTATCTCGGCATTTTTACCCACCGTGGTGGCCATTTGCTCCATGCTCGAGGCCGTCTGCTGCAGCGCCGAGGCCTGCTGCTCGGTGCGCGACGAGAGATCTTGGCTACCCGATGAAATATCGCTGGCACCGTTGTAGACGTGCTCGCTGCTGCTGCGAAGGGACATGACCAGCGTCTTCAGTTTCTCTTGCATGGTCGCCAGGCCGATGAAGAGCTGGCCAATTTCATTATGCCCACGGTCCTCGATACGCCCGGTCAAATCACCGTTGGCGATGCGATCGAAATGGCCGAGCGCCTGCTGGAGCGGGTTCACCACGCCACGCATCATCGCGATACGAATGGCGATCGCCGCCAGCAGTGAAAACAGCAGCAAACCTATCGCCACCGCGCCGCCGATCGTCGCTAAGCGCTCTACCTGACTCATGACCTGCTGGCCGCGTGCTTCGGTGTAGGCCACGAACTCGCCCATCGCGACATCCAGGTCGGCTCCCAGCTCCCCCAACGCCTCCTGTTGGCGCTGAATTTGAAACGGCGCGGCGTCCAAGAGCGGCACGATGCCGTCGGTCACAAAGGCATGGTAGGCCTCGACCACGCTATCACGCCGTTGGGCCAATTCGCTGCCCGGCGTGACCGGGATCGCCGAGAACTCAGCGAAGCGGGTTTGCGCTGCCGCCACGGCCTCTGCCGCCATGGCTAAGCTCTGCTGCCCTTTGTCAGGGTTGCCTTGGGTACTGAAGCTGGCCGAACGGTCGAGGAAGGTTTGCGCTCTGAGCGCGTTCACTTGAGTACGGTTCGCCAAGTTGGCAAGCCGCACGTTGATATTATTGATCTCGTTGAGTGCTCGATCACTCGTTGTATTGGTGTAAAACCCCAGTGCACTGATCAAGCCAATCATGACGACGAGCAGCGCCAGGGCCGCCGTCAGGCTCCATTTTATGGAGAGTCGTTTCATCATTCTGTTCCCTTCTGCTTTTTTAGTCGTCACCCCACTCATCACGAGGGTAAAGCATCACAGGAAGTAATATGAAGACACTAAGACCTTTGTCTACCAACGAAGATGACATAACGAACGAACAAAAAAGCCCACCGCCATTTTGCGGTGGGCTTGCTGGAGCACGATGGCTTAGGCAGCGGTATCTTTCAACGTCGCCATGTCGATCACGAAGCGGTAGCGCACGTCCCCTTTCTCCATACGCTCGAAGCCTTCGTTGATCTTGTGGATATCGAGCATTTCGATATCGCAAGAGATGTTCTGCTCGGCACAAAGCTTGAGCAGCTCCTCGGTTTCCGCAATACCGCCGATGAGAGAGCCTGCGACGACGCGGCGCTTGAACACCAGATTGAATGCTTCGATGGCCGGTTCGATGGGCTCTAGAAGGCCGACCAGAATATGCGTACCGTCGTACTTCAGCGATGCGAGGTAAGGGTTCAAGTCGTGTTGAACCGGCACGGTATCGAGCATGAAGTCGAACGTCTCGGCCACGGCGTCCATTTGCGCCTGGTCGCTGGAGACCACCACATGGTCGGCACCGTTACGCTTGGCTTCTTCCACCTTGGCATCGGAGCGCGTGAAGACTGTCACTTCGGCGCCCAATGCCTTGGCCAGTTTGACCCCCATATGGCCCAGGCCACCCATACCAATCACGCCTACTTTATGACCTTTGCCTACACCGTGATGCTTCAGCGGAGAGTAGGTGGTGATACCGGCGCACAGGATGGGGGCTGCTGAGGCTAGATCGATACCGTCCGGCATTTTCAGCACGAAGTGCTCACTGACGACGATGGCGTCGGAATAACCACCCTGCGTCATGGTGCCGTCTTGGCGGTCCGGGCTGCCGTAGGTCATGGTGAAGCCTTCCAAGCAGTACTGTTCGACGCCATCTTGACAGGCGGAGCAGGTGCGGCAGGAATCGACCATACAACCCACACCGACCAAATCACCGGCTTTGAAACGGGTCACGTCGCTGCCCACGGACGTCACACGGCCCACGATTTCGTGACCAGGCACCACGGGATACTGGGTCATGCCCCAGTCGTTGCGCGCAAAGTGCAGGTCGCTGTGACATACGCCGCAGTAAAGGATTTCAATGGCAACATCGTCAGGGCGAGGCTCACGACGATCAAAGGTAAACGGCGCGAGCGGCTTGTCAGCGGAAAACGCGGCGTAAGATTTTGCTTGGCTCATGAAAACTCCTTTTTTGATACATCCCGCAGAGGCGGAAGGTGTTTTCATTATTGGCTGCCTGGGCGGAGATAGCGATGAACGAAGCTACGTTTTTTTTGCTTATTTCTCTATAAATGGGTAATAAAATAACAAAAATGCACAACAAAACGTCATAATTCTCGCGAACGATTCGATTTCATTTGCGTAAGGAGGGCCTTGTGGCCAGTACCGCACATGTTGGTAATGCGCTTTCCGACCTCATCATACCGCTCGTAAAAGGCGACGGCCCCAGCCCTTCCCGCTTGGATCGCGTCAGCCTGCTCTGCCTGGGCAGGCAGCAAGTCCGTACACCTCTGATGTATGACCCTTGTCTCATCATCATCGCTCAGGGGCGCAAAGTGGGCTATCTGGGCGACCGAGAGATTCACTACAACCCCGGGCACTATTTGGTCCAGACGCTGCCCATGCCGTTCGAGTGCGAAACGTACGGTTCTCCCGAGGCCCCGCTACTGGGTATGTCGGTCAAACTCGACCCAGCACTGCTCAGTGAAATGGTCACCGCGATGGGCGAGGGATACCCGCCAAGCAGCACCGCGCCTTTGCCCATGGCATCGGTCGCAATGAACGAAGGGATGCAGGATGCCGTCATGCGCTTGGCCCATACGCTGCACGATGCGGTTGCGTGCAGCGCCATGGGCGATGCCCGAATACGTGACGTGGTGTTCGAAGCGCTCAAAGGTGAACAAGGCCCGGCTTTGAGGGCGCTGGTGCAGGGGCACGGCAACTATTCACGCATCGTGCAGGTGCTCTCGCAGCTACATACCCACTTTGCAGAGGACTTTTCGGTAGAGCGGCTCGCGCAGCAGGCGAACATGAGCGTGTCGACGTTTCACCAGCATTTCAAGCAGATTACCCGCGCCTCGCCCGCTCAGTATCTCAAGCGGCTGCGCTTGATCAAAGCGCAGCAGCTCTTATTGCAAGATAGCCATAACGTGAATCAGGCGGCGCTGGCGGTGGGCTACCGCAGTGTGCCGCAGTTTAGCCGCGACTATAAGCGCTACTTTGGCGAGTCACCCCTTCAGCATCGTCGCCAGGAGCAGGCGCTGCGCGCTTAGTGGCCTTTAGACACGCCCTGCCTATTTAGCGAAGATCTGGCTCTTGTCTTTGAATGCCTTGAATTCGAGCGCATTGCCGCAGGGGTCGAGCAGAAACATGGTGGCCTGCTCGCCCACTTCGCCCTTGAAGCGAATGTAAGGCTCGATGACAAAGTCGGTGTTACGCGCTTTCAAGCGCTCGGCTAGCGCTTCCCACTCGTCCCACTCCAAAATGACCCCAAAGTGAGGCACCGGTACGTTATGACCATCTACCGGGTTGGTGTGGGCACTCTCTTGTCCGGGCGTTTTGGGGTGCTCATGGATCACCAACTGATGCCCGAAAAAGTCGAAATCGACCCAATGATCGCTGGAACGGCCCTCTTCTAGGCCAAACACATCGTTGTAGAAAGTGCGCGCCAAAGCGACGTCATAAACGGGAATGGCTAAGTGAAAGGGGGAAAGGCTCATGGATGTCTCCTGATAGGTGCTTTTGTTGGTACACGGCTAGCGCGCTGCGCTTGACCCGTGTCACTATCCTAAAAGGCGCAATGTAAAAATTAAATCAATTGTTTTTTGATCTATTCACAAATTTTATTGATGAAAATCTCACCATGATCCGCGAACTCAAAACGCTCATCGCCGTTGCCCAGCACGGCACCTTTGCGGCAGCGGGCCAGCATATCGGCCTGACCCAAGCCGCCGTCAGCGCGCAGATGAAACGTTTGGAGGCAGCGCTTGGCGTAGCGCTGTTCGAGCGCAGCGGGCGGGCAGCGGTACTGACTAAGCGCGGACAAGAGACGTTGCAACAAGCGCAGGCACTGATAGCCCTATACGGCACCTTAGGCGCCGCTTCTGCTGGACAGGAAGCCGCCACTCGCGTCACCTTGGGTGCGATAGCCTCCATTCAACGCTCGCTTCTGCCGAACGTATTGGCGCATTTTCACCGTCAGTTTCCCGAATGCCGCTCCCGCGTGGTGCCGGGGCTGTCTCTCTCATTGATGAACCAAGTGGATGCAGGGGAACTGGACATGGCGGTGATCATTCGACCGCCGTTTTCGCTGCATAGCGACCTGCGCTGGCAGCCGTTGGCCCATGAGCCGTTTCGTCTGCTGGTGCCCCGCAGGCTAACCACGGACGACTGGCGGGCGCTACTCACTCAACAGCCGTTCGTCCGCTACGATCGTGCCTCGTTCGGCGGCCGTCAGGTCGATCGTTTCTTGCGTGACAACCACTGTCACGTCAGGGACGTGTGCGAGGTAGACGAGCTAGACGCCATCATACAGCTGGTGGCCAACGGCGTGGGCGTGGCGCTAGTGCCGCAGCCAAGCGCCCTTCGGCGCTGGCCCGCGGGCGTGCGTGCCATCGACTTGAAAGAGCACACCTTCCATCGCGATATCGGTATCGTTCATCGCGCTAGCGGCCAGCTCAGCAAACCGGCCAAGGCACTGGCCGCCCTGCTGACGCAAGTCGCCGCAGCCGAACACTAAAACGCCAGCCCGAGGGCTGGCGCTAGTGAGCACGGAACGCATGTGGCTTAAGCCTCGGTAGTGCTTTTGGCTTCCGTACTGCTCTCTTCTGTCATGCTCTCTTCTGTCATGCTCTCTTCTGTCATGCTCTCTTCGTCTGCACTCGGCTCGTCTTGCGACGCCTCGTCAGCGCTGGGTAGGTTCATGGGCTCGTCTAAATTGAGCGTCTGTGCCGTGTAAGCGCGCACCTCGCGCAACAACTCAGGGTTCTCCGCCAGCTTTTGGCCGTACGAAGGAATGATCTCGGTCAGCGTAGATTGCCACTCGTCGCTGGCCACCTGAGTCGGGAAGACGCGATCCAGCAAGCCAAGCATGATCGACGGCGCAGTAGAGGCGCCCGGCGACGCGCCCAACAGCGCGGACATGGTGCCGTCCTGCGAGGTCACGACTTCCGTACCGAACTGTAGCACGCCGCCACGCTCGGGGTCGTTCTTGATGATCTGTACGCGCTGGCCCGCCGTCCACAGCGTCCAATCGTCACGCTGGGCGTTGGGATAGTACGCCTGCAGCGCTTCGAAGCGGTCGTCGTCGGACATCAAGACCTGGCCGACGAGATAGCTGACCAGATTGAAGTTATCCAGACCGACTTCCATCATCGGCCAGGTGTTATCCAGCGTCATGGAGCCAAATAGATCCGTCCAAGAGCCCTCTTTCAAGAACTTGCTGGAGAACGTGGCAAAGGGCCCGAAGAACAGCGCAGGCTCGCCATCCAGGTAGCGCAGATCCAGGTGCGGGACGGACATGGGCGGCGAGCCTTCGCCCGCTTTCCCATACGCTTTCACGTCGTGCTGTGACACGACATCCGGATTGGTGGTGTAGAGAAACTGGCCACCCACAGGGAAACCGGCGTAAGCCTCGGCTTCGGGAATGCCCGATGCCTGCAGCAGCGGAAGCGCTGCACCACCGGCGCCGATGAACACGTAGCGAGCATAGACCGTGCTCTCTTCACCGCTGTCCAGGTGGGCAATGGTGACTTGCCAGGTATCGTCGTCGTTACGGCTCAGGTCACGTACTTCGCTGTGCAAACCGAGCGTAAAGTGCTCGCTGCGCGTCAGCGCTTCGACCATTTCACGGGCCTGAGCACCGTAGTTCACTTCGGTGCCCATTTGCATGCGCGTGGCGGCCACTGGGCGGTCGTCGTTGTCACGACCTTCCATGATCAGCGGCATCCACTCGGCCAGCTCTGCGCGATCTTCCGAGTACTCCATGCCCGCATACAGCGGGTTCTGCGTCATGGCGTCGTAACGCTCGCGCAGGAAGCTGACGTCTTCATCGCCCCACACCACGGCAATGTGCGGCACGCTATTGATAAATGAGGAGGGTTCACCAAGAATGCCGTTCTCGACTTGATGCGCCCAGAATTGACGAGAAATTTCGAACTGCTCGGTGACGTTGATGGCGCGCTGGATCTCGACACGGCCACTGGCATCCGGCGTGTAGTTCATTTCCATGAACGCAGAGTGGCCACTACCGGCGTTGTTCCACGCGTTGGAGCTCTCTTGCGCCACTTCACCAAGACGCTCGTAAAGGTGAATGTCCCACTCCGGCTCTAACTCTTGCAGGTAAGTGCCTAACGTAGCGCTCATGATACCACCGCCGATGAGCACCACATCGATCGGTTCATCGGCGGAAACAGGCGATGTCGCCAAGGCTAAAAGTGGTGAACAAAGTAACAGACTTAAACGTTTTTGCATGTCATGTCCCTGACGATACAGAAATGACGTACCGGAACAGCAGGTGCCCAGCGTCGAGGAGGGTAAAAGAATTGCGACGAAAGTCTAACAAATAACCGCGGGCGCGGGAATATAAAAGAGAGCTTAAATGAGAATGAAAGGAATTAACGAATGAAACCCGAGGATTTAGAAAAACTGGTCACGCGCAAGATGCCTTTCGGTAAATACGAGGGCTGGCTCATTGCGGATTTGCCGGGCCCTTATTTGAACTGGTTTGCTCGGGAAGGATTTCCCCAAGGGGAGATCGGTCAGCTACTGCACCTGATGCATGAAATCGACCATAACGGCCTGAGCGACCTGCTCACGCCGCTGCGCGCCCGCTAACGAGCGCGCAGCGCCTGCTCCCGCTCTTCGACGTAACGGCGGCGATGCTGGGCGGGGTCGTTCGGAAACCGGCCTAACGCGACGGCTTTTTGGAAAAAACCGGTGGCCGGTATATCGTCTCCCCGACGGCTGATCACCAGGGCGGCGATCATCGGCCGCCCGGCGGCGACGTCCTGCTCCATTAACTGCTCCAGCGCTTGTGTCACCCGTGCAATGGTGCGCGGTGGCGTCAGCCCCAAGGCGTTAGCAACCTGCTGATAGTTCATGGGCAGTGCACTGGTGGGTGCCTGAATGAGGAGCGTGCGCACTTGGTGGGCAAGCATAGCGATGGCATCGGATGAGCGCATTGGGTCGTGACTCGCTGATTCAATCATGTGGTAGAAATAGCCACGCTACCACATCGCTGGCTATGCTGTGGCCAGACGATACGTTCCTATCACTGCGAGGAGAGACAGATGGTCGGTAGACGCAATCAGCGACATTACAGCCGCTGGCCTAAAGCCTTTGCCTGGCTAAGCGTGCTGGCGCTCGTGGCGGCAGCGCTATTAATGGCAGGGGCTGGCCCCGCCTATCGCTGGCAGTGGGTCGGCTTAGGAGAGGCCTTCAACCTGCTACGTAATGGTGTCTATGCAGCCACGGCGGCAGTGGCGCTGAGCGTGTTGGTGCTACTCATCAGCGCATTCACTCGGCGGGGCGGCACGGCGATCGTGGCCATTGGCGTGCTCATGCTCACCGCAGCCCTACTCTACATGCCCTGGCAACAGTGGCAGCGCGCTCAGCAGGCGCCGGTCATCCATGACATCACCACCGATACCCAAAACCCGCCAGCGTTCGCTGCCCTGCGGGAGGCCCGCGAAGCCGCCCCCAACGAAGTAGACTACCCAGGCGAGGCGACCGCCGAGCAGCAGCAAGCGGCCTACCCGAACGTTCGCCCCTTGGTCGTCGATGCCCCTGCCGCCACCGTACTGGCTGCAGTGCAGGCCGAAGTAGAGGCCGCCGGTTGGAACATTGCCGAGATTACCCCTAACGGTTTGGAAGCCACCGCCGTGACGCGCTGGTTTGGGTTCGAAGATGACGTGGTCATTCGGCTGACCGAGCAGGGCAACCGCACTAGGGTGGACATGCGCTCGGCTTCGCGGCTGGGGGCCAGCGATGTAGGCACCAATGCGCAGCGTATCGAGACGTTTATGAGCGCGCTGCGCGAGCGGCTGGAGTAACTCAGCCGGACGTGACTAGTGAACGTGCTTTTTGTTGAGGACGTCTTTATGCAGCGTGCTTTCACGGGAAAGAATCTGCTGGGCGTCCAGCTCACCGATGGGCACGGCTACGTTGGCGGGAATATCGCCGCTAAGCTGTAGCGCCTGGTAACGCAGCGCGCAGACCCTCAAGAACGAGGTGAAATTCCCCAGGTCATGGTCCGCATCGATCGACTCGTGATATAGCCGAGTGATCATCTGTGCGGTGTTCATTCCGTCGCGCTGCGCGATCTCTTCCAGCAGTCGCCAGAAATAATTTTCCATCCGCACGCTGGTCACCATACCATCGATGCGCAGCGAGTGGGTGGCGCTGCGCCATAGGTCAGGGTCCGCATCGATAAACAGTTTGCACATGGCCATCTCCCCTCTTCGTCTCATTCAGCATAGCCGCCGAGCAAGCGCGCGCCCAGCGCAGGCGCGCACCTGTTGCCGATCGCCGCTACTGATCGAGTAACGCCATGAACTGCGCCAGCCAAGCAGGATGGGCAGGCCATGCGGGTGCGGTGACCAGGTTGCCATCGGTCACCGCGTCGGTGACCTCTATGTCCGCGAACTGCCCGCCTGCCAACTCGACCTCAGGTTGACAAGCAGGGTACGCCGAGCACCGTTTTCCCTCCAGCACCTTGGCCGCGGCCAGCAGTTGGGCGCCATGACAAATCGCCGCCACCGGTTTCTGGGCATCGAAGAAGTGCGTCACCATCGCTAACACTTCTTGGTTCAGCCGCAGGTACTCTGGCGCTCGGCCACCGGGCACCACCAGGGCGTCGTAATCGGCAGGGTCGACGCTGGCGAAATCCGCATTCAGCGCAAAGCGGTGGCCCGGCTTCTCGGTGTACGTCTGGTCGCCTTCGAAATCGTGAATGGCGGTGGCCACGGTATCTCCCGAGGCTTTGCCGGGGCAAACCGCATCGACACGGTGACCTACCGCCATCAGCGCTTGGAAGGGCACCATGGTTTCGTAATCTTCGGTAAAATCACCGGTGATCATTAGAATACGCTTGCTGCTCATCTCCGTTCTCCTTGTGATTGTCGTCGGTGGAGCACGCCGTAGGCGTGTGGTGGCAGAGTAGCAAGCCGCCAGAGAACGGGGGTAGTACGCCATTACTACAGCGCGTCAGCGATACGTACGGCTCGCCCCAACGCAAAAAAGAGCGCAAAAAAAGCCCGCTACGAGTGAGCGGGCTTGGCACGACAGGTCGGGGTTACAGAAGCGCGTCGACGGGGCGCTTGCCGTCCAACAACGTGATGTCTCGATTGACGAGACCAGGGGTTTGCACCACGCGCAGCAGTGCATAGGCCACGTTGGCCCGGGAAATTTGGTTATCGCCCGCTTCGTCCACGCTGCTAGCGAACTTGAGGGTCGGCGCTTCGTCGGTAAGACGGCCAGGCTTGACGATGACATGGGAAACGTCACTGTGGCGCAGGTGGGCATCGGCGGCGAACTTGGCCGCCATATAGGGGCGCATTTTTTCAGGCGCCTCCAGCGGCTTTTCTGCCCGCATGGCGCTGACCATGATATAGCGCGAGAGCCCCTTCTGGCTGGCAATATCGGCCGCACGAATCGCGCCAAATAGATCGATCAATAGCGTTTTGTCAGGGCCTGTGTGTGGGCCAGAACCGGCGGTAAAAACGACTTGATCGCATCCTTCGAAGGCGTGCTCCATCTCGCCTTCTAAATCGCCCACGACGGTACGAATTCCCCGTTCTTGGAACCAAGTGGCCTGCTCTTCGTTACGAATCATGGCTTTAATGGGCGTGCCTGCCTCTTTGGCTAATGCACAGAACTGTTTACCGATCTGACCATTGGCACCAATCACTAAGGTCGTCATTTTGCCTCCTTGTCTATCGTGTCCCCTGTATCAGTGTAGGCGGTGCGTCCAAAGTTCAACCGTCAATACAAACACGGCGGGCACCTTCCGGTGCCCGCGACAAGACCGAACGCCCCACCCCGGGGCTAAGTCAGGCTATGGTGCTCGGGCTGGCTTGGCAGCGCGGCCGGTTGGCCAACGCCATGACTAACGTGAAACCGGCTTACCAAGGTATGCATATCGCCTGCGCGTTCATCCAACGTATGGCTAGCGCTGGAGGCCTCTTGCACCAAGCGTGCGTTTTGATGCGTTACTTGATCCAACTGTGAAATGGCCTGGTTGATCTGATCGATACCGGCCGACTGCTCTTTCGTCGCGTCTGCAATCTCCGTGACGTAACGAGTTACCTCGGAGAGGCTATCGACAATATCCTGCAAATGATGGCTCGATGCGTTTACTAACTGCTCGCCTTCGCTTACTTTTTGTACGCTGTCGTCTACCAAGTGGCGAATTTGCGCGGCCTCTTCTGCACTGCGCCCTGCCAGCTTACGCACTTCTTGAGCGACCACGGCAAAGCCTCGTCCTTGTTCACCCGCTCGGGCTGCTTCCACCGAGGCGTTCAGTGCCAGCAAGTTAGTCTGGAAGGCAATATCGTCGATGGCTTTGATGATGGAGGTGATTTTTTCACTCGCTTGACGAATGTCACTCATGGCCGCCGTCGTGCGTTTGGCGACATCACCCGCCGAGCGCGCGCGGTCATCCACGCTGTTGCTCGCGCCCTTGGCCTGATCGGCATAGTCGGCGGTCTGCTTGACGGTGGCGGTAATCTGCTCGAGGCTGGAAGCCGTCTCTGCCAGCGATGCCGCCTGTTGGTCAGTACGCTGAGAGAGGTTTTCATTACCGGAGGCGATCTGGCGGCTGCTTGCGGCAATCGCCTCGGCGCTTTCACGGATCTGAGACACCATGCCTTCGAAGGTGTCCATCATACGGTTGAACGCTTGGGCAGCTTGACCGACTTCGTCATCACGCTGCAGCGCCAGCCGCATGGAAAGGTCGGCATTTTCACCGGCGGCACCGCTGATGCTCTCCATCTGACGACGCATGGCCACCAGCGGCCCCAGTACGCGTACCAATGTGCGCCAGCCAAAGATGGCCAGTACGACGATCACGCCCAAGGTGACCAACACCAGCAGCGTACGGCCCGCATTCGCCAACGTCTCGGCCTCTTCACTGGCGCTTGCCGCCTGGGCGACGGTGTAGGCTTCGATATCGCTTAGCGCTGAGCGCATCTCACGTGTTGCCGCCGCCACGTTCGCCAACGCCGCTTGCACTTGAGCACCCAGATCCAGTTGCTGCTGGCGTAGCGCGTAGACCGAATCGGCATCTTCCACCATCAACCCGTTCAGCTCGACGATGACCTCATCGAGTTCGCCAATGAGCACGCGCTGCTCTACGGTCGTGCTGGGGGCCTCGGCAATGGCCGCCAAAGACTGTCGTGCCAGCGCCACCTGTTGGGAAATTTCGTTGCTACGCAGATTGACCAACGCATCGATGCTCTCCACCTGCATCATTTGTCGCCCCAGATCGGACAGCGTGGCAACGGCCATACGGGCGTTGCCGCTCAGACGACCGATATCGACACGAGCAGAGAACATGCTATCCAACAGTTGAGTCGGCAGCGTGGTGGTGCCCTCTTCCCGCCATGCTTCCATGAGTTCGCGCTGCCGACGCTCTTCGCGCACCTGAGCCAGAGCGGTACGTCCGGCGATGTCTTCGGCACTGCGCATGACGTTAGTGATGGCCGCCTGCATTTGAGCAATCTGCTCGGCCATTTGGGCCTGCAGGCTCAGCGCATCGCGCCGCACGTTTTCCAACGCCTCGTCGCCAGCCATTAGCTCTTGGTACTGGCTATCCAGTGCAGCGAGCTGCGTTGCGGCATTGGTCTGCTCGATACGCGCAAGCCCCGTGCGGGCTTGGCCATAGCGTGCTGTCAACTCGCTGCGCGGCGTGACCTCTTCCAACGCTTGGAGATTACCAGCGGCGAGTAGATCGGCATGTCGCTGGCCAAAGGCACCCATGGTCAATACCATGCTGCGGCTCGCATCTTGCAGCGGCAGCACCTCATCGGCCACGAAGTGCTGAACGTTGATCAGCCGCTGGTTGGTCATCCACCCAGTGCCGGCCAACACGATGCTGCCCAGCACGGCGGCGACAAAGAGGCTAATGAGCATCGCGCGGATACTTATGGTTTTTTTCATCAGGGGTATTCGCTGTGTCAGAGATTGCAAACGGAATAGAGAGCCACGGCTAGCGGGCTAGGCTGTTCCAATCCACCGGCTCGAACTGGCCATTTCGGATAATGGTAGGCCAGACGGCATCGCTGGCTTGATGGTCGTTCGGGCCCAATGTGAGCGGTTCGCCAACGCCGATATCGATACTGCCCAGGCTCAAAAGGCCATTGACCACCGCTTCTCGATCAGGGTTATTACCCGCCGCCTTGAGGCCTTCGGCAAACAGCTTGGCGGCTAGGTAGCCTTCAAGGGAAATAAAGTCGGGGGTGGCGTCGGGGGCGTACTCAGCCAACGCCTGACGATACTCTTCGACGGCCGGCAGATCGGCATCCAACGGCGGTACCACTTGCGTCACGATGACCCCCTCCGCCTGCGGGCCAAGCGCCTCTAGCAGCGCCTGGCTACCGACGAATGAGACATTTAGAAACAGCGCATCGGGCAGGTCTTGTCGCGCTTCACGAATGAAGTCAGCGGCCGGGCCAAAGGTGCCGACGATGATCACTGCCTTGGGTGTGACCGGTGCCTGAAGAATACTGGCAAGCCCTTGATGAACGTTACGCGTTCCGCGGGTGAAACGACCATGAACCAGTTGGGAGGTATTCAAGACGCCTTGGGCATTGAGCGCGCGAATTGCGCCGTTATAGCCCGCGTCGCCAAAACTGTCGTTTTGGGTAAAAAATGCGATCTCTTCGGGCTCTATACCAGCCGCAAGAAGGCCATCGATCATTGCTGCCGTTTCTTGAACGTAGCTGGCACGGTAGTTGATGACATAACGATCGGGCGGTGAGCGGCGCAGAATTCCCGCCCCGGTGAATGCCCCAAATAGCAGCGTCTTTTGCTGATTATAGATCGGGATAGTGACCGCTGCCGTAGGCGTTCCTACATTGCCAATCGCGGCAAGCAGGCGATCGTTACCCACTAGCTCGCGGGTGTACTTGGCTGCCTGCAGCGGCGAGTATTGATCATCGAACGTCGTGAGGCTGATCGTTTGACCATTGATCCCACCTTCGTCGTTGAGCTTGGCAAAGTAGGTGTCGATGCCCTGCTGCATACCAATGCCCAGAGGAGCAGCACCGCCGCTTGCGGGCGCCACCATGCCGACTTCGAGTGCGGCATGAGCCAGCGGAGCAGCCAAAAGCCCCGCCGCCATTAGCCATGTTGTGATTCGACGCATTGGTTCTCTCCCACATCGCGATGCTTTTTTCTAATATCGGCGGAAGAGTATACGACTTAAGCTTGGCGAGCTTTTAAACAGAGTGTAAAAAAACGTGTCTTGATTTAAGCAGGCCGCTCGATGGCGAAGCGGTCAGTGATGCGCACGTAGTCACTCCCCGCCAAGCGGCCGATCGGTTGCAGCGCGGCCATATCCACGTGACGACCGTCCCACAGCGTATCGTCGATATGAATCGACACGATTTGCGCCAACACTAGGCTACCCGCTAGCGGCCGATCGCCAAAACGCTTCACTTCCAACAGTGTACAGCCAAATGCCACCGGGGCCGCTGCGATGCGTGGCACGCTCACCCCCGGCATGGTGGACTTTTCCAGCCCCGCCAGCGTGAACTCGTCTTCGTGTCTTGGCAGGCTGGCGCTCGTGGTATTGAGCGCATCGACCAACCCTTCGGTGCCGACATGTACCACGCACTCTTGGACTTCTGCCAAATTTCGCAGCGTGTCTTTGGGTTGGGCGCTACCATCCAACAGCGGCGAAAATGCTAAAATGGGCGGGTCGATGCTGGCCACGTTGAAAAACGAGAATGGCGCTAGGTTGGCGTTCCGCTGCTTGTCCTGAGTAGCCACCCAGGCAATCGGTCGTGGGCAAACGCAGCCCGATAGCAGCCGGTAGAGACTACCTGCACTGAGCGGCGACTCGGTCAATAGAGTATTCATGGACTCTCCTGATGGCGTGGCAAGAACGGTGCCCTTAATAGGCCGCTGGCGCCTACCCTCTGTCAAGTATGTTAGCCTACAGACTCATACAACGATCCGGGAACGGAATGCTCATTATTACCAATAGCGTTAGCTTGGCCGACTGGGAAATCGACATTAGCCAAATTCGCGCACAGGGGGCAGGCGGTCAGAATGTCAATAAAGTCGCGTCTGCGGTGCATTTACGTTTCGACATTCAGCGTTCGACGCTGCCGCCGGTCTACAAAGAGCGACTAATGGCCCTGTCGGACCAGCGTATCAGTAAAGAGGGGGTAGTGATCATCAAAGCTCAGAGCTACCGCACGCTCGAGCTGAATAAAGAGGACGCCTTGAACCGCCTCAAGGCGCTGATCAAGAGCGTGGCCAAACAGCCCAAAACGCGCCGTCCTACGAAACCTACGAAAGCCTCTCAGCGCCGCCGAGTGGACCACAAAACCCGGAAAGGCAAGCTCAAGTCGCTACGTGGTAAAGTGCCAGCCAGTGAGCGCTGATCGCTTTCCCCTTTCTACTACTTGACACAGTGAACTAGATGCCATCGACACTTCGCCCGCTATCGCCCTGTATTCACGTATGCCAGATCGAGCCGAACACCCAAACGTGCCAGGGATGCGGGCGCACGTTGGATGAAATTGCCTGCTGGGGAAGCATGACCGAGGCCGAGAAGGCCCCGGTGTGGGAACGAATCGAACAGGAGGGCTACGTCTCTTCGTGTTGGCGATCACTCAGGATATGATGCAACTCGCCACAGGCGACCATCGGGTCGTCGCAGTTGATCACGATACTCGACTCCGCCAGCACGTAGCTGCGTCCCGTAATGGTGTTTTCCACCACTTGATAAGCCCCTTCTTGATGCGTGCCGGTAAACGTGCCAATGAAGCCGGTTTCCCTAAGCGATACGGTTTCCAGCTTATCGCCGAGGCTCAACCGCCCCTCGTAATTCATTAGCGCTAGCCTTGCCGACGTGCCGGTGCCCGTGGTACTCCGGCAAATGACGCCGGGGTGCACGTAGGTGGTCGACCGCGAGCGGATATAACCTTCGGCGATCGGCTCTTCGGGCCCCATGAAGTGCAGAAAAGGCAGCGGACCCACGTCGCCTAGGGTGTAGTGGGAGAAACCGCGTTGCGCCTTGATGGCCTCCACGATTTTGTACGCACAAGCCGCCAGCGCCTGCTCTTCATCACGCACCAGCTTGAAGCCCAACGCCTCGGCATCGACCAAGGCGTAAAAACCGCCACTATAGGCGACGGAGTAGGTGACTTCCCCAATCCCTGGCACTTGAATGGTGTCGCGATAGGTATCGATATAGCTCGGCAGGCCTTCGCAGGTCACGTACTCCACCACGCCGTTGTGCACTCGGGCCTCGATTTGAACCAGCCCTGCCGGGGCCTCTAACTTGAAGCGTTGAATTCCCTCCTGCTTGGGCACGATGCCGGTTTCCAGAACGGCCGTGGCCGTGCACAGCGTGTTCGAGCCGGAATAGATCGGGTAGCCCATCACTTCCATGATGATGTATCCGACCACGGCTTCCGGGTCGGTGGCAGGCACCAAGAGATCCACCGACATTTCGGGAATGCCGTAGGGCTCTTCTAACAACAAACGGCGCAACCCGTCGGCGTCGTCGCGCAGGTACTCCATCTGTTGACGCACCGTCGCACCGGGCAATGCATCGATGCCGCCCGTGACGATGCGGCTGACATCTCCCCCGGCATGGGTGTCCAACAATCGAATCGTATGCAGGTTTTTCACTCACCCGGCTCCTAGGCAGAGGTTATGGCAAATGGGGCACCGTGGGTGTCCCACTGGGCATCGGGAACGATGACGATTTTCCCCAGGTAGTTGCTGCCTCGGTTCACGAAGTAGCGCTCGGCCTGATGCAAGTCAGAGAGTTTGAACGCGCCATGCAGCACCGGTTTTAACTCACCGCTGCGTATCCACGCTATCAACTGCTCTGCTTCTTCCCGAGTACCGTGGGACACGCCGACTATCTGCACCTGATAGAGATAGATGCGGGTCCACATGATCTCGCTGAGGTTACCGCCGCTGGCACCGGCAATGGAGAGCCGGGGGTAGGTGGTACGACGCTGCATATCGCCGATCATGGTATCGATGAACAGATCGGTCATCTCGCCACCAACGAGATCCATGACGGCATCGATGGCCTGACCATCGGTGGCGGCCAGCACACGCTCGACGAAAGTGGGCAGGTCGCCTCGATCGATGACGGCTTCTGCGCCCAACGCACGTAGCGCGTCGGCTTTATCGAGCTGGCTAACGGCGTAGGGAATCGCGCCGACGATACGGCATAGCTGGATCAACGCCGTGCCCACCCCGCCGCTGGCGCCGCTGACGAGGATACGCTCGCCCGCCTGAACGTTGGCCGCCGTCATCATGTGGTAGGCCGTTTGATACGAGCACATGCCCATGGCCGCAAGCTCGGCATCGTGTAGCTCAGGGTTGGGGACATGGTGAAACTGGTCGGCAGGCACTGCCACGTACTCGGCGTAGCCGCCGTCTTCGCCGTGTCCGTAGTAGTCCGGCGTCAGGTTAATGTCACGACGCTCGTCGGCATACAAATTGAAATCCAGCAGCCCGCGCTCCCCGATACGCCGGGGATCGACCCCCTCGCCGACAGAAACGACCCGACCTGCCACGTCAGCGCCTTGAATACGCGGAAACGTCAGGGTCGGCGACCCACCCATGGCAAACGAGGTCACGTCCTCTTTGCCTTTGGTGGGGTATAAGCCTTCGCGCGCTTTGCGGTCGGTGTTGTTTTTCGCCGTTGCCGTGACTTGCACCAGCACCTGCCCAGGGCCGGGCGTTGGCGTGGGAACGTCCTGACGGTATTGCAGAGCGTCGACATCACCGTGACCGGTCAAGAGCATCGCCGACATCGTGGCCGGAATCGTTGCGCTGTTATCCGTGTGGGCCATGGGTGGTTCCTTGTTGAGTGCATATGTCGCGACGATAACAAACGCCGGGCGAGGTTCAAGGGGGCGAGCGAAGGACAGCATGCCCTCGATCACGATGGATGAGTAAAGCACATAGTGCCCCTTAAGCCACACTCCCCCAGTCAGCCGCCTGGCGGGTCGTCAACTTTTCGCCAATAGTGAGAGTAAGCAAAACCCGTCAAGCTACGGGTCGACCATGCTTCTGCCCCTGCCAAGGATCGGTATGCTTCACTTCACCTCGACGTACCATCGCCGTCTCACCTGGACCTACTTTGGCCTGTTCATTGCCATTGGGATGACCGGCGGACTGCTTGGGCCAGCACTGCCCCATTTGGCCGAGGCCAGCGGTGCCTCCATGAGCCAAATCGCCGTGCTGTTCACTGCACGTGCCGTTGGCAACATGAGCGGCGCCATGGTCACCGGGCTGCTCATGGATCGCTTCAACGGCCACCGCGTGTTGGTGATGATGGGCGTGCTGGCGGTAGCCGGACTGGCGCTGGCCCCGCTTAGCCCGCTTCTGCTGCTGTTGACGCTGCTGTTCATGCTGCTGGGATTTGCGGAGGTATCGCTCAACGCGGGCGGGAACACGCTGCTTTTGTGGCTGCACCGAGACGCAGCGGGCCCCAATGTAAGCGCGCTGCACTTCTGTTTCAGTTTCGGCAACATGCTCACGCCGCTGATCATGATTGCTGCGCTATCCCTCACCGGACAGTTTCACCTCACGTTTTGGATCGTCGCGGCCAGCGTGGCTGCCATGCTGTGGCCGCTGTCGCGCTTCGTCAGCCCGTCCATGCCCACCGTTGACCCTAATCCCGCGTCCTTGGCTACGCTCAAACACCGCGACCCGCTCTTGCTGGGACTATTCATGCTACTGTTTTCTCTTTATGTGGGCATCGAAATTACGTTCGCCGGCTGGGTCACCGCATACGGTACGCTCTCTGGATTGACCACCGAGCAGGCGACGTTGCTGGCAACGCTGTTCTGGCTGGCGCTCTCGGCGGGACGCCTGCTCGCCATCCCGCTACTACGCGTTTGCTCACCTTGGCAGGTGCTCGCTGGCTGCCTAGCGCTGGGGCTGAGCGCAGCGGCAGGTCTGCACCTCAACGCGCTGCCGCCAAGCGCTGGCGCGCTGCTGTTTGGCCTCTCAGCCTCGGCGTTTTTCCCTACGCTGTTTGCACTGTGCAACCAATCGATTGTCATGCGCGGGCGCACCACTGGCGCCATCTTTACCGCCGCGGGCAGCGGGGCGCTGGTCATTCCGTCACTGACCGGCCCGCTGCTGGATCTGGCGGGTGCGGGGGCGTTTCCTATATTGTTGGCCACGCTTTGGCTACTGATTGCGCTGGGGCTCTTACTGTTGGCCAGTCGTCTGCGGCAATTGGCGGTTCGACAAGGGGGTTAAAACCAGCGTTTCCGTTTGAACAGCCAAATGAGCACCCCACCAATCCCTAGCATGGCCCCCCAAACGAAAAAGTAGCCGTACTGATAGCTCAGTTCTGGCATGTACTCGAAGTTCATGCCGTAAATACCGGCGATAAAGGTTAGCGGGACGAAAATAGCGGTAATCACCGTCAACACCCGCATGGTGATGTTCAACTGGTGTGATGAAATGGAGATATAGCCGTCGACGAGATCGCCACAAATGTCGTAGTACATTTGCGTTAGGGTGTAGAGTCGCTCGAAACGTTCTTCGACATCGGTTATGGCATGCAGCGTTTCGCTTTCGCCTCGCGGCAAGTGCGCGTAGTCGTACGCCGTCAGCTCTTGGGTGATGCCTTTGTGATAGCTGAAGATCCGGCGCATTTTGACCAGACGCGAGCGATACGTGGTGATTTTACGCATCAACACGTCGTTACCATTGTCTAGCAGCTCGTCCTCGAGATCACTGAGCTCCGTTTCGAATTCCAGCAAGCTATCGATATAAAAGCCCGCCGAGGTGTACATCACTCTCAGTGCCACCTGCTCGGGTGACTGGGCCAATAGCGTTTTGCCGTGCTCATTGAGTAAGCGTTCGATACTCATCGCCTCGCCGGGGTGCAAGGTCACCAAAAAGCGTTCGCCGACGAAGAAACAGATCTGCTGAGGTACGAAGTTTAGCTGGGCATCGAACGAGGAAATGCCGCGATAGATGATCAGCGTGTGATTGTCGAACTCTTCGATTTTCGGCGGATGGCGCTCTTTGTGGGCGTCTTGTATGGCCATCGGGTGACACTCGAAGCGCTCCAGTATCTCACGCTCCTGCGCTTCGCTCTCTCCTTTCATGTCGACCCACAAGTGTGCCGTGGGCATGCGCATCCACTCGTCCATCAGGCGAATGTCGCCCTCGCGCACGTCGCCCTCTGGGGTGGTCAATAGACAACGAATCATACTCGTCCTTGGGTTCGTTAATGGGGGGCAGACGTATCCGCCGGACGTGCCAGCGCGATACGCGCTTTGCCTGCGCGTTTGGCGTTGTACATGGCCTCATCGGCGCGCTTCAATAACTCCTGAGGTGTCTCCGCCGCGTCGTGGACGAACAGCGCCACACCAATGCTGGTACTTACTTGCAGGGTCACG
Organism: Halomonas sp. McD50-4; assembly: GCF_022348135.1. Classification (NCBI taxonomy): domain Bacteria; kingdom Pseudomonadati; phylum Pseudomonadota; class Gammaproteobacteria; order Oceanospirillales; family Halomonadaceae; genus Halomonas; species Halomonas sp. McD50-4. The sequence goes on along the minus strand of NZ_JAKRFG010000014.1, from coordinate 38,528 downwards.
CCACCTGCGCTGAGCGGCTCCTCGATCACCTCGATCAGCTTATGGGCCAGCGGCTCCGGTGCGTCGCTGGTCACCCCCTCGAGCAGCACGACGAACTCATCTCCCGCCCATCGGGCAACGAAATCCGTCTCGCGGACGGTTCGCTGAAGACGGCTCGCGATGTCGCGCAGCAGCTCGTCCCCCATGGCATGGCCGTGCTGATCGTTAATGCGTTTGAACCCATCGAGGTCTAGAAACAGCACGGCCAGCGGTGCGAGCGTACGGCGTACCCGTGCCATTGCCTCCGGCAAACGCTCATCTAGGGCGCGGCGGTTGGGCAAACGGGTGAGCACGTCTTCTCGGGCCTGCTGGTCGCGTAGGCGCTCTAGCTGCTGGCGTTCGGTAATGTCGTGAATGAACAAGCTGCGGCGTGGGCGGCCATTCACCTCGAAACGCTTCAGTCGCACCTCGACCGGCAAGCGAACGCCATCGCGCCGTAGGGCTTCTCCGGTCACTGGCATGGCGACATCGTCACTGGTGATTCCGTCGGGAAACATGAGCGATGTAATCGGTCGAGTGAGGGCTTCTTTGCGACTCCAGCCGAACATGGTCTCGGCTGCATGGTTCCAATCCAGCACGCGCCCCTGCTCATCGACGCTCAAATAGGCATCATATGCCGACTCGATCACCAGATTGAGTTCGCGGGTTCGCTGCTCGATACGCTGCTCGAGGCTTTGATGCAGCGCGGTGAGCGCCTGCTGAGTGGCGGCACGAATCTTCTGCTCGTTGATGAGCCGTTCGCGCAGGTGGATTTCGCCAATCACGATATCGGCCAAATCTTGCATCGCAGCCTTTTCTTGGTCACTTAAGCTGCGTGGCTGGCTGTCCATGGCGCATAGCGATCCGAGGACCAGCCCTTGTGAACTACGCAGCGGTATCCCGGCATAAAAACGGATGCCGCCAGGTGTCATCACGTAGGGATTGGTCACGAAGCGTGCGTCTTGCTGAGCGTCTTCGACCACTAGCGGCTCATCTTCGAGTACCGTGTAAGCACAAAACGCGACGTCCCTAGGTGTTTCCGATACCGCCATGCCCACTTGAGACTTGAACCACTGACGATCGGTGTCGATCAGACTGATGGTAGATTTAGGAACGCCGAGCAGCACGGTGACCAATCGCGTGATCCGATCGAAAACGGGCTCGTCTGGCGTATCCAGGAGGGCCAGTTCGTTAAGCGCAGCCAAACGGGCAGTTTCGTTGGGGGGTAACAGGTGGCTCATGGCGATCACACCTAAATGGTCATCAAACCCTTAACAGCATAACGCGAAACGAAATGTCCTGCTTAACGCCTTGATTAACGGACTTCGACACGTTGACGGCTCACCAGAGCCAACGCCACACTGACCGCTGTTGAGAGTAGCAGCGCCCCTACGAACGGGCCTAACGTCGGTACGCTGCCGGGGAACGTGGCGGCCATTACCCCTGCGCTGATGCTGCCCTGACCGATCCAGCCAGGCAGCACGGCCCCTACGAGCCCCGCCAACCCGCCGCTTATTGCTGCCATCGGTGTCATACGCTGCCACAAACCCAGCAGCACCGGCACCACGATCGCTGCACACAGCAGATCGGCAATCAAAAATAGCCGCAGCACGGAGAGCCCTTGCAAGGCAATCACGATCACGGGCAGCATGATCGCCACGGTGAGCCAGCGCGCCTTGTTGAGGGCCTCGGGCCGGTGACCATTGGCCCACAGCGACGCAATGCCGTTTTGTAAGGTGTCGACGCTCGAGGTGACCAGCGTGACGGCCAGTACCAATGAAGGCAGCGTGATCCATACCGGGGCATCACTAAGCAGCGCAAAAAACGGCATGGGCGGCTCGCCGAGACTGACCCCGCTCATCGCTGCCATGATACCTACGCCACCGATCACCATGACGACCAGTACGGTCAAGCCGCCACCCAACCAGGCACCGCGCCCCAGGCTCGCGTCGTCTTGGGCCGCCCATACCCGCTGCCAATAGCCTTGGTGAAACAAGTTGGCCGCCGTCACGGCGATCACCAGCGTCAACGCCACGCTGAGCGAGCTGCCGATGGGGAGCGACGGGAGTTGTGCGTCATTCGGCATACTGGGCAGTCGCCAGAGCGTCACGCTGGCGACGGCGAGCAGCAGCGCCAAAAGCAGCCACGCTTGCCAGCGGTCGGTGGCCAAGCTTGCCCGCAGCCCGCCCATGACGGTGTACACCAGCGTGGTGAGCGCCACCCCGATGATCACCACGGCGGGAGGCACGTCGGAGAGCAGCGCGGTAATCGCCCCGATGGCGGTGAGTTCAGCAGCCAGGAAGCAGCCCATGTAAGCCACGGAAACAAGCGCCACGAAATGGCGTACCCCCTTGCCGTAGCAGGCGTCGGCAAACTCGGCAATGCTGCGTCCCTCGGGCAGTGCTTGGCGTATCTTAGGCCCGTAGAGACCCAAAACGATGAACGGCAGCGCCGAACCAAGGGCATAGCCCAGTAGCGCCACGGGCCCTACCAATGCGCCGATTTCAGGGGGTGCAAAGAGTATCCAAGCCCCCATACCGGACGCCAAAAAGGAGAGCCCCAGGGTGGCCGACGTTTGCGAATTACGGGCGGTGACATAATCATCCAGCGAGCCGCCACTGAAACGTGCCCGAAGACCCAGAAAAGCAAAGCAGCATAACGCTGCGCCTAACACGAAAGACGTTAGGTAAGGCATGTCGCGCTTCCTCCGCCGGTACGAACCGGATCAGGTTCCAGGGTCTGCGTTGCGCGCATTCTCAGCCCCATTGGGGCTCCCCTGGCGACAGTGAGTGGAGGCAGTATCCTCAATCAAAGTGGTGCGTTAGTAAAGCCTTGCCCATGGAGCCGGGCTGCTTATTCCACTTTCTTGGGGACACGCCCCATCAGGTAAAACTCGGCGTTGGGCGGTGTTCCAGCTAGTGTCACCAAGCGGTTGGACATGCCAAAAAACGCGGCAATGGCACCGATGTCCCAGCAATCATCCAGCGTGAACCCCACTGCCTCTAAACGCGCCTGCCATTCTTCTGAAAACTCGCCCAGATCGATGGCACTGTGCAGTGCAAAGTCGAGCATCAACCGATGACGCTCGCTCAATCCCGCCACACGATGGTTGATGGCGATATTATCCGCCAGTAACGGATCTTTACTGTAGATACGCACTAGCGCGCCATGGGCGACGACACAGTACAAGCAGCGATTGCGGGCACTGGTCGCAACGACAATCATCTCTTTCTCTGCTTTGGTCAGCGTCTCCGATGGTCGCTCCATCAACGCATCGTGATACGCAAAAAAAGCGCGAAACTCGTCGGGTCGGTGAGCCAACATCAAAAATACGTTGGGCACGAAGCCCGCTTTCTCCTGCACGGCCAACATGGCTTCCCGAATATCATTGGGAACATTATCCAGAGTGTCAGGAAGTTTGAACCGACTGATCGATGCAGCCATAAAGGCTCCTTTTTTATTTTGAAGTAGAGTCCCACTACCAACTCACTTTTATCCGTAACAAATTGCTAACTAAAGACTCTTTTCATATGGCTTTACGCTCGCCATACTTTTAGTGATCTAATGTCATAAAAGCCGTACGCTATTCGGCTAGCCAAGCGGCGTACTTACAGGGAAACCACCATGTCATACTCCGAAGCAAAAGAGCACACGCCAGGGCGTTTGCATGAACTGTTCGCAGACCCGTACCGTGCGTTCGAGAACGATACGGATGAGCGTCAGTTGCATATCCGTGTCATGCTTCACACCCTGCTGGCCCAGCCTATGCAGCGCGGCCTGGTCACGCTTCGTGTGATTCACGGCTGGGAGAACGGTGGTTTCGAACCTGCCGACCTACAGCATGCCGATTTTACGCTGCACAACCTGCAAGATTTCGAGGCGGCGGCCACCTCCTTTCACGCGGCGGCGGAACGAAATGCCCCCCTACCCGCAGATCAAACCGCTATTCTCGCGGCTCCCCTGGCCGATGCCATTGCCGATGCCGAAGCAGAAGGCAACGCGCTCACCGACGATATTCGTGCCACACCGGCTCGCTGGCCCGCGTTCGAGGGTGGGCTTGCCCTCTACACTCTGTTCAAAATGTACCATCGCCTCGTATATGGCGAGGACGATACCTACCGTTGCTCACAATGTGAGACCCCCCACGGCCTTCGTGAAATTCATGAATTTCACCTCGAAGAGGGAGAATTCGCGCTGCTGGCGCCCGTTCGCGATGAGCAGGAGGCGCCCTACCTGCTCGTACTACACGAGAGCCAGCTTGGTCCCATAGGGCAACTGCTCTCGGAGAGCTTACCGCTGTTTCAGGACGTGTGAAGGTCGCCTCCTCTACCGAGGAGGCGCAGCGCGTTGCCGCTCGCTATAGCGAGATCGTGCTATTGATACCGCTAGAGACGTTTTCGGGCTCGAACCAGCGGGCAGTGACCGTTTTGGTCTGCGTCCAGAACGCAATCGCCTGTTTACCGTTAGGCCCTAGGTCGCCCAGCTTCGACGCCCGAGAACCGGTAAAGCTAAAGTAGGCGACCGGCACCGGAATGGGCACGTTTATGCCAATTTGGCCGACGTCGATGTCGGTCTCGAAGCGTCGCGCGACCCAGCCCGAGTTCGTAAAGATCGAGGTGCCGTTGCCATTCGGATTGGCGTTAATGAAAGCGATGGCGTCGTCCAGCGTTTCGACGTTGACGACACACAGCACCGGCCCAAAAATTTCCTCACGATAGATCGTCATGTCTGCCGTCACATCGGAAAACAGAGTCGGCCCGACGAAATTACCGTCTGGGTAGCCGTCGACCGTGTAGCCGCGCCCATCGACCAGCAGCGTAGCACCCTCCTTCTCACCTGCCGTAATCAAACGCTCGACCCGCCCCTTGGCTTGCGGAGAAACCAGTGGCCCCAGATCGGCCTCGCGCTGGGTGCCGGGTCCCACGGTCATACCGCGCGCGCCGGCTTCGATGTCTTTGATCCACTCGCGCGCTTCCCCCACCAGCACGACCACCGAGTTCGCCATGCAGCGCTGACCGGCGGCACCAAAGGCAGAGCCCAGCAGGCTATCGATGGCTTGACTACGGTTGGCATCCGGCATGACGACACAGTGGTTTTTTGCACCCATCATGGCCTGCATACGTTTGCCAGCAGCGGCCGCACGGTTATAAAGCAGCGACCCCACATGGGTCGAACCGATGAACGACAGCGCCTTGATATCTTGATGGTCGGCAATTTGATTGGCGACGTCAGGCCCACCGTGCACGACGTTCAATACCCCAGCCGGAATACCCGCTTCATGTGCCAGTTCCACGAGCCGCATGGTAGAACTCGGGTCTTGCTCGGAAGGCTTCAAGACGAAGGTGTTTCCGGTTGCAATCGCCAACGGGAACATGAAACAGGGCAGCATGATCGGAAAATTGAAGGCGGTAATGCCCGCCCCCACACCCAGCGGCTGATGCATGGTATAGACGTCCACCTCGTTGGCCGCATTCTCCGCCAGCTCGCCAAGCTGTAGGGAGGTAATCGAACAGGCGTGCTCTACCACTTCTAGCCCGCGCCCCACTTCACCCTCGGCATCCGGCAGGGTTTTACCGTGCTCTTCGGTGATCAAGGCGGCAAGTTCCGCTGTATTCTCGCGAATCAACGCCTGCAGTTTGAGCATGATGCGCATGCGCTTGCCGAGCGGCACTTTGCGCCACTCTTTGAACGCCGTTTTGGCGCTGGCGATGGCGCGCTCGACTTCTTCGGACGTACAGAACGGTACTCGCGCCACCACGTCCTGGGTGGCAGGATTCACCACATCGCGCCACTCTTGGCTTTGCGACATGACCGGCTGGCCATCGATGTACATCGGAATTTCACGAACGGACATGATGCGTTTCCTCGGCTTGTGTTTGTTATGGGATCGAATAGGGAACCATTAGGGTATATCAGCAAGTTGACGTAAACGTCAATTAGCAACTGGACAAAGACAATATGCCCTCCGCTCGACGATTTGGCTTTCCCTCTCGGTGAGGGCATCGCTATGCTGAGACAATGACGTATCACTACTCACCCTCGTGAGATGCGCGGTGGTGATCACAAGGAGGTATCCATGCAGACGTTTAGCTGCCGCTGTGGCAATCCGCTGTTTTTCGAAAATACCCACTGCTTGGCCTGTGAGTCGGAGGTTGGCTGGTGCCCCGCGTGTTGTAACATCGTGGCGCTGGAACCGTTAGATAGCGGCGGCTACCTCTGTACCCATGAAGACTGCGGCACGGCACTAATGAAGTGCCACAACTATGCCGTCGAAAACGTCTGCAACCGGATGGTGGTGATGGCCGACGGGCACGCCGATACGCTATGCGACTGCTGCCGCTACAACGAGGTGATTCCCGACCTAGAGGTCGAGGGCAACCGGGAACGCTGGGCAGCGCTGGAGAGCGCCAAACGGCGGCTTTTCTATACGCTGGATTTGCTCAAGCTTCCCCACGGGGTCGAGGGCGAGGACATCCGCGTCCCACTGAGTTTTTCGTTCATGGCCGATGCGCTGCCCGACCAAGGGCTGTGGCGCTCCACGGCAAACCAAGAAAAAGTTTACACCGGCCACGCCAATGGCCATATCACCATCAACGTCAAAGAGGCCGATGACGTCGAGCGTGAGCGGCTGCGTGTCGACATGAATGAATCCCACCGTACGTTGATCGGCCATTTTCGTCACGAAATCGGCCACTACTACTGGGACCTACTGATCAAAGACCAAGACGAAGCCGCCAGCATTCGCGTGTTCGGCGACCACAACCATCCCACCTATGGCGACGCCCTAGAGCAGTACTATCAGCAAGGCGCGCCGGCAGACTGGCCCACACGGTTCATCTCCGCCTACGCCGCCATGCATCCGTGGGAGGATTTCGCAGAGACGTTTGCCTTTTATCTGGACATGGTGGCCGTGCTGGATACGGCACTGCACATGGGCCTCTCTCGGGCCGAGTACGATGGCTCATTGGAGAGCATGCTACAAGCGTTTCACCAGGTGGGCTTGACGGTGAATGAACTCAATCGTGACATGGGCCTACTGGATCTGGCCCCAGGGGTTCTTGCCCCCGCGGTGCATGAAAAGCTGGCGTATCTACACGATCTCATTCAACGCGCGAACGCCAGCCCTAAAGCGGCCTAATCAGTCGTTGTCATGGTCGCCCACGTGGCTCTGGGTTTGGCGCTGAGTGACTCGAGGAACGCCGTCGCCGTTCACGAAATACGTAGCGCTGAGCGTATCGTGAATGGCGGCAAAACCAATTTGTAGCTCGTCCACGAAAGCGTGCAGTTTGCTCGGCGAGTGGGCCAATGCCTGAATGTCCGCATCGACCACATCGGCGCGTACCAGTGACACCGTGGCTGCCACACGATCTTGACGAGGCAGTAACTGCAGCTCGTGCCCCAATGTTTCCAGGCTACAGGCAATGGAGCGCGGCAGGTGCGGATCTTGAAGCAGAAAACGCAATACGTCCGGCCCACGCACGCGCAGCCTGACCTGCTGACGATACATCTGATACGCCGTCAGGGATTTCAGCACGCTCATCCACTGTAGATTTTCGAACGGCAGCAATTCTTCAGGATTTTGCGGCAGCAAGCTCGCCGAACGCACGTCGACGATCCGTGTGGTCATGTCCGCCCGCTCCAACTGACGGCCCAGCTTGATGAACGTACGCGCCGGGCCGTGGCTCAAGGTGCCTTCGATGAGCCCTGTTAGCGTTTGGCAGCCTCGAATGACGTTTTTCAAAAATGCATCCCGACGCCGAGGGCTCACGCCGTTCTCCGCGTGATCCGCCACGCTGAGATAGAGCTGGTTGACCTCTTCCCAAATCTCTCGGGGCACCACGTCCCGCGTGGTGCGCAGGTTTTCTCTGGCGCTGGCGAGCGCCGAGAGAATCGAGCTGCCGTTTTCGGCATCGGCGCACAAAAAGTGCATCACACTTCGCTCATCGAAACTGGTATGCCGAGCGTTGAAGGCATCCAGCGTCCCGGTCATTTCGATCAGCGGCGCCCAGCCCAGCGGTAAATGGCGTGGCAAATCCAGCATCAGGTGCGTATTGACGCTCAATAACCGTGCGGTGTCTTCGGCACGCTCGATGTAGCGAGCCATCCAATAGAGGTTTTCAGCAACGCGTGACAGCATGGCGCTAGGCTCCTTTCTGCTCAGCGGCACCCGCCGCGTTCTCGTCGGTTTCGACGATCCAGGTGTCTTTACTCCCGCCCCCTTGGGACGAATTGACCACCAGCGACCCTTCGACCAGCGCCACGCGGGTCAAACCGCCTGTGGTTACATGGGTTTCCGGTCCCGAGAGGATGAACGGGCGAAGGTCGACATGGCGGGGCTGAGGCAAACCGTTGGCCAGCGTTGGCGTAGTGGAAAGCGCCAGTGTCGGTTGGGCCATATAGTTACGCGGATTTTCATTGATCAAGCGCGCAAACTCGTCCCGCGTTTCTTTGGTGGAGCGCGGTCCGATCAGCATGCCGTAACCACCGGATTCGTTGGCGGGTTTTACCACCAGCTCGTCCAAATGATCGAGCACGTACTGGCGGTCCTCGTCGAACATACAGAGATAACTCGGCACGTTCGGCAGCAGTGGCTCTTGATCCAGGTAGTAACGAATCAGCTCAGGGACGAAGGCGTAAACGACTTTGTCGTCGGCGACGCCCGCCCCGGGCGCGTTGGCCAGCGCGACGTTGCCCGCCCGCCAAGCGCGCATCAATCCCGGCACGCCCAGCATGGAGTGCGGATTGAACGCCTCGGGGTCGAGAAACTCATCGTCTACGCGGCGGTAGATCACATCGACACGGCGCAAGCCCTCTACCGTGCGCATGTAGACCACATCGTCGTCATCGACCAGCATATCGCTGCCCTGCACCAGCTCGACCCCCATTTGCTGCGCCAGGTAGGCGTGTTCGAAATAGGCAGAGTTATAGATGCCAGGCGTCAGCACCACTACCTGCGGGTCGTCGCCCGGACGGGGCGACATGGCCGCCAGCATGTCGTACAGCTGCGCGACATAGTCGTCCACTGGCAAGATCTTGCCCGAGGCGAAAAGCTCCGGTAACACGCGCTTGGTGACGTTGCGGTTTTCCAGCATGTACGAAACGCCCGACGGGATACGCAAGTTGTCTTCCAACACGTAAAGCGTGCCATCGCCGCCGCGCACCAAGTCAGATCCGCAAATATGGGCCCACACGCCGTGGGGCGGATTGATGCCCACACACTGAGGTCGAAAATTGGCCGACTGAGCCAATACTTCGGCGGGCAACACTTTATCTTTGACGACTTTTTGCTCGTGATAGAGATCATCGATGAACAAGTTCAGCGCTTGTACGCGCTGCTTTAAACCCGCCTCGGTTTTTCGCCACTCATTGGCCGGAATGATGCGGGGAACGATATCGAAAGGCCAGGCGCGGTCGATCATCGCCCCTTCTGAATAAACGGTAAACGTGATGCCCATCGTTCGAATGGCAATTTCTGCCGCAGTTTTACGTTCAGCTAGCTCTTCCGCACTAAAGCGCGCCAACATGTGACATAACTCGTCCGCAGAAGCACGAGGCTTGCCTGGCGCCGCCAACAGCTCGTCGTAAAAGTCACGGCACGCATAGTTATTCCAATCTACTTGGCTCATGGGCGCTCTCCTGGCGCTAGGGTGGAAGCGGCAACTTCCTTAATTCAGTAGTGTAGGCCTGCCGCGTGCAATGTACGTAGCAACTTGACCATATAAACACGCAAAACTCGCGCCATATTCCCCGCTATTTCAACGCTCAATTGGCGCTTAGCGTTTACTCTTCTCTTTGTATGGCTTGGTTGGCACAACTTTTATACATGAAAGAAATTAACACTCATTTTTTAGTACTTAATCGTTATTAGAGCACCAAAATAGTGCATACCAGTTATCGATTATGGTGCGATGACAATTTTCCACACTCTTTAAACGCCATTACTCATATTGCAGCTGCAAAATAGTTCAACTCCAACGATACTTCTGGGTACTTATTTTCTTCACCGACGCGCTATGCGGAATACGCACGGTGACTTTTAGCTTTCTTTGAGGGTGGCTCATGACCATTCGCGTTGCCTTGCATCACCGCACGACCTATCGCTTCGACCGCCCCGTCAAGCTCTCGCCCCATGTGATTCGTTTGCGTCCGGCCCCCCACTGCCGTACCCATATCGACGCCTATTCACTGAATATTTCAGGCGACGACCATTTCTTGAATTGGCAGCAGGATCCGTTCGGCAACTTCAATGCCCGCGTGGTGTTCCCCGAGCCACGTAAAGAGCTCACCATTGCCGTCGAACTCGTGGCCCCCATGACGGTGATCAACCCGTTCGATTTCTTTTTGGATGACGTCGCCCAAAAGATTCCGTTCACCTATCCCGACGAACTCAGCAAAGAGCTTGGCCCCTACCTAGAGGTAACCGAAGCGGGACCGCGACTTCTGGACTGGTTGAAAGACGTCTCTCTCGAACCGACCACCAGCGTCGATTTCCTCGTCGCCCTCAATCAGCGCCTGCAAAAGGACATCAGTTATTTGGTGCGTATGGAGCCTGGGGTACAAAGCTGTGAAGAGACGCTGACCCTGGCGAGCGGCTCCTGCCGCGACAGCGCTTGGCTGTTGGTACAAATACTGCGTCATCTAGGCTTGGCGGCACGCTTCGTGTCGGGTTATTTGATTCAACTGACACCGGATGTGAAAGCGCTGGATGGTCCTAGCGGCACCGACGTGGACTTTACCGACCTCCACGCCTGGACCGAAGTCTTCCTGCCCGGCGCTGGCTGGGTAGGACTGGACCCCACCTCTGGCCTGTTTGCAGGCGAAGGTCATATTCCACTCGCCGCTACGCCTACGACCGGCAGCGCCGCCGCCATCACTGGCTTTTCCGATAAGTGCGAGGTGGAGTTCGACGTCGAGATGCGCGTCGAGCGCATTCATGAAGACCAGCGCGTCACCAAACCCTATAGCGAGCAGCAGTGGCAACGCATTCTGACGCTGGGCGACGAGGTTGACCAAGCGCTCAACCAGCAAGACGTTCGACTGACCATGGGCGGCGAACCGACGTTCGTTTCCATCGACGACATGGAGAGCCCTCAGTGGAACACCGAAGCCTTGGGGGAGCACAAACGTGAGCGCGCCGAAGCGCTATTGTCGCGCCTGCAGGCCGCCTACGCCCCTGGCAGCGTGATTCAGCAGCAGCAGGGCAAGTGGTATCCCGGCGAGCCGCTGCCCCGCTGGGCGCTGGCCTGCTACTGGCGTAAAGATGGGGTGCCGCTATGGCGCGACCCAAGCTGGCTGGCCTGCATGGAAGGTGCCCCCGACGTGGTGGCCGACGACACCATGGCTCAGCGCTTTACTCAAGCGCTGAGCGAACGTCTGGGCGTGGCTCAGCGCTGCTGGATTCCTGCCTATGAGGATGCTTACTACTATTTGTGGAAAGAGCAAACGCTGCCGGTCAACGTAGACCCACGCAAAGCCGATTTGAAAGATGACGCCGAGCGCCGACGCCTTGCCCGCCTGCTGGAGCAGGATCTGAGCTCGGTCGTTGGCTATGCGCTGCCACTGCGCCACTCGATTGCCCAGTCACACCGTTGGGAGAGCGGACGCTGGCCGCTGAAACGCGACCACCTCTTCCTGGTACCCGGGGACTCGCCCATGGGGTTACGCCTGCCGCTCTCTGCCCTGCCCTGGGCCGACCCAGAAGACCAGCCCCAACCGCAGTCGCTGTTTGCTCCTCGCCCGGCGCTGGGCGACATTCACGGAGAGGTGGCGCGTCGTAACGCCGAACAGCACCGCTTCACCAGTGCTGAGCGCCTGGGCCAAAGCACCCATCCAAGCCATAGCCACCCGGAAGGCGAATCGGTACAGCAGCAACCTAGCGCCGAGGAGGATCGGGAGCACAAGATCATTCACACGAGTCTGTGCGTCGAACCCCGTGAAGGCAGGCTGCATATTTTTTTGCCGCCGCTGACTCAGCTCGAGCACTACCTCGACCTGCTCAGCAGTATCGAAGCGTGCGCCCGCGAACTTGCCTGCCCGGTCATGATCGAAGGCTACGCGCCGCCGCGCGATCCGCGGCTGGAAAGTTTCCAGATCACACCCGACCCAGGCGTCATCGAAGTCAACATCATGCCTGCCACCAGTTGGCAAACTCTGGTGGCACAAACCGAGCGTCTCTACGATGAAGCACGCCAAGCGCGGTTAGGTACCGAAAAGTTCATGCTGGACGGTCGCCATACCGGCACCGGCGGCGGCAACCACGTCACTTTGGGCGGCATCACGCCGGACGATTCGCCCTTCTTGCGTCGCCCCGACCTGTTGGCCAGTCTGGTCACCTACTGGCAGCATCATCCCAGCCTGTCATATCTTTTCTCGGGGCTGTTCATTGGCCCTACCAGCCAGGCACCACGCGTCGATGAAGCGCGCCACGAAACGCTCTACGAGCTGGAAATCGCTCTGCAGCAAATGCCCGAAGGCGAAGTAGTGCAACCCTGGCTGGTCGACCGCCTGCTGCGTCACTTGCTGACCGACTTGACCGGCAATACACACCGTGCCGAGTTCTGTATCGATAAACTCTACTCGCCGGACAGCGACAGCGGACGCCTGGGTCTATTGGAGCTGCGCGGCTTCGAAATGCCTCCCCACGCGCGAATGGGCTTAATGCAGATGCTGCTGATTCGCGCGCTGGTCGCCCGCTGTTGGAAAACGCCCTACCGTGGCAAGCCGGTGCGCTGGGGAAGCGCGCTACAAGACCGCTGGATGCTGCCCCACTACTTGTGGGAAGACTTGAACGACGTGCTCAGCGACCTGCGTCATCACGGATTCGACTTCGAGCTAGACTGGTTTGCGCCGTTCTTGGAGTTCCGATTCCCGGTGCACGGCCGTTTGCATACACCGATGCTCTCGATCGAGCTTCGCCAAGCCATCGAGCCCTGGCACGTCCTCGGCGAAGAAGCGACTGCAGGCGGCACCGCGCGCTACGTCGACTCCTCGGTAGAGCGCTTGGAAGTCAAAGTCAGCGGCATGAGCGGTGATCGTTACGTCGTCACCTGTAACGGCCGCCCCGTGCCACTTACCGCCACCGGGCGTAATGGCGAAGCCGTGGCCGGCGTTCGTTATCGCGCCTGGCAGCCACCCTCGGCGCTGCACCCGCAAATCCCCATTCACGCACCACTAGTGTTCGATGTCATCGACACCTGGAACCAACGTTCAGTAGCCGGCTGCACTTACTATGTGGTACACCCCACAGGACGTAGCTTCGAGACCTTCCCTGTCAATGCGTTCGAAGCCGAAGCCCGCCGTTTGGGACGCTTCAGCGACAGTGGCCACCGCCATGGCTTTCAGGCCCCCGTACCGGAAAGGGCGAGCCAGGAGCTGCCTTGCACGCTCGATTTGCGCTGGAGCCCACGCTGATGAATGAAGAGTGCTTCCTTATCTGCGCTAGCTACAGGATAATCCGCCCCCTACTCGCTTAGGACAATCAGGATCATGACCGCCCCTGTCTCTCCCTCACTGCTCGGGCTCGGCGCTGCCGGGCTGGTTGAGGACTACACGAATCAGCTAGGCAAGGGACAGCCCGGCACGTTTGATGCGATGCTCGACCGGCAGGGGCAGTTGCGCCCCGGCTGGCAGAGCCTGCTCTGTGCCTTGGAAGCACTCGGCGCGGATGGCCGCTATCAGCAGCATGAAGAGATTCAGCGCCTGCTGGCAGAGAACGGCGTGATCTTTAACATGCACGAAGACACTCAGGGCCGCTCTTGGCGGCTCGATCCGCTTCCCTGGGTGATCGATCAGGTGCAGTGGCAAGCACTAGAGGTCGGCTTGACCCAGCGCACGCGCCTGTTCAATGCGCTCTACGACGATATTTATGGCCCGCGCACACTGTTCGATGAAGGGCTTCTTCCTACGCAGGCCATTCTCGCTTCGCCCCACTTTTTACTGCCTTGCCATGGCTCGCAACCCAGCGACCGTCCATCGATCAGTTTTCACGGTATCGATGTCATTCAAGATACCGATGGGCGTTGGCGGGTGATGGGCGATCGCCTGCAGGCGCCGTCTGGCACTGGCTTCGCGCTGGAGAACCGCATACTCATGGCCCGCGCGCTGCCGGAAATGTATCGAAACGCCCCGCTCAAGCGGCTGGCGGGCTTTTTGGACAAATATCACCGTACGTTGACCGCGCTGGCCTACCAGCACCGTGACAATCCCACGATCGTGCTGCTCACCCCCGGCCCAGGCAGCCCACGCTACTTCGAGCACGCCTATTTGGCGAACTATCTCAATATCGATCTCGCCGAAGGCCAGGACATGGTGGTACGCGATAGCCAGCTATGGCTGCGTACCTTAGGAGGCCTGCAACCCGTGGATGTGGTGCTGCGCCACTGCGACGACGCTTACTGCGATCCGCTCGAACTACGCGGCGACTCACAACTCGGCGTGTCTGGACTGCTACAAGCCACCCGCGCCAGCGGCGTGGCCATGTCGAATGCACTCGGCGTTGGCGTGTTGGAAATGGCCGAGCTGGCCGACTACCTCCCTGCCTTATGCCAGCATCTACTCGGTGAGGAATTGCTGCTGCCTAGTGCCGATGCCAGTACCCAACCAGCATCGGCCCCAGTGTTCGATGCCAACATGCAGCGGTTATCCCCCGCAACGCTGAACTTGCGCTGCTTCGTTACACGAATGCCTGGCAGCATCGCGACCCAACGTCCGCAGCCTAGTGACTATCATGTCATGCCCGGCGGCCTGGCGTGGGTTGGCTCCCCGGGCTCACCATCGTTAAGCAGCCCGATCGTCAAAGATGTCTGGGTCACCGCGAATACGCCCCAACCCCATGTCAGCCAGCTACGCCAAGCGCGTGGCCCGGTGGTCGCCACCCGCGATGGCACCGACTTGCCCAGTCGGGTGGCCGAAAGTCTATTTTGGCTGGGACGCTACGGCGAACGGTTGGATGCCCGCGCCCGCTTGCTGCGCGAAGCGCTGCTGCGTTTGATGGAGTACGACCAGGACGAGATCGCGGATCAACTGCTAGATGAGCTGCTGCTAGCCCTCGATATCACCACGCTCGACCATGAAGGGGAAAGCACCAAGCCGCCCCTGGTGGGCTTTGCGCAAAAGCGCACGGCGCTGCTGACCCAGTTCGATGAGCGCGACGCCCAAGCCTTGCAGCCACTGTTCGCCCAAATGCTGCGGAACGCTCGCAGCGTGCGCGAACATCTGGGAGATGACTCCTGGCGAGTGGTACACCAACTGCGACAGCGGGTAGATACGTTCAACCCGAGCCTGGGTGCCAGCGCGGCGCGGCGTGCCTGCGAAGGGCTGTCGGCGCAAATTGCCGCCTTTTTTGGCTTGTGCAACGAAACCATGCCCCACCATTACGGCTGGCGTTTCATGGACATTGGCCGCTTCCTGGATCGCGTGTTAGGCCTGCTGTCGCTGCTCAAACTCACTCTCAACGCTCCCCACTCACCGGGGCTGGCGCTATGGGAGGTGGTGCTCGCCACCACCGATAACTTTACGGCCTACCGGCGACGCTACCGAAGCGAGCTGCACCCCGAAGCGATTCTTGACCTGCTGCTCTTCGACGAAACCAACCCGCGCTCGGTGGGCTACATGCTCAAACGTCTGGAACGGCAGATGGATCGGCTGCCCGGCAGCTCGTCGCCCTACCGAAATGCCGAGCGACGTTTGCTCATTCAAGCCAACGCCGCTCTGCATCTCGCCGACATCGACCGAATTAGCCACTTGGCCGATACTCCAGATGCGCAGGCCGCGCTGGAGCAACTGTTGGACGAGCTGATTGCGCCGCTCAATGCGCTCTCTGATGCCATTAGCCACAGCCACTTCAGCCACGTGGAACGGCCGCGCCAACTTGTCAGCATGGAGCCCGACGAATGAACTACACCTTGCGGCACACCACACGCTACCACTACAGCGCACCGGTGACGCTCTGTCATAGCGAGGCCCGGGTACTGCCACGTAAAACCCAGCACCAGCAGTGTGGTGCCTCGGAACTGACGATCAGCCCAATGCCTCAGGTGCAGGCCGAGCGCCGCGATGTGTTTGGCAATCGAGTGCTCTACTTCGCACTGGAAGACGTGCACCAAACGCTGGATGTGACCGTCGTGACGCCGCTCAACACTCAACCGCTCGGGCCATTGCCGAGCAGCTCTCCGGCGTGGGAGCGTGTAGCCGAGCAGTTGCGCAACGACAGCCGCTTCGATATGCAGCTCTACCGGCTCGACTCGCCGTTCATTCGTCGTAACGATGAGCTGGCGGCCTTTGCGCGCAGCTGTTTCACTCCCGGCCGACCGCTGGTCGATGCCGCGCTAGCGCTCAATCAGTCGATTTACGACACCTTCGAGTACGACCCCAGCTTTACCACGTTGGCCACACCATTGAGTGAGGTGCTGGCTAACCGACGGGGGGTCTGCCAAGATTTTGCCCACCTCGCCATTGGCGCACTGCGCTCGGTGGGCTTGGCGGCACGCTATGTAAGCGGCTACTTGGAGACTCAGCCGCCACCTGGCCAACCACGACTCATTGGCGCCGATGCCTCCCACGCGTGGCTAGCCGCGTGGATTCCGGACTGGGGGTGGCTAGCGCTGGATCCAACCAACGGTACGGTAGCCGGTGAACAGCACCCAGTGCTGGCTTGGGGGCGAGATTATGCGGACGTGGCACCACTCAAAGGCGTGATGAATGGCGGCGGCGACCACCAGCTCGAGGTGGAGGTAGACGTAATGCCCCTCACGGGCAACAGCGCGGCCTAAACCGCGCGTGCGAGACGATCACCGTTGAATCAATCCGTTAGTCAACCATGGCAACCACGCCAGCAGGACCAGCGTGACCAGGGTGGCCAGTAAAAAGGGCAGCAACGCTCGGAAGATTTTTAGCGGCGGTGCGCCGGTCATGGAAGAGGCAATGAACAGCCCAGCTCCCACCGGGGGCGTCAGCAAGCCCATTACCAAGGTTAAGCAGACCACCACGCCAAACTGATAAGGGCTAATCGCAAACTGGCTCTGGGCGATAGGCATCAAAATGGGCACTACCAAAATCAGCGCGGCAATCCCATCGATCACCATTCCCACTAGCAGCAGCGCCCCAATCACCAACAGCAAAAAAAGAAACGGACTACTGGTCAACGCAGCAATCCATTCAGCGGCCATTTGCGGCAGTTGCTCGTAGATCACTACCCAGCCAAACACACCCGCTGCGGCAATCAGCATGATGACAAGACCGGCATTGATCGCCGTGCGTGTGAGTACCATGGGAAGCTGCGTCAAACGCAGATCACCATACACGAAGCGCCCCATCAGCAGCGCCGCCAGCGAGGCCAGTGCCGCCGATTCCGTGGGCGTGGCGATACCCAACAAAATGCCGCCGATGATAATCACGGGAATCAGCAGTGCGGGCAACCCCCATAACGCATCATGCAGCGCTTGTTGACGGCTCGGCCACTGCCCTTTCGGGTACTGCTGCACCAGCCCCACCAAAGCGATGACCACAAAAAAACTTGCGCCCAACAAAAGCCCTGGTAACAGCCCTGCAATAAACATCTCTGCAATGGGCACCTGAGCCATGACCCCAAATAGCACGAACAGCATGGAGGGCGGGATGATCGGCGATAGCAGGCCCCCTGCGGCGGTGATCGCCGCGCTGTAGGGGGTATCGTAACCTTCCTGCTCCATTGCAGGCACCATGGCGCGAGACATGATGGCGATTTGTGACGCCGCCGAACCAATGATCGCCGCCATCATCATGTTGGCCACCAAGTTGATATAGGCCAAGCCGCCGCGAAAGCCTCCCACCAAAATGCGCGCCAGAGCAATCAATCGCTTGGTCAACCCGCCCTCGTTCATCAACTCCCCGGCCAGCATGAACAACGGAATCGCCAACAGCCCATAGCTTTCGATGGCGCTAAACAGCTGCTGCGGGTAGGAGTCGAATAGCACCGTATTGCCGGAGGCTTGGATATACCACATCGCCGTGAGCGCCAGTACCAACGCAATGGGCACGGCGCCCAGAAGCAGCAGCAGAAACACCACGACCGTCATACACGTCCCCTCATGGCCGTTAGCGATTGCACTAGATTCGACACGCCGTGCAGGCTCAGCGAGATTGCAAACCAAGGCACGATCAGCCATGCCCAAAATTTTTTAATGCCCAGGGTGGAGGTATTTTCCGCATAGATGAAATTGAACGTCTGGCCCTGGAACGCCCGTATATCGAAGCCGGTTTGAGCCAGCGTCAGCGGCTGATACCACCGCCAGCAGAGCCACACCAGCATCAGGGCAAACAGCAGCACCATCGTATCTACCGCGACGATGACCCACTTTCTTCCTGCAGACGGCAGCAGGTCGCTCACGAGTGTCACCGCGATGCCGTGGCGACGTTTCAGCACCGCCCCAGCAATCAAGAAGGTCATCCAGATCATGGCGTAGATCGCCAGTTCACTGACCCAGTAAAGTGGGCTGCCCAGCGCGCGAAAGGCGATATTCGTGAGGATCAAACACGTCACCGCCGCTGCCAAGGCAGCGGCGGTGATCTCTTCACAACGGGCAAGCCCGTTGGACAGGCGTTGCAGCATGATGATTATTAGCCTTTATTGACACTACTCGTCGCGCAAGCGATCCGCTTCCGCACGCAGGGTTTCCAGCATGGGCGCTTTGGGTGCCCAGATACGCTCCCACTCGGCAATCGCCTCAGAGAAAAACTCAGCGTCGGCTTCGACGATATTGATGTCCAACCCGCGAATCTCCTCTTCCTGAGCGGCGTCCATCTCTTCGAACCCCGTCAGCACGTTCTCCAGATGTTCGGCCATGGCGGTATCGATCAGCTCGCGATCCTCTTCAGAGAGCTCGCGCCAAACGCGCCCAGACACCACCCCCACCATGGGGAACATCATATGATTGGAGATCAGCAGGTTGTTCGCCTGCTCGTAGAATTTCAGAATCAAAATCGAGTCGAAGTCCATATCGATGGCGTCGACTTGGCCATTGGCCAGCGCATCGTAAACTTCCAGTAGCGGCATGGGGGCCGGTGCTGCACCGGTAGCCGTATAGAAATCGCGAATGGGCTCGAAGGGCGTGATACGTAGCCGCTGGCCTTGCAGATCGTCAGCGCTTTCGATAGGACTGCGGCTCAATACTTGGCGCATGCCCACCATGCCGTAACCCACACCGACCAAGCCAACACCTTCCGGCATCAGATCCAGCAACTCTCCGGCGGCATCGGAACGCAGCAGACGCGCGGCATGGTTCACGTCATCCACCAAATAAGGGGCGTAGAGCGCGCCAAAATCAGGAATGCGGTTGGAGATTTCAGCAATGGTCAGAAACGCCATGTCCAGCGCGCCGGTTTGCAGTTGCTGCACCATCTGCGCTTCGTTGCCTAGCTGCTGAGCTGGAAACACGCTAACGCTATGCTCACCGCCTGAGCGCTCGCTCAGCGTTTGGGCAAACGCTTCGGCTTCGGTAGACCACAAGTGCTGGGCGGGCGTAATCAGCCCTAGACGAAAATCACGTGCCTGGGCGCTGATAGAGGTAACGGCCAGGGTCACTGCGGCACAGGCAAGCGTCAGCGTTTTCATTCGGTTCATGCAAAGCCTCATTGTCCAGCCAAAGTGCCGGTCGGCGCTTTGGGTATTTTTTTAATTAGTCGGCTTTGAGAATACCTGAGCGGTAGCGTTAATGGCACCCGCCATTGCGCTAACGCAGCGTCGCAATGACGGGTAGGCATCCACTGCCCTAGGCGGCTTCGTAGGCCGCTTTCAAGCGGTAAAACTCGTCGACGATGGCCGCCATTTCGGTAGCATCGTAGTCGCACAGACCGCTCACCACGAGCTTCTTTGAGCCCACACCGACCGCTTCACCAGCCGATTCGATGGAAAACTCCAGCAGCGCGTCGGCACGCTTTCCCTGTACGTCCAACGAGGATTGTGTAAGCGCCAAATGAGGCGAAAAGCCATCCAAGCGATCCAGGCAGAACCCCATGCTGTCGTAGATCACTAACGGACGCTTGGGATTGAACATCACCCCATGCTGCTCCATGAGCGGCTTGAGATAGTGGGGAAAATTCTTACCCGAGAAGGCGACGTAGCAGCGGGCAAAGCCTTCGACCACCGCCTCATCACGCGTCATATCGCCGCTGCGGACGACCTGTAAATAGCATTTACCGCTGTCGTCACAAACGTGAATATCCCCGTCAACGGTTTCACTAAACTTGATCGGTGTGTCGGCACCCACCATATTGGTGAAGCGAAATTCCATTTGTCGCGACAGCCCAAACTTCACCAGCACCAGCGTAAACAGCAGGTCGCCGGGCACGCAGAAACGCCGCGCATCCGGGTTGTGAATCGGGTTGTAGTCGCCAGCCACGCTTTTAGCGAAGCGGCTGGCCTGCTCCGCGGAGATCACCACATACTCTCCGCGCTGCGCGTAAAAATCCTTGAACATGGCTTTGCTGCCTGCCTAGCGTTGAAATCGAAAACCCATAACTGCCCCACGTCGCGCATAATGCCATAAAACACGCGCCAACAGGAGTCATCTGCTAGGAAGCCCGTATGTCCCGTGACACGCCCGCTGCACCACGTCGTTTTCGCCCACTGATCGTCCTGCTGTTTGGCGCGCTAGCCCTCGTGCTGATCTGGCTAGTAGGCAGCCACTGGCTGCTTAACAGCCAATGGCTACCGCAACGACTCTCCACCATCGAAGGGGTCGAGGTACGCTGGACGAACGCCCAGAGCCTTCACCCTGGCCGTTGGGAAGTCGACAACCTCTACCTAGCCCGGGAAGGCGAAGCGCTACCGATTACCGTCGAGGCCAGCCAAGCCACCCTGTCGCTATCGCTGCTTGCCCTGCTGCGCGGAGAGCTACATATTCAAGCACTGGAAGCGAACGGCATTCGCCGCTTTACCATCGGGGACATTGCCCTGGAAGCAGAGGGCCAGCTGAAGGTCGAGGATACCCAGTTCAGCCAAGAGACCCTCAGCGTGCCTTATGTAGGCTTGGATATTACCCAGGGCCGCCTCGTCCGCTTGAGCGATCAAACCACGCTGGTGCAGGACATTCAGCTACGCAGTACGGCATCGCTGGACTCACTGTCCACCCAGCAAAGTAACGATGCGCTGACGGAGGCGCTGCTCGACGCCCTCACCGCCCAGCTTGCCATCACGGCTCAAGCCGACGCTTGGGATGTGTTCATGCCTTACTTAGAGGCACTGCCCTGGCTAAGCTTGGCAGGCAGCGGCGTGTTGGAAGGCGAGCTTGCGCTCGCCGAGGGCCAACTGCAGCCGGACAGCGAACTGACGTTAGCAGCCCCCGAGCTGGCCCTCTCGATGGATGAGCAGCGCTTGAGAAGTACCGATAACACGCGCCGCTGGCTGGTAGCGGATGACACACCGCCGCCGCATACCGCCACGGGCCAGGGGCGCGTCAGACTCGCCGTGGAAGAGGGTCAACTGCGCTTCACGACCCAGTTGGAAAACGTCACGCTAGCCGATACGCATCCCTACGCGACGAATACCCAGCTCGCCCTCGCTACCCACATTCCCAATCAGCGCCTGGATCAGCTCGACTTGCCCACCCGTGCGTCATTTGAGCTATCGGGCGAAGTGACACGACTCGACATGCTCGACCGCTATCTCGCAACGGCTTTCGATGGCCAAGGGGTTCGGCTTTCCGGCCAGGGGAGCATCACCGCCAGCGCGACGCTCCAGGATGCACGCCTTTACGAAGCATCGCTAACCGTTCAAGCCCCCACGCTAGGCGCAGAGCTGCTCGAACTCACCGCGCAAGGCAGCGGTACCCTCGACGCGGCGCTCTCTACTAAGGAACAGATAACGGCAAAACTGGCCTTCACGGACGCCACGCTGCGCCATCAGGAGCGCACCTTGCTGGCAAACGCAGCGCTAACACTAGCGGCACAAAGCCCCCTCGACCCCGAGCAGGCCCAACAAAGTGCCACGGCGCAACTGAGCTGGGAAGACGCCACGCTGCCCAATATCCAAACGCTACAACCCTACCTTGCGTCGGTGTTGCCCAGCCCTTCTCCGCTTACGTTAAACAGTGGCACGGCCACCAGCCATGGGCAGCTAATCCTCACGACCGAGCAACTAAGCGGAGAGCTTCATCTAGCCGGCAACGCGCTGACCACCGGCTGGCAACGTAGCGGGCAGCGCGGCACCTTGGTGAGCAATACGCAGCTCACACTGGCGATTCGCCAAGCGGCGCTGGATGGCACGGCACTGGACATCAGCGGCTCGCGGCTGAGCTGGCAAGTCGCCGACCCGCAACATCCCAGCGAAGCGCTGGAGAGCACGCTGGTGCTGCGCAACGGCCGTTTCCAGCGCCGAAACGCTACGCCTAGCGGGCAGTTCACGCTGGAGGGCAGCGTGCAGCGGCTGGGATTTCTCAACACGTTTTTACCGGATGCCCACGGCGTTACGCTATCCGGCAACGGCCAGCTCTTTTTGCAGGGCGCGTTCATCGATGACGCGCTGCAAGCTCCGACGCGGCTGCGGATCAATGCTAACCAATTAGAAGTGACGTTCCTCGACTATTTAGCCACCGGGCGCGGCGAGCTGACCGCCCAGCTCGACAGCCCCGAGCAGGCGCAGCTTTCGCTGGGGATTCCGCAGTTTGTCCTACGGCAGCAAGAGGACGACCGCGCGCATTTGGAAGGCCGCCATTTTGCGCTCACCACCCAAACCGACCGCTTTAGCGACGTGCTGGACTCACCCGCTCCCGAACACTTCACCACCCGCGTTGCGCTACCCATCACCGAGGTGCCGGACATTACCCGCTACAACCGCTACCTGCCAGAAGATGCGGGAGTCGAGCTTCTCTCCGGCAACGCCAGCCTGACAAGCGAATGGCTGCTGGAGGGGCTGCGTGCCCAAGGTGATATCACGCTGCGCGCTTTCGACACCGAGATGGCGCTACTGGAGCAGCGCCTGAGGGGCGACGTGACGCTGCATTTACAGCTTACCGAAGGCGATATCGAGACACATCGGTTCACCGCCAACGACTCTTACCTGCGCTTGGAAAACGTCTTTCGTCGCAGCGACGATGGCACTCAGGATGCGGGCTGGTGGGTACAGCTCACCATGGAGGAGGCGCAACTGGAGTGGAGTGATCCGATTCAACTCACTAGCCAGCTACGTTTAGGGATGCGCGATACGGGGCTCTTGGCACGGCTCTTTCTCGCCCGCGCCCGGGAGAGAGACTGGCTGGGTAGGCTACTGAACGCGCATGACATCCATGGCAGTGCGGCACTGGCGATGAGCGGAGAGCAAATACGCCTGCATGATCTCACGCTCACAGGCGGGCCGCTGCGACTGCTCTCCGATGTGACCCTAGCCAACGGCCAAGCCAATGGCGCCCTCTATGCCCGGCTTGGTGCCGTGGGCCTTGGCGTGGAGCTGAACGACAGCGAACCGGCCCTGCGTGTACTCCAGCCCAAGCGCTGGTTTGACCGCTGGCGCGACGCCCAGCGTTTTCCCAGGCCTTAGCGGCGCGTGCGCTCCCGACGAATCATACGTACACGCTCTTTGGCCTTTTGCGGTGTCGACAGCGGCGCGTTGGCGTCTTGGTGTTTAGGCGGCAGCGTGACCCAGGCAAACACCGGCAAAGCCAAGTGCCAATGAATTGCCGCTAAGCGCAGCCCCAGTGTCACACTGAGCGAGGCGGCAATGGCGATAGTCAGTGGCGCATCGAGCGCCTGCAGCGCGACATAGACAATTCCACCCGCCATGGCGGCGGTGGCGTAAATCTCTTCGCGCAGCACCATCGGCACCCGCTGGGCCAGCACATCACGAATCATGCCGCCCGCCACGCCGGTCATCATGCCCATCAGTACCGCGACGACGCCAGAGGTGCCCAGCAGCAGCGCTTTGTGCGTGCCGATGACGGTAAACAAGGCCAGCCCAAAGGCATCCGCCACCGGTAAAAAGCCCCGAGAGAGCCGGTGGATATAGTGAAACCCCACCAGCGACACGCCCACCGTGGCCAAGATCACCCACAAGTAGGTAGGGTCGGTCACCCAGAACACCGGCCGCACACCCAGCACCAAATCTCGCAGCGTACCGCCCCCAATGCCCGTCACCGCCGCCAACACCAGCATACCGAACGGGTCCATCCGCGAGCGACAGGCCAAAATCACGCCCGACAGGGCAAACACGATCACCCCCGCCATATCCAACCCATAAATCACACCCGACACGCGGCTCTCCTTTTCATCGCCATCAGAGGCGAAGATTACCACTTCTTGCCAGCCCCACCCTGCCATATCTGCTCATTTTTTAATCAATCAACGCGCATTTTGTAAGAGATTGCCGACACGGCTTGTAAGACATTGCCGCTTTGTCGCCTTGGCGGGTTGCAGTATCGATTCTGATGATTAACCTGAGCGTTTCTCATTTGTACTCATGAGCATTGAAACTTCCCAGGAGGGGGCATGGCACTCAGCACCGGACTGCACTTTACCGTGACGCTACCCGGCGTTGACGACGTGGCCGTGATCGACTTCACCCACCGTGAAGCCCTCTCCCAGCCTTTCGAGCTGGTACTCAACCTGGCCAGCCGCGACGGCAACCTCGATGCCGCCGAACTGCTGGATCGCGAAGCGAGCCTTACCATCTGGCAGGATGGCGAGCCACTGCGCCGGGTACACGGCATCGTCAGCGAGTTTGGCCGGGGCGACCGTGGCCACCGCCGCACGTTTTACTCGCTGGTACTACGCCCCGCTCTATGGCGGCTCTCGCTGCGCCACAACTCGCGCATCTTCCAAAAGGTCGACCCGCTGACCATCATCAATACCCTGTGCGACGAGCGGGGCATCACCGACGTAGCTTTTGCCGTGAACCGCGAACTGCCGGAGCGCGAGTACTGCGTGCAGTATCGCGAGACCGACCTGGCATTCATCGAGCGCCTGGCCGCCGAAGAGGGGTTGTTCTACTTCCATGAATTTGACGAGAACAGCCATCACCTGATCTTCGCCGACGACCCCAGCGTACTGACCAGCGTGGGTGAACGGAGCTACCACAGCCGGGCGGGCGGCACCGCCCCCCAGCGCCACGTGCGCAAGCTGCGCCACACCGCTCGGGTGGCCACCGCCTCGGCCACCCTCAAGGACTACAGCTTCAAGACCCCCGCCTATGCCCAGCTCCACGAGCACCAGGGCCGCGACGTGGAAGCCCACGGCCAGCGGGACGACTACGAACACTACGACTACCCCGGCCGCTACAAGCAGGACGCCTCCGGCAAGCCCTTCAGCCGCATTCGCCTGGAACAGCTGCGCCGCGAAGCGCTCACCGCCCACGCCGACAGCGACCTGCCCGAACTCGCCCCCGGCGTCCGCTTCACCCTCACCGACCACGACACCGACACCTTGAACCGCGACTGGCAAGCCATCGACGTGGTGCACTACGGTGAGCAGCCTCAGGCCCTGGAAGAAGACGGAATGACTCAAGCGGATGCCAACGGCATGACCCGCTACTACAACCAGGTCACCCTCATCCCCGGCGACGCCCCCTGGCGCGCCACCGCCAACCCCAAACCGCGGGTAGACGGCCCCCAGGTGGCCTTCGTGGTGGGCCCGGAAGGTGAAGAGATCCACTGCGACGAACACGGCCGGGTCAAAGTGCAGTTCCCCTGGGACCGCTACGCGGAGCCCAACACCGCCGGTGCTAGCGGCGCAGCCGCAGGAAAAGACGCCAGCTGCTGGGTACGCGTGGCCCAGGGCTGGGCTGGGGGCGGTTACGGCAGTATCGCCATTCCCCGCATTGGCCACGAGGTGGTCGTATCGTTTTTAGAGGGCGACCCGGACCAACCACTGGTCACCGGGCGCACCTACCACGCCGTGAACACCGCCCCGTACCCGCTGCCGGAGCACAAGACCCGCACGGTACTGCGCACCCAGAGCCACAAGGCCGACGGCTTCAACGAACTGCACTTCGAAGACGAAGCGGGCGAAGAGCAAATCTGGCTCCACGCCCAGAAAGACCTGGAGCTGCTCACGCTGAATGACCGCACCGAAGAAATCCGCCACGACAGCTTCTTGAAAGTTCAGAACGACCGCATCAGCGAGATCGGTAACGACGACCATCACACGGTGCACGGCAATCGCTTTGAGCACACCGAAGGCCAGCAGCACCTCACGGTACAGGGCACGCTGCACATCAAGGCAGGTCAAGCGTGGCTTAGCGAAAGTGGCCGAGAGCTGCACATCAAGGCAGGCCACAAGGTGGTGCTGGAAGCCGGTAACGAACTCACCCTGAACGCCGGGGGCAGTTTTCTCAAGCTGGACGGCGGCGGCGTGACGATGGTCGGCCCGAAGGTGCGGGTCAACGCAGGCGGCAGCCCTGGCAACGGCTCCGGGCAGGCAGTGGAAGGCCCGCTATTGCCGGGGCGGGCGGTGGCGGAAGTGCATGAAGCCATACCACCTACCTCGCTGCCCAAGCTAAAGGATTACCAGCTCAGCGAAGCAGCCATCATGCCGCTATGCGGCAAGATCAACGACACCCAGTGCAGTCGTGAGGATTGCCCATGTCTCGCTGGTTGAGCCAACTGGCGGAACGTACCCGCCACGCCCAAACGCTGACAGGCAACCTCACTGCGGGCCAGACCGCCTATATGGTGCTCGATCAACGGCGTGCTCCCGAACAAAGTCGAACTCTGCTGGCCTGCGAGGGCAAGCGCGATTTTACGAGCCTATTTGCAGGCACCGCTTTATCGCCGTTGCTGGACGCCAGCCCTTGGCTGCTAGAACTCAGCGTGGGCAGTGCCGCTTGGCGGCATGCCCAAACCCTCTGCCACCAGCGCCTGGGATGGGTGTGCCAGCCTGCCCCTGACCAGACACTACTTAGTCTCGCCAACTACCTTCAGACGTTATTTGTGCTGGATGACCCGCAGGGGGGCAAATCGCTCATCAACCTTCAGCAGCCCTCCGTTTGGAGTGCGTTGCTGGCCAGCGCACCCCCAACTTGTTACGCCCAGTGCTCGTTACTCCTGGGCCAGGTGGCCACGCCCACGCCACAGAGCCAATGGCTCCTCTGGCAGCCGGGCACATCCGAAGAGCCTGCCACCCCCACCTGGTCACTGACGAGCGATATGGAAACCGCCCTGAAGGAGAGCCAGCAAGCGTGGTGGCTGAGCCGCATGACAGAGACGCCACTCACCTCTTTACCCGCTGTATGGCTGGCTCGCATGAACACCCTGGTGAGCGCAGGCATCAGCCGCTCTGATCATTTGAAACGACTGCTACCGCTGATGACGGATGAAAGCGATAGGCGGCATGAGCAGTTAGACGACATTCTCCACTACCACCTTCCTACACGCCAAAAAGTACAGCAGTTGGAGCGCCTGTTATGAGTGCCGAGCAAACCCAAGAGCGCCATTTGAACCCTGTGGTGGTGAATGTGTTCGAACCACCCGAATCTGATGGTGAAAGCGCTGGTGAAAACGCAACGCATGTCTGTCAGGAGCAGTGCTGGGCCGATATTTTGTATCTACCCGGCACCCATACGTTTTGGCTGCTGACAGAAGAGGTCTCAGACATACTGCTGGAGGCCGCCGAGCAACTGAAAGCGTGGACCCAGGAAGAGGACGCATTCGAGCGACTTCGCCTGCTCAATGATGAAGCGGGCTTGATGGAGTGCCTGTTACCGACGAGAGCCGAAAATTTTCTCGACGAGAGCGAGCGAGCGCGTTACCAGTCATGTTTCGGGCAGTTGATCGACATCACGGCCGATGACGAAGCCACGCTTGAGGAACAGATCGCACATCAACGCTCTTTTCTGGAAAGCCTTTGGCAGTTGACCACGCCAGCACTACTGAATCAATTGGCGCGCCACCTGACCAATGCCGAAGCGGTGCGGCTGGAAAGTGAACTACGTGACCTTTATCAAGCAGGTTTGCAACGCGCGCAGGAAGCGGGCTACAGCGTAGAAGGCGAGCGCTATTACGGCCCTTGGGAAGCCGAGATTGCAGAAGCATTGGAAACCTACCGCACGTGCCGAGCGGCGGCGCAGCGTGAATACCATTTCAACCCAGGCAGCGAAGGAGAAGCTACGCCTTTTTCACTGCAAGAGGTGCTCGCCGAATATCAAACCTTCATCCGCTTATGTGAATCCATGCCCCCTGACGAGGCTGCGCAGGCGTGCCGTTTCGTGGGCTACGTACAGCAGCTGTCAGAGCATCAAGAAAGCAAATACACCGACTACCTCAATAGCATCTTGACGCTCGCTTCCCTGGGCATTGCCACGCCTGAACTGGCCCTATCGTTCACGGAAGATGGCGCTCCCCCATTAGAAGACGGCGTCAGCGCCTTCGATACCTACTGCAGCACTCTAAAGCAAAGCGTTGAGCTGCACCGTGCGGTCGAGGAAAAACTCAGCGAGTGGGAAAGCGGTACGGCAGGCCAAGCCAAGCTGCCTATCTTTTTGTTCGAGCAGGAACGGCAGCTCTATGAAAGTATTCAGGAAGAATTAGGTGATCTATTCCAGCAAGCGGATGCTGCCATTAAAAAAATGGAGCCCAGCCGCGTATTGATTTGGCATACCGATATCGAAGATGACCGTCATGCCATGGGTTATCAGAAGCGTCAGATCGAACTGCTGGTGCGTCGCGACTTCCCTTTGAGAGAGTTCAGCTCTCCTCAGGCGGATCAATCGCTTAGCCACCTCAGCCTGTACCAGTTGATGCCCGCCATGACGCCCATCGAGCGGCAACGGCTAGACGCGGCGATGAGCGCGGATGGCGTGCTGCCCGCTCAGCTATGGGAGTCACTGGAAACGGCGCTTTCGCAGTGGCTACGCGGGCGTGGGTGTGAACCCATCGAGCACCGAGGTGAGTGGCACGATGACCCATTGGGATTCTTCCAGCCTGAGCGTTTTTTCGCCTACCTGGAGGAACAAGGGCATGACATCACCTCTCTAAACGGCGACAGCAAGGAACGCTGGGGAGCCGCCTTGCAGAAAGTGCTCTTTACGGGGCCAGGGCGGGAACAGCTACGCCTGTTTGATGCCAGCGCCCAAGCACAAATGATGCGACTGGTCGGCATGGCCAGATTCGATCTTAACGAGCCACGAAGTGACGATGAGCGCGATACGCCATGGGAAGTCGTCGCCCAGCAACCCACACTCACCTTCTTCGACGCTGATCTTGAAATGAGCAGTGGGGGCAGCAATGGGCTTTCTACCACCCGGCGCGATGAACTAGCCATTAAAAGGCCCTCCAATGGCCATTGGCAACTGGATGAGAGCGACCCGAACAAGACCTCTGCCTCGGTGGCCTACCGCTGGGAGGCCAAGGGCACCTTCAGCCTGGCACGGGGAGAGCTGCCCTTGGGGCGTCTGGTACTCCCCCGAGAAGAGCAGGCCCAGCAAGTCGTTGCCACCTTGAATGAAGTGAACGAGCAGCGTGAACTGGGCCGCTATGTCGTTGTGGTGGATGCCGTGGCCAAAGGCTTTGCCGGGGCCAGCTTGGCACTGGCCACAGAGACAGGCTTTTCGCTTGGCGAAGATGGGCTCAGTATTACCGGGATTGACTGGACAAAACGGGAAGCCGAGGGCGCGACCATCGAAGCCTTCGCGGGGGCTAAGCTGGGCGTCGAAACCCGTTGCTCGATGAGCTGGGAGCCCCCCGCCAACCTGGAACGCCTCCTCCCCGGCCGCGCAGCGCTCTCCGACATGAGCATGGCAAACCCCAACCAGTCACTCACTGGGTGGCGCAGTCTGGGCACTGCTACCCTGGCATTAGAGCTTGCAGCAGGCTTAGGGGGGCGACTCGGTTTTGCGCTGGGCATGCAGAACGGTAAGTTCGTGTTGCGCATGGCCGCACGTGTCGTGATTGGCAAGGGCGCAGGGGGTGGGCTCTCGGTAGAGCTGGATGTCGATAGCCTGGACCTGTGGCTCGCCATGCTCCATCGCGCCATGGTGGACAACAACTACGTGAAGCCCGAGTGGATCGACGAAGAGGCTTACGAAAGCATGAGCTGGCTGGGCTACCTCGCGACCACCACCCTGCTGAACGTCGGCCTACTGGCAGCACGAGGACAAGCCGGTATTGAACGGCTCTACAACGCCATGACGGGTGGCCAAAATGCGGGGCCGATTGCATACGTCATCGTTAATGACCCAAGACAAGACAAAATGCGCGACTGGGTGCAGCAATTAACCCCAGAAGGACTCGGAGCACTGTTATATCTACTCGTCAGTGAGCCAAGGGCATTTGAAGTAGAAGAGCCCGGCAGGGGCAGGAGTGGCGGCAGAATCCAAAGCTTTAGTTCTCAGGAAGCACTGGATTTTCAGCAGATCGCCATTGCCAACTGCTTGGGCTGGATAGTGGAAGGCGTCACCATGAGCGTTTACGGCCCGCTATGCCGCTTCAGCCGCGAAGACCCCACCCCTTCGCAGTACCTGTTTACCAAAGCAGTGGTCAGAATGACCGCCGACGGTCAGCCGCCCCATAATTACCCAGACACCGCTTACCATAACCATAAGCTGGCCTTGGATAGGTTTATGGATCAGGTTTCAGGAACAGGTAATGAGGATGCAAGGCTCGCTAAAAGTGATTACCGCCGATATGTCGCAGGCTTGGGAGCTGAAATATGCGCAAACTAATTAAAATGAGCTGTGAAAGGAATGACATTATACGACCAATTACTCTGGCAATGCTCGCTGGGTTAATTACATCCTTTTTACAGCAAGCTTGGGCACTGGATGACGAAACGCAAGCTGCCAAGGATGAAGGCATGCGGCTATGGGGTATCCATCAGTGGGAAAAGATGCAACCTCCACTAGAAATAGCCGCAGCAAGTGGTGACGTAGAGGCAATGTATTACCTAGGCGAGGCAAATAGATTACTTAGCCGTGGACTATCTCAAGCCGCCTTGGACTGGTACTACCAGGCAGCTCAACACGGTGAACCTTACGCCATGCTTCGCCTGTTCGATGGCGGTGCCTGTGAACTAGGCGATGTCTGCCCGGAAAACGGTGACGACTGGCCACAGGCAGCACTGGAACTGACCTTACCCAAAGCCGAAGCGGGTGACCCTGAGGCGATGTCCGTCCTGTATGACATCTACTTCTACGTCGAAGAGCCCGATGAAGAAAAGGCCATGGAGTGGTTACTGCGCGCCGCCGAGGCAGGCCATGTGGAATCCATGAACTTGCTCGGCAAAATTGCCCGGAACGATGAAGAGAGTTACGCCAACGACATCGAGCGCTTGGAAGCCACCGAGCCATGGTTTCGGCAAGCGGCAGAGGCGGGCTATGCGCCAGCGATGAATAATTTGGCTATTACATTGAGTCATCTGGAACGTTATGAAGAAGCATGGGATTGGATGAACAAAGCTTCTGAGGCGGGCCATATTAATGGTAGGCAATGGCTAGCATCCTGT
Source organism: Halomonas sp. McD50-4 (assembly GCF_022348135.1). Taxonomy (NCBI): domain Bacteria; kingdom Pseudomonadati; phylum Pseudomonadota; class Gammaproteobacteria; order Oceanospirillales; family Halomonadaceae; genus Halomonas; species Halomonas sp. McD50-4. The sequence goes on along the minus strand of NZ_JAKRFG010000014.1, from coordinate 7,112 downwards.
TACATAGAGCCTGAAGCAGAAGGCCGCCAATTGTGTCAAACAGAGGAAGACCCTGCTAAGGGCTGGGCTATTATGCTTGCCAGGAATGAAGAGGTCCCCGGCACTTCTTCAGAACGATCACTGCGTGTTTATCGGGAAAGCGTCACCCCAGAACAGCGAGAGGAAGGAGAACGCATGATGAATGAGTGGCTCAATCTCGAACCGCCCCTCTCCTACTTCCCAGAGAAGTTTGGCCCCTGATGTCGTTACTGCAACGCTTGAGCTGGCGGGCAATACTAGCCGGACTAACGCTGACAACGCTCGTGATGCCGCACGCCTGGGCACTGGATGACGAGGAGCAGGCTGCCAAGGATGAAGGCATGCGGCTCTACGGTATTCGAAAAGTTGATTCAGCCATCCCTTATTTAGAACAGGCAGCCAGCGCTGGGGATGCCGAGGCGATGTATTACCTGGGCGAAGCGAACCGCCGCTTGGTCATGGGCGGCATGAACCAAGCCGCCTTGGACTGGTACTACCAAGCAGCCCAACACGGCGAACCCTACGCCATGCTACGCCTGTTCGATGGCGGTGCCTGCGAACTAGGTAATGTCTGCCCGGAAAACGGTGACGACTGGCCTCAGGCGGCACTGGAACTTACTCTACCCAAAGCCGAAGCGGGTGACCCTGAGGCGATGTCCGTCCTGTATGACATCTACTTCTACGTCGAAGAGCCCGATGAAGAAAAGGCCATGGAGTGGTTACTGCGCGCCGCCGAGGCAGGCCATGTGGAATCCATGAACTTACTCGGCAAAATCGCCCGAAACGATGAAGAGAGTTACGACAACGACACGGAACGATTAGAAGCAGCAGAGCCATGGTTTCGCCAAGCGGCAGAAGCGGGCTATGCGCCAGCGATGAATAATTTGGCTGCTATTCTGACCAATTTAGGACGCAACGATGAAGCTTGGGAATGGATAACAAAGGCTTCTGAGGCAGGACATATAAATGGCCGCCGATGGATAGTGGCTTGCCACATTGTGCCTGATGAAGAGGGCCGGAACTTATGTAACTCTGCACCAAAGCCAGATCCAGCCCAAGGATGGGCAATGATGCTGGCAATCCAAGAAGAAGTGCCAAACACATACTCAATAGCGACCACTCAGCGTTTTGGTGAACAAATCCCCCCAGAACAGCGCGAGGAAGGAGAGCGCATGATGGATGAGTGGCTCAACCTCGAACCGCCCCTCTCCTACTTCCCAGAGAAGTTTGGCCCCTGATGTCGTTACTGCAACGCTTGAGCTGGCGGGCAATACTAGCCGGACTAGCGCTGACAACGCTCTTGACGCCGCTCGCCTGGGCTCTGAATGATGAGGCGCAAGCTGCCAAGGATGAAGGCATGCGGCTATGGGGTATTCATCAGTGGGAAAAGATGCAACCTCCACTAGAAATAGCCGCAGCCAGTGGTGACGTAGAGGCAATGTATTACCTAGGCGAGGCTAATAGACTACTTAGCCGTGGGCTATCTCAGGCCGCCTTGGACTGGTACTACCAAGCTGCCCAACACGGTGAACCTTATGCCATGCTGCGCCTGTTCGATGGCGGCGCCTGTGAATTAGGCGATGTCTGCCCCGAAAACGGTGATGACTGGCCACAGGCGGCACTGGAACTGACCTTACCCAAGGCCGAGGCGGGTGATCCTGAGGCGATGTCCGTCCTGTATGACATCTACTTCTACGTCGAAGAGCCCGACGAAGAAAAAGCCATGGAGTGGTTACTGCGCGCCGCCGAGGCAGGCCATGTGGAATCAATGAACTTACTCGGCAAAATTGCCCGTAACGATGAAGATAGTTATGCCAACGACACTGAGCGCTTGGAAGCGGCAGAGCCATGGTTCCGCCAAGCCGCAGAGGTGGGCTATGCACCTGCCATGCATAACCTCTCATCTGTATTAAACCACCTAGGCCAGCCCGAGGAATCATGGGAATGGGTCAACAAAGCTTCCGATGCAGGACATATTTACGGACGAACCTGGTTGGCTGCCTGTAACATTGCACCTGATTGGGAAGAGTTGACTCTATGTAATTCTGCTACCGCCCCAGAGCCAGCAAAAGGCTGGGCGATTTTCCTTGCTATACATGAAGAGGTCCCCGGCACTTCTTCAGAACGATCACTGCGTGTTTATCGGGAAAGCGTCACCCCAGAACAGCGCGAGGAAGGAGAGCGCATGATGGATGAGTGGCTGAACCTCGAACCGCCTCTCTCTTATTTCCCAGAAAAGTTTGGCCCCTGATGCGGTTAATTCAACGCTCCGTGATATTCGCCGGACTAACGCTGACAACGTTCATGTTTCCGCACGCCTGGGCACTGGATGACGAGACGCAAGCTGCCAAGGATGAAGGCATGCGGCTATATGGTATCAGTAGACCACAAACAGCTATATCTTATTTAGAACAAGCAGCAGAGGCTGGTGATGCAGAGGCGATGTATTACCTGGGCGAAGCGAACCGCCGCTTGGTCATGGGCGGCATGAACCAAGCCGCACTAGACTGGTACTATCAGGCGGCCCAACACGGTGAACCCTACGCCATGCTTCGCTTGTTCGATGGCGGTGCCTGTGAACTAGGTAATGTCTGCCCCGAAAACGGTGATGACTGGCCACAGGCGGCACTGGAACTGACCTTACCCAAGGCCGAGGCGGGTGATCCTGAGGCGATGTCCGTCCTGTATGACATCTACTTCTACGTCGAAGAGCCCGACGAAGAAAAAGCCATGGAGTGGTTACTGCGCGCCGCTGAGGCAGGCCACGTGGAATCCATGAACTTGCTCGGCAAAATTGCCCGTAACGATGAAGAGAGTTACGCCAACGACGTGGAGCGCTTAGAAGCCGCAGAGCCATGGTTTCGTCAAGCGGCAGAGGCGGGTCATGCGCCAGCAATAATAATCTTGCTTCTGTTCTGAATCATTTAGATCAGCCCGAAGAGGCCTGGAAATGGATAACAAAAGCTTCTGAAGCAGGGCATATCAATGGGCGAGGCTGGCTAGCTGCTTGTCATATAGCACCTAACGAAGAAGGGCGGAGCTTATGCCGAGCAGCTCCGGAACCAAATCCGGCAGAAGGATGGGCTATCTTCCTTGCTATCAACCAAGAGGTGCCTGGCACTTCCTCTGAAAATGCTTTGCGTGCTTACCACGATAGCGTCGCCCCAGAACAGCGCGAGGAAGGAGAACGCATAATGGATGAATGGCTCAACCTCGAACCGCCCCTCTCTTACTTTCCAGAGAAGTTTGGACCCTGATGCCGTTAATACAACGCTCTGGCTGGCGGGCAGAGTTAGCAGGGCTAACGCTGACAGCGCTCATGGCGCCGCTCGCCTGGGCGCTGGATGACGAGACGCAAGCTGCTAAATAGCAAGGTATTGGCTGTAGGTCTCCAACAATGAAAAAAGTTATCTCTCATGCAAGTGCAGCTGAAAAAAATTAAAAATGATTCTTTGGCTGAACGCAAGTATTGCCTGGCAAACCACAAGGGAGCTCCTATCTAATTTTTACTTAAAAACCAACAGCATAAACACCTCAAAAAGCATGCGAAATGAATTTAACCAAGAAGATAAAGACCTATTCTTTAACACTTCAAAATCACAGCAAAAACATCATCAAGGATGAGAATAAAATGAATTTTTGGATAAAACTCATTACCCTAATTATTATCACAATACTTTTGGCAGGATGTTCAAAGGAAGAGCGTGAAGCAAACAGCCTACATGAGTCCTTAATGAAAGATATTGAAGCAATCGATGCGTTAGAAAACAACACTTCTATCATCGAAAAGCTTACAATCTATAGTCAAGCGAAACACAAAATAGAAAGACTTCGTACACGCTATGCAGCTACCAAAAAAGGTGAAGAGCTTCTCGAAAACTCAATCCTTTCATCTGACTTGACTGCCGAGGATATAATATCAGAAGCATTAGCGCTCGAAGACAGGGCATCAGATGAGCTTTCTGAAATTCAAATACAGCGTATTATCATTGATGCAATACCCACACCTGAAATTCGCAACCACCGTTTGGAAAGCCATGGGATATCGCTGGCTAGACAAGGAAACATTGAAGAAGCTAACGAAGTTATTCCCAGTTTACAAAATTCGCTAAGCATAACTATCGTGCAACTGGAAGTTGCCAAAGCGTATCATAGAAACAGCAATATTGAAGCGGCTAAAAATATTTCGTTAGAAGCCAGCGATACAATTTCACAGTATAGTCTAGATGAACAATTCTGCAGCACAATCAACTGTGAAAATGAAGAAGCAAGAAAAAGATTTGTAGAGGCCGAATTGCGGCTGTTTAGGTCTGAGCTCTACTCATCTTAATATCTTAATAAAATTTTACGCCAACTATTTCTCGGTTGGCGTTCAACCGGCGAGCTTTTTTAAAATGAAACTCAAGATCATTATATTTTCAATAGTAGCGACGTTTTCAGTATCAATATTTTTATACATGCAACCAAAAGGGCCTCCCCCTCACCCTACAATGACCAACTTCATTGAAGCTATTAAGAATCAAGATCATGAGCAAGCAACATTGTACTTGCTTTCATCTCACAATAGAGAGATATACCGTAAAACATATGTGAGAGAAAACAAAACCAATGAAAGCGATCAGTCTTATCAAATGGATTGCGATGGAGCGTGGCCATCTTATTCAGAAGCTAGCCAGACGAGTATTAACCCAAGAGAGTGGATCGAAGATGAAATAACACAGCTTAACTGGATGGCCAACAATCTTCGAGTTAACTGGAGAAAAATGCATCCAAAAGAATGTAAAGAATTTTACCAGTCTAGACAAACCTTGACATGTGAATATTCTAATGAGGCACGAATTTGGTCACCTAATAGATTTCATAGAACCTATGAGATGAAGTTAAATTATGATTATGAAGAAGACCGGATTATTTCTTACTGGGCTTACCCAAAAAGTCAGCAATAATAGTAGCGAACTAAAAAATCAGCTGACACGAAGTTAACAATGGAGGTGGCTCTTAGGCACTGAAAAGTTAGGAAAAAGCAGCTAAGAAAAAATAAAGCTGAGAGACTATCTCACAAAAAGACATGCAACTCCCGCTTGGACTCACAAAAGAGCGGGAGTATCGAGGCAACATACCTCTTTAAATAATGAATCGCGCATTATTACAGAGTCAAACAATTAATTCTTTAGCTCACCCTACTCAATGCTTGCGTTAATACCCTTGCCTAGCCAACCACGCTTTCAAGAAAGCAATTTCACTCTCTTGGGCGGCAATAATGTCCTCGGCCAGTTGACGAATTTCGTCATCTTCGCCGTGCGCCAGCACAATTTCTGCCATGGCGATAGCGCCCTCATGGTGTGGAATCATGCCCTGCGCAAAGTCCACGTCGGGTTGGCCGGTAAACGCCATATTCATATCGTTGTGCATGCGATCATTTGCGGCTCGATAAGCGATAACAGCAGGGTTGTCGCTATGGGTAGCGCTGTGCTCTCCCCCATGCTGCTGATGGCCGCCATGCCCCTCTTCTGTGTGATGGTGCGCATAGCTATTCGAGGAGATTAAAAAGCCTGACAGCAAACAAAGGCTCAGTACCGGCATCACACGTGGCTTTGCAGACACCGCCCGAAGTGCAACATAACGAGACATAGACTTCTCCTGATGAAGGAACGCGTGATCGCGTGTCACAACCATTAACACTTACCAATAAAGCCGAACGAAGTGTAAAACCTATAGGCAGCCCACAGGTCAATATGGGCTAAGTGCGTTACTCTGTTAAACAATCTTTTTCGTCATTCATGGAGTCAATATGGATTGGAACCCTGCTTACAGCTGGCTGGTGCTCGCCTTGCTGTTGAGTCTTGCCGAACTGACCTCGGGCGCCATGGTGCTGCTGGCGCTCGGCATAGCGGCGGCGCTGACCGCCGCCGTCACGGCATTGGGGCTATCGCTGCCCTGGCAGTTGCTCAGCATGGGCATCTTTGCCGGCGTGATGGTGCCGGTGGGCGTGATGGTGATTCGGCCACGCTTCTCCCCCAAAGGGGTTGCCTACGGCACCACCGGTACCGGCGTCGAAAAAGGCAACCGCTATACCACGCTTTTACGCGAGTATGATCAGGCCACCGGCATTAAAGTGAATGGCGATTTTTTCCGTTTACGTGTGCTCGAAAGTGGCCAAACCGAGCTGCCCGAAGGCACGCAGGTCGTGTTCAAACGCTTTGAAGGCACGACCGCGCTGGTCACCTTAACGCCATCCGACACGGATGATCGTTCACGCGCCACCCCCAACACCCAGGAGTCTTGACATGGATTTACCGATAAGCCCCGGCCTACTGATTAGCCTGATCATCGTCGTCATCGGCATTTTGATCATTTCGAAAGGCTTGGTGATCGTTCGCCAGTCGGAAGTGATGGTGATCGAGCGTCTCGGCTCTTTTCACCGCGTGCTGGAGAGCGGTATCAACATCATCATTCCGTTCATCGAACAGCCCCGCGCCATCACTATGCTGCGCTATCGCAAAATGGGCGAGGAGTACACCGCCATCACCACCGATGAGACCCGCATCGACCGCCGCGAGACGGTGATGGATTTCCCCGGCCAGCCCGTGGTGACCACGGACAACGTCACCGTGCGCATCAATGGCGCGCTGTATTACCAAATCATCGATCCCAAGCGGGCGGTCTATGAAGTCGAAAACATGAGCCAAGCCGTCGAGGTATTGGCGAAAACCACGCTCCGTTCGGTGGTCGGTAAGATGGAGCTGGATAAACTGTTCGAGTCCCGCGCGGAGGTCAACAACGAGATTCAGGCGGCGATGGAAGAGCCTGCCTCCAAGTGGGGCGTCAAGATCTCCCGGGTGGAAGTGCAGGATATCGCCATGCCGGAAGAGGTCGAGTCGGCCATGCGCCTACAGATGGCCGCCGAGCGGAAGCGTCGCGCCACCGTGACCGAAGCCGAGGGTGAAAAATCGGCCGCCATTGCCATGCGATGCCTGTCAAGCTTGTTGGAACCTGGAATCAGGCGGCTTCTAATCGCTGATCGCGTTGAACCAGCGGGTCTTCCCGGTCCGGGTTCAGCCAGACCGTCCGGCGCGGTGTCCAGTTCCGAGTGG